>JAXHLR010000007.1 GCA_034521975.1 Acidimicrobiales bacterium | reverse complement strand
CAGTCGTTGAGCAGCAGGGTCCCCGAGTCTCCTTGTTGGGTGGAGTCGTTGCCTGCACCGTCGACCGCGTGCACGACCAGGCCCACGGGCTCGGTCGAACCGAAGGGGATGGTGTCGTCGGACACCGGCCCGACCGTCGCGGTCCACGACCCTCCGGACGGTTGCATCGGCACCGTCGCCGCCTCGCCGCCCACCTGCCAGGTGAGGGTGACCGACTCGACCCCGCTGTCGTCGGTGACGGCGACCTCGACGGCGGAGGTGCGGGGCATGCCGTCACACACCGCGGGGCCACCGTCCTCCCAGATCTGTTGCGGGTCCGCCGTCACCTCCCCGATGGTCGGCTCCTGGGTGTCGGCAACAGTGGTGGTGGTGGTCGTCTGCGGGGGAGGGTCGGTCGTCGTGGTGGTCGGTTCGGTCGTCGTGCTGGGGGGCTCGGTCGTCGTGGTGGTCGTCGTGGGCTCGGTGGTCGTCGTGGGGGCAGTGGTGGTCGGCGCCACGGTGGTGGACGTCGACGTGGCCACCGGTGGGAGCTCGTCCTCGTCGCCGAACTCCACGAGGACGCCGGTGACGACCCCGGCCGCGAAGAGGACCACCAGCGCGGTCACCGTCGCCGCGACCGCGGCTCGCCGGCTCCGGCGGTTGCCGGGCATCGGCGGCGGGAACCCGTCGCGGCGCCAGCCCCGCGGGAGCCGCGCGACGTGGGAGATGTGCTCGACCCGCTCGAGCACCTGATCGCGCAGCCCCGCCGGGGCCGGGGCCACCGCGGCCGACGCCATCAGCGCGAACGGACTGACCAGCGCCTTGCGCCGCCGGTCGCACACCTCGCACCGTTCGACGTGGCGGGCCACCCGCTTGCGCACCAGGGTGTCGAAGGTGCCGTCCCAGTCCGAGAGCAGCTTCGCCAGCTCCGGGCAGTCCCGGCGACCCCGCCTGGCCACCAGCAGCGCACCGACCGCACGCTCGAACCGGGCCCGGGTCCGGTGCAGCGCCACGTTGGCGCCGTTCTCGGTGTCGCCGATCGCGTCGGCCAGCTCCTGGCCCACGAGCCCCTGGCGGACGTGGAGCTCGAGCACCGTCCGGTCGCGCTCGTTCAGACCGTCGGCGGCCTCCCACACCAGCCGGCGCAGCTCCTGCTCGTCGTCGGCACGCTCGACCGAGGTGAGCTCGGCCTCGGCATCGGGCGCCGGCACCTCACCCACCTCCTCGGTCGGGGTGGTGCGCTGGCGGGCCCGGATCCGGGCCAGAGCCTCGTGACGGGCGACCGCGAACAGCCAGGACTTGAGCTTCGCGGGATCTCGAAGCTGGCCCAACCGCTCGAACGCCCGCAGGAACGTCTCGGAGGTGACGTCGGCGGCCTCGTCCGCATCCCGCAGCATCGAGGTGGCGAAGTCGTGGATGCGGTCCGCATACCGGTCGTAGATGCCTGCCAGCGCATCCCGGTCTCCGGCCGCGGCCGCCACGGCGAGCTCGGTGTCGTCCTCGTTCATGGTCTGGACCGAACCCCCACGCTAGGTTCCGGCGGTCCGTCGGGTGCAGACACGACATGGTGCTCCTTCCGCTGCGGTCACCAGGTCGACTCGACGAGGGTCATGTCCCCCCACGCCGTGGGTTCGGCGCCGGCGCTGCTCGGCCCGTCGTAGAGGTCGAACTCGACGGTGACCCGGAACCAGGTCTCGGTCGGCGGGCTGCAGCCACCGGTGCCTCCGCAGAGCCCGGACACGACCTCGAGGTCGACGGTGCGCTGGATCGTGCGCTCGGGACAGTGGCGGGCCAAGCCGGCCAGGCCGATGCAGCCACGGAGCCGCACCGGATCGCCTCCGGGCTCGACCAGCGGGACCCGCACCGGGTCGAGGTGGTAGTCGAGCCGCTCGGGAACGACCTCGAGGGCGACCGTGTCGGGCCGCAGCGGGCGACCGTCGCTGTCGCAGATCCAGGCACCGCTCGGCGGCGACCACTCGTCGCCGTCCACGTCGCCCCAGGGCAGCGACTCGTCCCGGCACCCCTCGAAGCCGACGGGGTGGACCCCGAAGTCGCCGGTCTCCAGCCCTCGGCCCACGTGGTCCTCGACGTGTGCGACCCGGGCCCGCACCCGCAGCTGGTTCGGCGGGGTCACCCGCCAGGCCTCGCGCTCGACGTCGCCGCCGTCCCACCAGTAGACGCAGACGTCCTGGGGCTCGCCCTCGCGCAGCGACAGCTGCCACACCTCCTCGTGGTCGAACCCACGGTGGTAGTCGTAGTCGGGATCGGCGATGACATCGGTGTCGATCGGTCGAGGCTCGGCCCGCGACGAGTCGCCGGGGTCGTAGGTGTCGAAGGGCGGATACCCGGGACACGACGTCGTCGAGCGATCGTCGGGAGCCCGCTCAGCGAACACGATGGTGCGCCGGGTCGTCCCGGGATCGGGAGCCTTCCTCGGCACCTGGACCTCGAGGGTGTTCCAGCCCATCGGTTCGAGCTCGATCGGGGGAGGGTCGCTCGGAACGTCGTCGAGGTCTCGGACCACGAAGGAGTGCCGGCGGGTGGTGCGGTTCAGGTCGAGGTCGACCACCTCGATCTCGAGGGTGACGACCGAGCCCTCCACCAGCCGTCCGTGCCCCCCACCCAGGTCGTGGGGGATGCGGGCGCAGTGATGGACTCCCCGCTCGAGACCGGCCGGCGGCTCCTCGCCCGACAGGGCGACCCCCAGGGTCCAGCCGGCCCGCTGCTCCTCGGTCGAAGAGATCTGGTGGCGCAGGACCACCCCGTCGCTCTCGGTGGTGGGGCCGACGGTGATGTGGCCGGTCGTGATGGGACGGCTGGTCGTGACGACCAGCGGGAGCGCATCGGGGGTGAGGAACCCGGGATCGCACCGCAGGTCGGGATGGTCGGCCCGGGTGAGGTAGGGGTGCACGGTCATCTCCAGCTCGTGGCTGAACGCCGAGGTCGTGGTCCCGCCGCCGTCGGGGTCGAGTGTCGGTTCGGGCACCGGCTCGGGCATCGGCCCGGGGATCGTTTCGGGCACCGGTGCGGGTTCAGGCACCGGTGCGGGTTCAGGCGTCGGCTCGGGTGTCGGTTCAGGTGTCGGTTCAGGTGCCGGCTCGTCGGCCGGCTCGGGTGCTGGGTCGGAGATCGGCCCCTCGGATGTCGATGGGGCGGATCCGACCGTCGTCGGCGTTGGCGCCGCGTCGACCGGCGCCGCTCGATCCGGGGTGTCGCCTCCACCGCCGGCACCGAGGGCGATGCCGGTGCCGAAGCTCACGGCCAGCACGGCGATCGCGGCGAACAGGCTGACGATGACTCGTGGGTGACGGTCCATCGGGACTCCTCCTTCGGGTGCTCACGAGTGAGAGCGCGAAGGAGCCCGGTCCTTGCAGAAAACCCTGGAACAGCCCCCTCGGCCGGTCAGTCGCTCGGCTTCGATCGCTCCTGGAGCTGGAGCACCACGAACACGACGATGACCTCGTCCTCGCTCAGCTCGGAGCGCGGGGACCGGATGCCCTCGGGACGCGACCCCGCGAACCCGTGCCTGATCGTCAGGTCGCCGATCCGGTGGGCACGTGACCCGAGCCTCCGGTACCCGATCTCGTGGTCGCCGATCCGCCGGAGCCTGCTGCCCCACCGGTCGTAGTCGAGCGTCCACTCGCCCACCCTCCGGAGCCGGCTGCCGGCGTGGTCGTAGGAGAGGGTGAGGTCACCGATGCGTTCCAGGCGGCTGCCCAGCATGCCGTAGCCGAGGTCGAACCGGCCGAGCCGGATCGGTCTCCCGCCGCTCAGGTCGTGGTCGACCTCGTGCGGCCCGATGGCGACGAGCCGGCTGCCGAGCCGGTCATAGGCGAGCGGGATCTCGTTCCGGTCGGCGTCACCATCGGCGGCCATCCCACCAGTCTCTCCCACCCGACGCGGCCACGAGGTGTAGTGGCGTGACAAACCCAAACACTCGGTCAAGGTGCTGTACAACCGCAATTCACTACGCCAGAATCCAAGGTGTGGATATGGCTGTGTCCGGCTCTCACCATCCAGGTTTCAGCAAGCGCAGCGAAGCGGCGCGGATAGCCAACCGAGTTATCACCGCCGTACGATCAGTAGGTTCGCACAGTCTTGACGCGATCCAACTGAGGCTAGATCGCGTGGAATGTCGCAACCGGCCAACCAGGTTCAGTTCCTACCCTCCGACCGACCTGTCCGCGGACGACGAGGCCCTCCTCAAGGAGATCGAGGCCGACGACCTGCCGGTGTGGCGGCCCCGGCAACACTGCTGACCCAGCTAGAGTTTCACCCTCTCGGGTCAGAGCACCGAGACCAGCTGCGTCGGTTTCGGTGCGCGGCGGTCGGTGAGCCGTGGGCACTTGACGTCGAGGACGCGATTCGAAACGAGGTTGCCGACGCGATCGGGACTAGAGACGATCACTTCGCCATAGGCGGATGGATCGAGCACGAGCTGGTCACGATCGCCACGTGGTACACCGACTACCCGAAGGAAGGGTGGGTATGGAGCAGCGTCCTTGCGGTAGCGACTGATCACAGGCGCAAGGGCCTGGGGAGCGCCACCAAGGAACAAGTGCTCCGATGGGCTCGGGACCGGGGATTCGCTCGGGTGACCTCGTTTGTGGACGGCGATAACCGGGCGATGCTAGCGCTGAACGACCAGCTCGGAGCGGACAGGCGGCGGCGCCCATGGCCCCGCGATGACGAGTTCGTCTGCACCTTTGCGCTGCGCTGAGGTCTTGCCCTTTTGCCGCGTTCTCGTCCGGCTCTCGGGGTCTGTCGAGTACCACCGCCCAACCACGAGGTGTAGTGGCGGGCGCACAGCGGGCAGAATGGCGGCGATGACCGACCTGCTGTTCCTCCGCGACGCCTACCTGCGCGAGTTCGACGCCACCGTGACCGACGTCGATCCCGATGCCAACCGCGTCGCCCTCGACCGCACCGCCTTCTACTACACCAGCGGCGGCCAGCCCCACGACACCGGCATGCTCGGCCTGCTCGGGGTCACCGACGTGGTCAAGGAGGGCGACACCGTGTGGCACAGCGTCGGCGAGGGCGCAGGCCTGCCGTCGGTGGGCGACACGATCCACGGCGAGATCGACTGGGACCGCCGTCACAAGCTCATGCGCACCCACACCGCCCTGCACATCCTCTGCGGAGTGATCTGGAAGCAGTGGAACGTGCCGGTCACCGGCGCCAACATGGAACCGCTCGCCGCCCGGATGGACTTCGAGTTCGACCCCCTGCCCGAGGGGTTCAAGGACCAGGTCCAGCGCCTGGTCAACGACGAGATCATCGCCGACCGTCCCATCGAGGTCACCTTCTTGCCCCGCGACGAGGCCGTCCTCGACGACGACCTGATCCGCACCAAGGTGAGCCTCATCCCCGACTCGGTCACCGAGATCCGCATCGTCGACATCGTGGGCCTCGACAAGCAGGCCGACGGCGGCACCCACGTGCGCTCCACCGGTGAGGTCGGCGCCGTCCGGGTCACCAAGACCGAGTCGAAGGGCAAGGGCAACAAGCGGCTGCGGATCGAGGTCGGCGATGCAGCCTGAGCTCGTCGCCGCCGCCGATCTGGCCGCGGCGACCGACCGGCTGGCCGCGGTGCTCGCGGGCCACGAACGGCTCCACGTCGCCTTCAGCGGGGGAGCCGACTCGGCGTTCCTCTCCTACATGGCCCTCGACACCCTCGGCCCGCGACGAACCGTCGCCGTCACCGCCGTGTCGCCATCGCTGCCCGCCGACGAGCGCGACGAGTGCGTCGCCCTGGCCGCCGAGTGGGGCCTACCTCACCTCCAGGTCGAGACCGACGAGATGGACCAGATCGCCTACCGTCGCAACGACGGCGACCGCTGCTTCTGGTGCAAGGACGCCCTGATGCGTGCCGTGGCCCCGATCGCCGTCGAGGCCGGATCCACCGTCGCCCTCGGCGTCAACGTCGACGACCTCGGCGACCACCGGCCGGGGCAACGAGCCGCGGCCGAGGCGGGAGCGGTGTTCCCCCTCGTCGACGCCGGGTTCACCAAGACCATGGTCCGCGAGGCCTCCCGGTCGCTGGGCCTGCGCACCTGGGACAAGCCCGCCGCGGCGTGCCTGGCGTCGCGCATCCCCTACGGCACTTCGGTCTCGGTGTCGGTGCTGAGCCGGGTCGAACGGGCCGAATCCGCCCTCGGTCGCCTCGGGTTCGACGAGCTGCGGGTCCGCCACTACGACGACACCGCCCGCATCGAGGTACCCGTCGACACGCTCGACCGCATGGTGGCCCATCGCGCCGACGTGGTGGCCGCGGTGAAGGCCGCGGGGTACCGCTACGTCACCGTCGACCTCGAAGGGCTGCGCTCGGGAAACCTCAACGCCGCCCTCGAGCGGTGAGCAGCGACGACGACGACCCCGAAGCGGCGCTGGCCCGCTACGCCGACGAGCTGGCGGCGGGCATCGTCGACGCGCTGCCGGGATGGGTCGTCGGCTGTGTCGAAGCTCGCATGATCCAGTGGTCCGGCGAGGTCCCCGCCGAGATCCGGCACGAGGCCGAGGCCGCCGGCGAGCAGGCGCAGGCCGAGGTCGGCCCACAGATCATCGAGCTGCTGCGGCTCGACATCGACGACCAGCGCGTGCCGCCCCTGTCGGTGCTGCGCGACGCGGTCCGCTTCCCCACCCGGGTGCTCGAGGCAGCCGGAGTGCCGGGGATCGTCCGCGACGAGGTCGACGAACGGCTCATGCCCAACGACCACTACGGACTTGCTCCCGCCAACTTCGCCGACGTCGACCCCCGCCTGCACGAACCGGGGATGGCATGGGGCGCGGCCAAGGCCTATGTGCACCTGGCGCGGCGGCGCGCCGAAGGTCGCCGCTGAACCTCAGCGCTCGCCCTGATCGAACCGCTGCCAGCCACTGTCGCCCAGCGACCGGGGTTCGAAGAACAGGCAGTGCTCGGGACAGGCGAAGGGCATGTCCTCGTTGGCGTCGACGCGGCAGCGCTGCACCACGCCGTCGGCGGTGGTGCGGGTCGAGTAGTGCCGACAGTCCTCGCGCACGGCCATCGCGCCAGTCTGCCAGCTCGGCTCGCCCCGGCACAGGGCCAGGGCCAGGGGCGATCCGGGCGGTACCATCCCGGGCATGGCTGAGCGCATCGTGGTGATCGGAGGAGACGCGGCAGGGATGTCGGCGGCATCGCAGGCGCGCCGCGGCCGACCCGACCTCGAGATCGTCGTGCTCGAGAAGGGCGACTGGACCAGCTACGCGGCCTGCGGCATCCCCTATGTGGTCAGCGGCGCCGTCGAATCGCTCGACGACCTCGTCATGCGCACACCCCAGGAGTTCCGCGACCGGTTGCGCATCGACGTCCGCATGCGCCACGAGGCCATGGGGATCGACCTCGACCGCGGCCGGGTCGAGGTGCGCGACCACGAGCACCGTCGCACCATCGAGATCGGCTACGACCAACTGGTGGTCGCCACCGGGGCCCGGCCCATCCGCCCCCCGCTGCCGGGGATCGACCTCGACAACGTGCGGGGGGTGCAGACTCTCGACGACGCCAAGGAGCTGCTCGACCTGGCCCGCACCCGCAAGTGCCGGAGGGTCGCGGTGGTCGGCGGCGGCTACATCGGCCTCGAGATGGCCGAGGCGTTCCTCATGTGGGGAGCCGAGGTCACCCTCATCGACGCCGCGCCCCAGGTCATGCGCACCCTCGACCGCGACATGGCCGACCTGATCGTCCCCGAGCTCGAACGCCGCGGCATCACGGTCCGACTCGGCCAAGAGGTCTCGGGCTTCGAACCCGGCGCCGTCGTCGCCGGCGACACCACCATCGCCGCCGACCTCATCCTGCTCGGCATCGGGGTCACCCCCAACGCCGGTCTGGCGGTCGAGGCCGGGGTCGAGGCCGGCGCCAGAGGCGCCATCCAGGTCGATCGCCGCCAGCGCACCAGCATCGACGGCGTGTGGGCGGCCGGCGACTGTGCCGACACCTTCCACCTGGTGAGCCGCCAACCGGTGCACGTGGCCCTCGGCACGGTGGCCAACAAGGCCGGACGGGTGGCGGGAGTGAACCTCGGCGGCGGCTACGCCACCTTCCCCGGCGTGGTCGGCACCGCCATCACCCGCATCTGCGACACCGAGATCGCCCGCACCGGCCTCACCGAGGTCGAGGCCGCCGACGCCGGCTTCGGCACCGTCGCCGTCAGCGTCGACACCCACTCCAAGGCCAGCTACTTCCCCGGAAGCCGTCCCATGACCGTCAAGATGGTGGCCGAGCGCGAGACCGGGCGGCTCCTCGGAACCCAGATCGTCGGTGGCGACGGCTCGGCCAAGCGCATCGACACCGCCGCCACCGCCATCACCGCGGGCATGTCCGTCACCGAGGTCGTCGACCTCGACCTGTCCTACGCGCCTCCGTTCTCCGGGGTGTGGGACGCCATCGCCGTCGCGGCCAGGGTCGCCGAGCGTGCCGTCGACGACGCCCGCTCATCGGGTCCCGACACCGGGTCCTGAGCCGTCGTGCGCGATGACCGCGACCGTCTCATCGCCGATCCCGACGTCGCCGGTGCCGACCTCTGCCGGGCGCTGAGCGACACCGCCGACCGGTGGCTGGCCGGGCTGTTCGCCGGGGCGATCGGAGAGGCGGTCCCCGAGAGGATCTCCCTCGTCGCCACCGGTGGATACGGCCGGGGCGAGCTCAGCCCCAGCAGCGACCTCGACCTGGTGCTGTTGCACGACGGCCGCGACGACATCACCGAGATCGCCGAGCGGCTCTGGTACCCCATCTGGGACAGCGGCCAGAAGCTCGGCCACGCGGTGCGCACCGTCGGCGAGGCGGTGCGCCTGGCCGACAGCGACCTCGACACCGCCACCTCGCTGCTCGACTGCCGCCACCTCGCGGGCGACGAGTCGCTCACCGACCGGCTGCGCGACACGGCGCTCGAACGGTGGCGGAAGCGGGCCAAGCGCTGGCTGGGCGAGCTCTCCGAGTCGGTCCGCCAGCGCCACGAGCGGGCGGGCGAGGTGGCGTTCCTCCTCGAACCCGACCTGAAGGAGGGTCGGGGCGGGCTGCGAGACGTGCACGCCCTGCGCTGGGCCCAGGCGGCGCGCAGCGTGCTGCTCGAAGGCGACGACGACGCCCTCGTCGAGCACTACGCCACCCTGTTGTCGGTGCGGGTCGAGCTGCACCGGCGCACCGGCCGACCGGGCGACCGGCTCCTGCTCGAGGAACAGGACGGAGTGGCCGCCGCCCTCGGCTACGACGACGCCGACGACCTGATGCGCGCGGTGGCCACCGCCGCCCGGGCGATCGCCTGGCGCAGCGACGAGACCTGGAGGCGGATCGACTCGTCGCTCACCGGCCCGCTCGGGCGACTCGTGAGCCGCGACCGCTGGATCGGCGGCGGCCTGGTCGTGCGCGACGGCGAGGTCACCGTCACCCCCGATGCCGACCTGACCGACCCGGTCCTTCCCCTTCGGGCCGCGGCGACCGCGACCTCGCATGGCACCACCATCGACCGGGCATCGATCGACACGCTCGCCGAGGTCCCTCCGCTGCCCGAGCCCTGGCCCACCGAGGCGCGTGAACGGTTCGTCGAACTGCTGCTGGCCGGCCGCGGGGCGATCCCGGTCGTCGAACTGCTCGACCACCACGGGCTCTGGGCCCGGATCATCCCCGAGTGGACCAGCGTGCACTGCAAGCCCCAACGCAACGCCTACCACCGCTTCACCGTCGACCGTCACCTCCTCGAAGCGGCCGTCAACGCCTCGACGCTCACCGACCGCGTCGACCGCCCCGACCTGCTCGTCGTCGGGACCCTGCTCCACGACATCGGCAAGGGCAGGCCCGGCGACCACACCGAGGTCGGGATCGAGATGGTGCGCACGATCGGCACCCGCATGGGCTTCACCTCCGACGACATCGAGATGCTGGTGCAGATGGTGCGCCACCACCTGCTCTTGCCCGACGTCGCCACCCGTCGCGACCTGGCCGACGAGGGCACCTTGACCCTCGTCGCCGAGGCCGCCGGGTCGCTGCGGGTCCTGCGGCTGCTCGATGCCCTCACCGAGGCCGACTCGCTGGCCACCGGCCCCGCGGCATGGGGTGACTGGAAGGCGGGGCTCGTGCGCACCCTGGTCGCCCGCTCGGCCCATCTCCTCGCCGGGGGAGACCTGGCCGACATCCTCCCCCCGGGGTTCCCCACCGGCTCCGACCGCGACCTCATGGAGTCGGGCGGGCGCCACATCGTGGTCGACGACGACACCATCACCGTGGTCGACGCCGACATCCCGGGTCTGTTCAGCCGGGTGGCGGGAGCGCTCGCGCTGCAGGGGGCGACCGTGCTCGCCGCCTCGGCCTGGTCCGACCGGGGACGGGCCATCGCCCAGTTCCGGGTGGCATCGGATCCCACCGTCCCGGTCGACTGGGACGCCATCTTCGTCGCCGTCGAGTCGGCCCTCGACGGACGCCTCGCCATCGCCGGCGAGCTGGCCCAGCGGGCCCGCACCACCAGGACGACCAAGCGGCGCGCCGCTCACGTCAAGCCCACCCGGGTCATCGTCGACAACGAGATCTCCGAGGTCGCCACCGTCGTCGAGGTCCACACCCCCGAGCAGCGAGGCGTGCTCTACCGCATCACCAGCGCCCTGGCCGAGCTCGGACACGACATCCGCAGCGCCCGGATCCAGACCCTCGGGCACGAGGTCGTCGACTCGTTCTACCTGCTCGATGCCGATGGCGCGAAGGTGACCGACCCCGCGGAGCTGGCCCGCCTCGAAGCGGCCATCACCACTGCGCTCGACACCCGCACCTGAGCGCGTGGGCCGCGGGGCGTCGGTAGTCTCGAACCATGGATGACGAGGGCACGCCGGCCACCTGGGGGTCGTGCACGCCCCACGACCTGGTCCGCTGGAGCGAGGCCCTGGCCGGCATCGCCCGCACCGGATTGGCCTTCAGCGACAGCCTCTACGAGCGTGAGCGCTACGAGGAGGTGTTGTCGGTCGCCGCCGACATGCGGGTGGCCGCGGGGAGCCACTTCGAGGCCGACACCCTCGTCCACGAGTGGATCGCCTCGGTCGGCCACGGCGTCGCCGGGTACCAGACCCCCAAGGTGGCCATCGGGGCGGTGGTCGGCAACGACGCGGGCGAGATCCTGCTGATCAAGCGGTCCGACTCGGGCGTGTGGCTCTACCCGACCGGGTGGGCCGACATCGGATACTCACCTGCAGAGGTCGCCCAGAAGGAGGTGCTGGAGGAGACCGGCATCGAGTGCGAGGTGCACTCGCTCATCGGCGTGCTCGACGGGCTCCGGCTCGGCTTCACCCGCGTGCCGCTGTACTCGTTGCTGTTCCACTGCACCGCGACCGGCGGAGCACTGTCGCCGCACCCGCTCGAGACCGACGACGTCGGGTGGTTCGCCCAGGACGAGCTGCCCGAACCCCTCGCCGCCAACAAGGAGACCTGGGACCTGGCGTTCAGCGCCATCCGCGGCGAGGCGGTTCGTCCCCACTTCGACCAGCCACGCTCATCTCCCTGGTGGGGCCACGAGTAGGGATCGAGCTCAGTCGCCGCGCTGGTCGCGCAGGAAGCGCTCGACCTCCTCGACCAGCGACACCCCGGTGGGGAAGTCGTCGTCCTCGTCGTCGAAGCGTTCCTCGAGCTGGGTGACATAGGCCATGGTCTCCTCGTCCTCGCGGACCAGCTCGTCGAGCTGCTGCTCGTAGGAGAGCGAGGCCAGCTCCAGGTCGCCGATCTCGGGGGAGGAATCGAGCATGGCTCCCACTCGCAGCACCAGCGCCAAGGCGGCCTTGGGCGAGGGAGCGCCCGGCACATAGGACGGCACGGCCGCCCAGACCGAGGCCGAGGGGACCCCGGCGTCGCGGCAGGCCCAGTGGAGCACGCCGGTGATGCCGGTGGGGCCCTGGTAGCGCGACGCCCGCAGGCCGAACCGTTCGGCCAGCCCAGGATCGGTGGTGCTGCCCATCACCGAGGTCGGCCGCGTGTGGGGTACCTCGGCCAGCAGGGCGCCGAGGGTGACCACCATGCTCACGTCGAGGGCCGCGGCCACATCGGTGACCTGACGGCAGAACGTCTTCCAGCGCAGCTGGGGCTCGGTGCCGAGCATCAACAACACATCGGTGTCGGGGCCGGGCACCGACACGGCACTGACCTCGTTGGTCGGCCAGATGATCTGGCGCTGACCGGCCCCGTCGACCTCGACCCGTGGCCGGGTGGCGGTGAAGTCGAAGAACTCCTCGGCGTCGATCGAGGCGACCGGCCTGGCGTCCCACTGGTCGGCCAGGAACTCGACCGCGGAGGTGGCCGCGTCGCCCGCGTCGCTCCAGCCTTCGAAGGCGGCGATCAGCACGGGTCGGGCGAGCGGCGGGCGGTCGTGCCAGACGAGGTGCTCCATGCGCACCCACGGTACCGGCTGGGGTGCGCCGCCCCGATGGAGCAGGCGACGCCGATGTCTAGGCTGTCGCAGACATGGCTGGCACCACCGACGACCTCACCTCAGTCCTCGACCTGGAACGGATCGACCGCGACCTGTTCCGCGGACCAGATCCGGGCGAGCGCGAGGGTCGGTTGTTCGGTGGCCAGGTCGCCAGCCAGGCGTTGCGGGCCGCCGGCGCCACCGTCGAGGCCGAGCACCTGGTGAACTCGTTGCACGCCTACTTCCTGCGACCCGGTCGGTTCGGCACCCCGGTCGTGTTCACCGTCGACCGCATCCGCGACGGCTCGTCGTTCACCACCCGTCGTGTGGTGGCGACCCAGCACGGCGAAGCGGTGTTGAACCTCGACGCCTCGTTCCACGCCGACGAAGACGGCGGCGTGTTCCAGCCGCCGTCACCGCTCGCGGCGGTGCCCGACCCCGACTCGGTCGAACCCGACCGCTCGCGGCGGGGATCCCACCACCGGCACCTCGACAGCCGCCCGGTCGATGTCCCCGGCGATCTCGACGAGGCCCGCTCCCGGTGGGTGCGCATCGTCGACCCCATGCCCGACGACCCGCTCGTGCACGCCTGTGCCATCACGTTCCTGTCCGACACCGGGCCACTCGGCGCGGCCCGACGGGCGATCGGCGGCCCCGAGGGCGACGCCTGGCGTGAGTCGATGATGACCGCCAGCCTCGACCACTGCATCTGGTTCCACCAGCCGGCCCGGGCCGACGACTGGCTCTTCTACCGGCTCGAGCCGGTCGTCGTCGGCCGGGCCCGCGGGTTGTCGCGGGGCCAGATCTGGACTCGCGACGGTGTGCTCGCCGCCACCGTCACCCAAGAGGCGCTGCTGCGGTGGCGGCGGTGAGCCGAGCGGTCGCGACCTAGAGACGCTCGATGATGGTGGCCATGGCCATGCCGCCGGCGGCGCACATGGTCTCCATGCCGAACTGGCCGTCCTCGGTCTGCAGGTCGTTGAGGAGCGTGGTCATGATGCGAGCACCGGTCATGCCGAACGGGTGACCGAGCGCGATCGCACCGCCGTGGGGGTTGAGCTGGCGCTCGATGTCGATCCCGGTGTGCTCGCACACCGGGAGCACCTGGGCGGCGAACGCCTCGTTGAGCTCCACGTAGTCGATGTCGCCGATCGACATGCCCGTCAGGGCCAACACCTTGTTGATGGCATCGATCGGGGCCACGCCCATGATCTCGGGATTGTTGCCCGAGTAGGCGGTGGCCACGATGCGGGCCAGCGGCTTGAGTCCCAGCTCGTCGGCCTTGGCCCGGCTCATCACCATGACCGCGGCGGCGCCGTCGTTGAGCGGGCAGGCGTTGCCCGCGGTGACCACCCCGTCCTCCTTGAACGACGGCTTCAGCTCGGCCAGCTTCTCGGCGGTGCTGCCGGGGCGGGGACCGTCGTCCTTGGTGACCACGGTGCCGTCGTCCTTGGTGACCGGGGTGATCTCCCAGTCGAAGATTCCGTTCTCCTGGGCGGCCACCGCCCGCTGCTGGGACAGCGCCGCGAAGGCATCCATGTCCTCGCGGGTGACCCCGAACTTCTCGGCCACGTTCTCGGCGGTGAGCCCCATGGGGATGTAGACGAAGGGGAAGCCCTCGTCGTTGTTCGGCAACAGCTTCGGGTTCAACCCACCGGGACCGATGCCGCGGCCACCGCCGCCACCGCCTCCTCCGCCGCCCTGCTCGCCCTCGGGCGCCGGCGGGCGGCTCGTCTTCTCGACCCCGCAGGCGACATAGATGTCGCCCTCGCCGACCTTGACCGAGTTGGCCGCCGAGCTGATCGCCTGCAACGACGAGGCGCAGAAGCGCTGCACCGTGTGGCCCGGGACCGAGTGGGGCCAGCCGGCGAGGATGCTGGCGGTGCGGGCGATGTTGAACCCGGTCTCGCCCGCCTGAGCGACGTTGCCGCAGAGGATGTCCTGGACGTCCTCCTTCGGAACCTGTGGAACCTTGTCCATCAAGGCGTTGAGGATCTCGCCCATCATCTCGTCGGCCCGCTTGTCGACCAGTGACCCCTTGTTGGCCCGACCGATCGGGCTACGGGTCGCGGCGACGATGACGGCTTCGTTCTGCTCGGGCATGGTTGCTCCCCCTGAGTTGGTGTACCAGCAGGATCGTTGCAGATCTGGGGCACGCGAGCGAGATCGACGCGGCGCTCGGTCGGTCAGCTCGAACTCAACAGACCTTATCGTGCAGCATGGTAAGAACGATAAGACGAAGTAATATCGGTCCATGGACCGTCTGGACAACCCATACCGGCCCGGCGCAGGCACCAGGCCACCCGCGCTCCTGGGTCGCGACCAGCTCATCGACGGCTTTGGTATTGCACTCCGTCGAGCAATGACCGATCGTCCCGGCAAGTCGTACATGCCCGTCGGTCTGCGTGGCGTCGGCAAGACGGTGCTGCTGAACCGGTTTGCTGAGATCGCCGAACAGGAGGGCGTCACCGTCGCGTTCATGGAGGCTCCCGAGACGGAGGGGTTTGCTCGACTGCTCGCAGTACGCCTCCGGAAGATCCTGCTCAGCATGTCCACGGGGCAGGCTCGAGCCGCGGTGAACAAGGCACTGGCCGTACTGCGTTCGTTCACGATGACGCTCCCGGACGGAGTGTCGATCCAGCTGGGCATTGACCCGCTCGCCGGACACGGCGACTCGGGTCTGCTGTCCGAGGACCTCACCGACGTTCTCGTCGCAACCGGGGAAGCCGTCGCCCAGCACGACACGGGGCTGCTTCTCGCTGTCGATGAGGTCCAGTACCTCGCCCGCGACGAGCTTGGTGCGCTGATCACAGCGATTCACCGGACCACCCAGCTCAACCTGCCCGTGGTGCTCGTCGGCGCTGGCCTACCCCAGCTGCCCGGCCTTGCTGGCGAAGCGAAGTCCTACGCAGAGCGCCTGTTCGAATTCCCGACCATCGGGGCGCTGCCCGCCGAGGACGCAAAGGCGGTGCTCGCCGTCCCGGCAGACGAGCTTGGTGTCGATTACACCGATGATGCCCTTGACCTGATCCTTGCCGAGTCCCGGGGCTATCCCTACTTCCTCCAGGAGTGGGGCCACCACGTCTGGAACGCCGCCCCAGGGCCGACAGTTACCGCTGCTGATGTCGAGGCTGTCCGAACTGAGGTCACTGCGACACTCGACGAGAACTTCTTTCATGTGCGCATGGAGCGCCTCACTCCGGCCGAGAAGCACTACCTACGGGCGATGGCGAACCTCGGGCCGGGCCCGCACCGCTCGGGCGACATTGCGGCCGAGCTCGCTGTGAAGGTCGAGTCGGTCGCTCCCCGCCGGTCGGCACTCATCAGGAAGGGCATGATCTACAGCCCAGCTCATGGGGATACCGCCTTCACCGTGCCGCTCTTCGACGACTTCCTACGCCGCAACGCGGAGTGATCCCTTCTCCTGTCGCGGCGATGGCTGGGACCGTGCACCGACGCGGCGCTCGGTCGGTCAGTCGTGGACCGTGGAGGTGACCTGCATGCGTTGGTGCAGCTCGGCCTCGACCTGTTGGCTACCCATCGTCTCGACGAAGCTCATGACCCCCTCACCGGCGATGTCGCTGGCGGGGTTGACCGAGTCGAAGAACCAGGTGAGGGTGCCGCGGTTGGTGATCTCACCGTCGAGGAACTCGACGCTGCCCTGAGGCGTGTCGATCGTCGACGGCTCGATCGCGGTCACCGCGGTGTTGCGCATGACGACGTGGTCGTCGTGCAGCTCCAGCAGCTCGACCTCGGTGACCGTCGGCATCGGCAGGTCGCTCAGTGGGGCCGGCGCGTGCTCGACCTGCCAGCGGGCACCGACACCCACCGCCTCGACCGGAAGAGGGACCGAGGGGGTGTCGAACTCCTGGAGCATGTCGTCGACGCCGCCTACCCCGGTGGCGGGAAAGTCTCGAGGGATCTCGACCCGCAGGGTCGCCCCGCGGTCGTTGGTCGTGACGAAGAACGACAGACCCATGAACCCGTCCATGGTGCGCTCGAACTGGGCGACCTCGGCCGGACCCATGGGCCCCTGATCGACCAGGTCGAAGTCGGTGTAGGTCATCTCGACGGTGGCCGAGCCGTCGTCGACCTCGACCACCCTCGATGCGATGTCGAAGGTGTAGGTGAGCTCGACCTCGGGGTTGACCGGCGCGCCGTCCACGAACAGCTGCTGAGCCATCATCATCTGCATCGTCAGCGACTGCTCGGATCCAGGCACGAACACGAGACGGAGCTCGCGGCGAGGCTCCGCACCCGCGTCGAGGACCGTGACCTCCGGTTCGGGCGACTCGACCACCCGATGCGTGCTCGACCGGTCGCCGGAACCCGGATCGAAGTCGTACTCGTCGTCGGCCGTCGTCTCGGTCGTCGTCTCCGGCGGCGCGGCGGTGGACGACGTGGTGGCCGCGACGCCGTCAGCGTCGTCGTCACCGCTCGTGTCGTCGGTGCAGGCGACGAGCAGGAGCAACGCCGCCGCCAGGAGGGCCAACCAGCGCCGAACCATGGCGGAGGATCCTACCCGACGACGGCGTCCGGTCAGGACGCGCGGCCGAGCTCGTCGTCGCGGTCGCCGGAGGTGACGACCAGCACCGCGATCTCCGCCGGACGCAGGTGGGTCGACCCGCCGAGGGTGGCGCTGCGGTCCGGGGTCGGCAGCCACGACCCCGCCTCGTGCCAGGTGCCGGCCTGGTCGACGGCCCAGAGGCGGTAGAGGTCACGTTCGGGGAGCCCCTCGAACGACAGGTGCACATAGGTTCCCCAGCCGCGCTCGTCGACCACGACGTCGCCGGTGGTGTCGGCGACGGCCTCGAACGCCAGCTCGATCCGGTCACGCTCGGGCTCGGTCCCCGAGTCGAGGTCGAGCACCATCGCCGCCACACCGAGGGCCACGGCAACGACCGCGGCGCCGGCGAGCGCGGCGGCGATCGTCCGCCATCGGCGACGGCTGGCCCTGATGCGCTCCAGCTCGCCGCGGGCCTCGGCGACGACGGCATCGGCCAGATGGGGCGTGGGGGGCTCCACCAGGTCGTCCACCTCGATCGAGCCGAGCAGAGCGGGAAGGGGAGCGAAGTCGATCACATCGGCCTGGCAGCGCTCGCAGGCCTGGAGGTGCTCATGCAGCTCGGTGCGCTCGCCGGGGTCGAGCGCTCCGAGGACATAGGCCGCGGTGAGGTCCCGGTAGCGGTCGTGGTCACTCATCCCAGCACCTCCCTGCTCTCCAGCTCGGTCCGCAACGACCGCAGCGCGTGGTAGGTCCGCGACTTCACGGTGCCGTCGGGGATGCCGAGCCTGGTCGCGGCTTCGTGGACCGAGTGGCCGCGGTAGTAGATCTCGATCAGCACGGCCCGGTGGTCCACCGACAAGGCGTTGAGCGCGTCGTGGACCAGCGACGCCTCCACCACGCGGTCCATGTCGGGGCTGTCGGCGGTGAGGTCGATCTTGTCGGCGGGGACGGCGCTGAGGTGCCGGGCGTTGCGGCGGTGCAGGTCGGTGGCCACGTTGCGGGCGATGCCGAACAGCCACGCTCGCTCCGAGCCCCGATCGGGGTCGTACTGATCGTGCTTGCGCCAGGCCCGCACCAGGGTCTCCTGCACGATCTCCTCGGCCTCACGAGGATCGCGGGTGCGTCGACGGGCCCAGGCGAGCAGCGCGGGCGCGTGCTCGTCGTGCAGCGTGCGCACCGCTTCGTCGAACCCGGCGTCGTCCACCCGACTAGGAGACCACGACGGTGCCGGTCATGCCCGGATGGATGGTGCACTCGTAGTCATAGGTGCCGGGCTCGTCGAAGGTGACCGTGACCGAGTCGTCGCTACCGAGCGGCTCGTCGAAGTCCATCGAGTCGCTCGTGGAGGTCACGGTGTGGCGCACACCGCCGCTGTTGGTCCAGGTGACGCTCTCGCCCGCCTCGATCTCGACGGTGGCAGGCTCGAACTGGAAGCCGCCGGTGGCGTCCACCTCCGCACCCCCCTCCGACGGTGTGGACTCGGCCTCGTCGGGCCCGTTCTCCTCGGCACCGGCCGGAGGGTCGGTCGCCGCGGGCTCGGTCTCGTCGTCATCGTTTCCGCAGGCGGTGAGCGCCAGCACCAGCACGACGGCGATGGCGAACAGACGGGTGGACATCGAGCGGTTCCTCCTCATCGCGGTTCGTCCCCTACTACGGAGCCGGTGCCCCCACCGGTTCATCGCGCTGGAACCGATCGTCGCGCTCATCGGGCGGCGAGGTTCTATGGTCCTCATGTGAACGACATCGAGGTGCAAGGCGAACAGATTCCGGCGTTGGGGTTCGGCACCTGGCAGTTGAGTGGCGACGAGGCACGCGAGGGTGTGCGTCACGCGCTCGAGCTCGGCTACCGCCAGATCGACACCGCGCAGGCCTACGGCAACGAGCGCGAGGTGGGCGAGGGGATCGCGGCCAGCGGGGTGCCCCGCGACGAGATCTTCCTCACCACCAAGATCGTGGGCGAGACGCTCGCCGGCGACAAGGTCGGACCGGCCGTCGACGCCAGCCTCCGCCGGCTCGGCACCGACCACGTCGACCTGTTGCTCATCCACTGGCCCACCGACGAGGTGCCCCTCGGCGAGACCCTGGAGGCGATGACCGCCGCCAAGGACGCGGGCAAGGTCCGTCACCTGGGGGTCAGCAACTTCCGGGGGCCACTGCTGCTCGAGGCGATGGAACTGGCCCCCATCCTCGCCGACCAGGTGCCCTACCAGCCGGGTCGCACCCAGAACACCCTGCTCGGCATCGCCGCCGAGCGCGACGTGATGATCACCGCCTACTCGCCGCTGCGTGGCCAGGGGATCCACGACCCGGTTCTGGCCGAGATCGGAGCGGCCCACGGCAAGTCGCCCTACCAGGTGGCGCTGCGCTGGCTGTTGCAACAGGACAAGGTGTCGCCCATCCCGCGCTCGTCGAACCCCGACCGGCGGGCCCAGAACTTCGACGTGTTCGACTTCGAGCTCAGCGACGACGAGATGTCCCGCATCTCCGAGGTGCGAGCGACCGACTAGCCCCACCGACCGAGCAGCCCCACCGACCGAGCAGCCCCACCGACCGGCCGGGTAGCCCGACCATCCCACGCCTCGACTCCTCCACGCGGCCGCCAACCGAAATTGCGCGGATCCGTCGCGGCCAGCGCGACAGATCCGCGCGATTTCCAGGAGCCGAGGATCACGGGTCCCAGGAGCCGAGGGACGCCCACGGTGGCGGGGCTGCGGGTCGATGGCGGCCGTTGGCCCACCGGTAGTCTGCGGGCATGTCGCGCGCACTCGTTCTGGGAGGCGGCGGTCCGGTCGGGATCGCATGGGAAGCCGGACTGGTGGTGGGTCTGGCCGGCCACGGCGTCGAGCTCGAGGAGGCCGATGCAGTCATCGGCACCTCGGCCGGGTCCAACGTCGGGGCCCAGCTGGCCCTCGGCCACGACCTGCACGAGGCGGTCCAACGGCGGGACGAGCCGGGGCTCCGATCGGGCGGAGGCGACTCGCCCGGCGCGACGATGGAGGACCGACTCGCCGAGCTGACGGAGACGATGGCGCTCGTCGCCGAATGGGACGGTCCCCCCGAGGAGGCCAGGGCCAAGCTCGGTCAGTTCGCGCTCGAACAAGGCGTCGGGCCCGAGGAGCGCTTCATCGAGCTGTTCTCGGCGTTCGCCGACGCCGGGTGGCCCGCATCGTTCTCGTGCACCGCCGTGGACGCCACGACCGGAGCATTCGTCGTGTGGGATCAGGCGTCCGGTGTCGACCTGCAGCTCGCGGTCGCATCGAGCTGTTGCGTCCCCGGCATCTTCCCGCCGATCACGATCGGCGACGCCCGCTACATCGACGGCGGCATGCGGAGCCCGTTGAACGCCGACCTCGCCTCCGGCCACGACCAGGTGGTGGTCGTGTCGTGCATGAAGGGCGACCTGCCGGGGCTCGGCATCGCCGACGTCGAAGCCGAACGGCTCACCTCGCTCTGGCAGTCCTGAACGAGCACTACTCGCCGATGGCGACCTCGATGCGGTCCTGGTGCCACTCGCGAGCGGCGTCGAGAGCGGTGCCGGCGAGGGCGATCAGGCTCTCGCTGGTGAACCCGTGGGCCGGGTAGCAGGCCACCCCTGCCCGCATGGTCAGGCTGGGATCGCGCTCGGCCAGGAAGCGGCGGATCCGCTCGACGGTCCAGATGGCCCCGTTCTCGGGTGTGTCCTCGAGCAGGAGGGCGAACCGGCCGTCGCCGCGCCGACAGGAGGTGTCGGCCTCCCGCAACGTCTCCTGGATCGCCTCGGCCACCCGCTTGGGATCGGCCTGTTCGACCTGTCCGGTGCGCAGACCTTCGACCACCTCGAGCACCACCACCCCGACCGGACGCAGGTGCCGCCGGGCGGCAGCGATCCGGGCCTCGATGGCCACGTCGAAGTAGTCCTCGCTGAACAGGCCGGTCTCGGGGTCGATCAGCAGGGGCGAGGAGGGCGAGCCGTTGGTGGTGACGGGTTGGTTCAGCCCGGGTGCGGGGTGCTCGTCATCGGCGGTCACCGATGCCGTGGTCGAGGGGCTAGCGGCCGAGGGGGCAGTGGCCGGCGCGGCCTGCTCAGCGGGGGCCGTCGCCCGGGTCGCAGGGGCTGACAGGGCCACACCAGCCGCCAGCAGTGCCCCGAGCGCGGCGGCGAGGGCAGCCACAGGGGTCCACCACACGGCGACCACCGCACCGGTGACACCCAGAGCGGCGCCGAGAAGGGCAACGAGCGCACGACGATCGATCACTGCCACTCCATCGGCGCGGCAGCGCCAAGATCAAGAGTCCCGGGTCAAGACTTCCGGGCCGCCTCCACCAGATCCACCACGTCGGACATGATCGAGGCCAGCTCGAAGTCCTTCGGGGTGTACACCGCGGCCACCCCTTGGCCCATCAGGGTCGGGCGGTCGGCCTCGGGGATGATCCCGCCCACCACGATCGGGGCCTCGACCCCCTGCTCGCGCACCAGGCGGACCACTTCGGGGATCAGCTCCAGGTGGCTCCCCGACAGGATCGACAGGCCGATCACGTCGACGTCCTCGTCCCGTGCCACCGCCGCGATCTGCTCGGGGACCAGGCGGATGCCCTGGTAGATGACCTCCATGCCGGCGTCGCGGGCAGCGACAGCGATCTGCTCGGCCCCGTTGGAGTGGCCGTCGAGCCCCGGCTTGGCCACCAGGAACCGGGGTGGACCCCCGGGCAGGTCGCGCACCCGGTCGGCCACCGCTCGCAACCCGTCGCTCATGCCTCCCCTTCCCGCTGCCGCGGCGACCCCTGTTGGGGCCCGGTACTCGCCGAACACCTCACGCAGGGCTCCCGCCCACTCGCCGGTGGTGCCACCGGCATGGGCCAGATCGATCGTGGGCGCCATGATGTTGCCGCCCGACTCGGCCACCCGGCGCAGCTCGTCGAGCGACCGCTTCACCGCGTCGTTGTCGCGGGTGGAGCGCCACTCGGCCACCTCGGCGATCGTCTTCGCCTGCACGTCGGGATCGACCCGCAGGATCGACTCCTCGCCGCCCAGGGGCGACGCCTCGGTCTCGGTGAAGCAGTTCACCCCGACGATCGGCAGATCACCGCTCTCGATGCGATGCACACGGTCGGCGTGGGAGGCGACCAGCCTGCCCTTCAGCTCGTCGATCGCCTCGAAGGCTCCGCCCATCTCGAGCACGTCGTCGAGCTCGGCCTTGGCCGCCTCGTGAAGCTCGGCGGTCTTGGCCTCGATGACGTGGGACCCCTCGAAGATGTCGTCGTGCTCCAGCAGGTCGGTCTCGTAGGCGAGCACCTGCTGGATGCGCAGCGACCACTGCTGGTCCCAGGGGCGGGGCAGTCCCAGTGCCTCGTTCCACGCGGGCAGCTGCAGCGACCGGGCCCTGGCGTTCTTCGACAGGGTGACGCCGAGCGCCTCGAGCACGATTCGCTGCACGTTGTTCTCGGGTTGGGCCTCGGTGAGCCCGAGGCTGTTGACCTGCACCCCGTACCGGAACCGGCGCATCTTGGGGTCGGTCACCCCGTAGCGGTCGAGCAGCAGGCGGTCCCACATCTCGGTGAAGGCCCGCATCTTGCAGGTCTCCTCCACAAACCGGATACCCGAGTTCACAAAGAAGCTGATCGAGCCACAGACCTGGGCGAACCGGTCCTCGGGGACCTGACCCGACTCGCGCACCGCGTCGAGCACGTCGACCGCCGTGGCCAGCGAGTAGGCGATCTCCTGGACCGGCGTCGCCCCCGCCTCCTGCAGGTGGTAGCTGCAGACGTTCATCGGGTTCCAGGAGGGGATCCACTCGGCGCAGAACGCCACCATGTCGACGATGAGTCGCCGGCTGGGCAACGGCGGGTAGATGTAGGTGCCCCGGCTCAGGTACTCCTTGACGATGTCGTTCTGGGTCGTGCCCCGCAGCGCGGCCGACTCGACACCCTGGTTCTCGGCGTTGGCCACGTAGAGCCCGAGCAGCCAGGGGGCGGTGGCGTTGATCGTCATCGACGTGTTCATCTCGCCCACCGGGATGCCGTCGAGGAGCTGCTCCATGTGGCCGATGTGCGACACCGGGACACCGACCTTGCCGACCTCGCCCGCAGCCTCGGGCGCGTCGGGGTCGTAGCCGGTCTGGGTGGGCAGGTCGAAGGCGATCGACAGGCCGGTCTGGCCCTTGGCCAGGTTGTTCCGGTACAGCTCGTTGGACGCGCGGGCACTGGAGTGTCCCGAGTAGGTCCGCATCAACCACGGGCGGTCAGGGCTCATGTCACCATTGTCCGTTCTGTCGCGGGGTCCTGTCACGTGAAGAGGGTGGGCAGGGGGAGCTCGACGGCGGTCGCGAGGCGCTCCAGGTACTGGGCGCGTGGCATCTCGATCACCCCGAGGCTGGCCAGGTGCGGGGTCGACCACTGCACGTCCAGCAGCCGGCCCCGGCGGTGGTCGTCGGCGTCCAGGGACTCGACCAGGTGGACCAGCGCGACCTTGGAGGCGTCACGGGCCCGGTGGAACATCGACTCGCCGGCGAACAGCCCGCCCACCGCCACCCCGTAGAGGCCCCCCACCAGCTCGTCGTCGCGGGACCAGGTCTCCACGCTGTGGGCCCAGCCCAGGTCGTGGAGTCGCAGATAGGCCAGCTCGATCTCGGGGGTGATCCAGCCGTGGGGACGGTCCGGAGAGGCGCAGGCGGCGACCACCGAGTCGAACGCGGTGTCGACCCGCACCTCGAAGCGACGACACGACCGGCGCAACGACTGGCTCACCCGCAGGCCGTCGAGGGGCAGCACGCCCCTCGGGTCCGGTGACCACCAGCCGATCGGCCCGTCGCGCCCCAACGGCATCGGGAACAACCCCTGGCGATAGGCGGCGAGCAGGGTGCCGGGTTCGAGATCGGCTCCGACCCCGACCAGTCCGTCGGAGTCGGCACCCTCGACGGGCGGGAACCCCCAGACCGTGGGGGGCGGTTCCGTCGGCAAGTCAGTAGTCGTAGAACCCCGACTTGGACTTCCGCCCCAGCTTGCCGGCGGCCACCATGCGGCGCAGCATCGGCTGGGCGGCGTAGTTCGGGTCGCGGAACTCGTCGTAGAGGGCGTCGAGGATCGACAGCGAGGTGTCGAGCCCGACCAGGTCGAGCAGCGCGAACGGGCCCATCGGGAAGTTGGCGCCGCCCTTCATGGCGGTGTCGATGTCGTCGCGGTTGGCGGTGCCGTGCTCGAGCATGCGCACCGCGTTGTTCAGGTACGGGAACAGCAGGGCGTTGACGATGAACCCGGCCCGGTCCTTGACCCGCACCGGGTCCTTGCCACACGACGTGGCGAACTCGACCGCGACCTCGACGGTGGCCTCCGAGGCGGTGAGCGGCTCGACCACCTCGACCAGGCTCATCATCGGAGCCGGGTTGAAGAAGTGGATGCCGACGACCTTGTCGGGCCTGCTGGTCTGCATGGCCATGTCCACGACCGGAAGCGTGGAGGTGTTGGTGGCGAGGATGCCGTCGGCCTTGACGATGCCGTCGAGCTCGGCGAACAGGGCCTTCTTGGTCTCGAGGTCCTCGACGACCGACTCGACCACCACGTCGCAGTCGGCCAGGTCGCCGAGGTCGGAGGTGGCGCTCACCAGCGCCAGCGCCTCGTCACGGGCCGCCTCCTCGAGCCGACCGCGTTCGACCTGTTTGGCCAGCGATCGCTCCAGTCCGGCGACCGTGGCGTCGGCCGTCTCCTGCTTGCGAGATCGGAGGATGACCGTGTGGCCCGCCTTGGCGGCCACCTCGGCGATGCCCGAACCCATGATCCCTGAACCGACGATGCCTACTGTGCGCTTCCCCATGCGAGGTCAGGCTACCGATTTGCTACCGACCAGTACCAACCCGACCGATCGCCGGGGCTCTCCGATGCCGTGGCCGTGATCTAGCGTGAGGCTCGTGACCGCCCCGTCGAGCACCCTCCGATCCGTGATCGACCCGTGGTACACCGCGCCGGTCGTCCCGGTGCTCCAACGCCGGCGCCGGGCCCTGGTCGACTCGCTCCACGACGGGCGCGTGCTCGTGCTCACCGGCCCGCCTGCGGTGATGCCCGACGACGTGCCCGACACCGTCGATCACGTGGTCACGGTCGGATGGCTGGGCGCGGCCGACGACCTCGACGCCGCGATCTCCGGTCTGGCGGCGCGCCTCGCCCCCGGCGGTTGGATGCACGTCATCGAACCCACCCGGGGCCCGGGCGCGACCGCCAGGGCGCAACGGCTCGCGGCCACCGCGGCGCGGGCCCGCACCGGGTGGCACATCGGGCGGGACGTCCCCGCAGCGATCCGACGCTGCGGGTGGGTGGTGACCGACGTGGAAAGGTTCTCGATGCCGGTGTCTTCAACCGTGCTCCGTCCCTGGGTGCATGCCCGTGCCCGTCGCCGTGCCGGCGGTCCTGCCAGCGAGGCGGGCCGGTGAGCGCGGGACCGCTCGCCCTGGTGGGCGGGAACGAGTGGACCGACGGGTGCAGCTTCGACGAGGCGCTACTGGCCGAGAGCGGCGCCGACCACGTGGTGATGCTTCCCACCGCGGCGGCCTACGAGTCGCCAGGGCAGCTGGTCGACCAGGCTCGGGTCTGGTTCGACGATCTCGGTGCCCGGGTCACGTCGCTGCCGGTGCTGGGGCGGACCGACGCCCTCGACGAGGCCAACGTGCGTGCTGTGCGCGAGGCGCGGTTCATCTACCTGTCGAGCGGGTCGCCCATGCACCTGAGGTCGGTGCTCAAGGACACCCCGCTCTACGACGCCCTGGTCGAGGCCTGGCGCGGCGGCGCGGCCCTGGCCGGTTCGGCCGCCGGCGCGTCGGTGCTGTTCGACCACATGGTCGACACCCGTGGTGGCGCCTTCACCGTGGGGCTCGGTCTGCTGTCGGGGTTCACGATGATCCCCCGCTACGACGAGTGGTCCCACGACAAGGTTCACCGCACCGTCGGCCTCGCCCCGGCGGCGATGCCGGTGGCGGGGATCGAGCGGCGCACGGCGCTCATCCACCGCGACGGGTCGGGCTGGTCGGTCGCAGGAGCGGGATCGGTCCACGTGTACCTCGACGCCGAACCGTCGGATCTGAGCGTGCTGCCCTCGATCAGCTCTCGATGATGCGGACCGTCTCGACCACCGGCTTGGGGTCGGGTGCGCCCTCGCCGGGGTTCCCGTCGGGCTCGTCGACGTGGGTGTCCATGATCGACTCGAGCACGTCCATGCCCTCGACGACGCTCCCGAACACCACGTAGGTGCCCTGGTCGTTCAACAGCTGGGTGTCGGGTCCGGTCGAGAAGAAGAACTGGGCGCTGGCCGAGTCCGGGGCCGGGGTCCGGGCCATCACCAGGTCGCCGGGGGAGTAGGAGAAGCCGTCTCCCTCGTCGGCGATGGTGTAGCCGGGACCCGGATCCGCGTTGTCCTGGGTGTGTGGCGCCCCGCCCTGGACGATGTCGATCGAGGTGTTCGACCGGAACAGGTCGGTGCCGTCGTAGTAGCCGTGGCGGGCCAGGAACACGAAGTTGTTCACGGTGTCGGGCGTGTCGTCGGTGTCGAGGGCGACCCGGATGTCGCCGGCGTCGGTCTCGAACACCGCCTCGTAGGAGGCGTCCTCATCGAGGCAGAACGGCGGGGCCTCGGTGAACTGGGTCTGGGGCTCGTCGACCCCGTCCGCGGGCGGACAGGTCGGCTCGACCGCGTCGCCCAGCCCCGCGGCCTGGTCCTCGGCGTCGTCGTTCGGCTCGGCATCGTCGCCGGCGGCGGTGGCCTCGGTGGGTGTCGCGTCCCCGTCGCCTTCGCCGTCGCCGCCGACGAAGGTGGAGTACAGGAAGGCGAAGACGAACACCGCCACCAACCCCACCACCGCCAGGATCATGTTCCTGCGGCGCTTGGCGCGGGCGAGCTCGGCGGCGCGGGCGGCCCTGGCGGCCTGCTCGCGCTCCTTCTGACGTTGGCGCTTGTCGGACGGCATGAGGCGCCACGGTAGTGGAGGGCGGTGCAGGTGTTGGTAGCGTCACCGGCCGTGGCTCTCGTCGTCCAGAAGTTCGGTGGCACCTCGGTGGCCGATCCCGACCGCATCCGCGAGGTCGCCGATCACGTCGCCCGCACCATCAAGCACGGCACCGACGTGGTGCTCGTCGTCAGCGCCATGGGCAAGGAGACCGACGACCTGCTGCGGCTGGCAACGCAGGTGTCCGATGTCCGTCCGGGCCGCGAGATGGACATGCTCATCACCGCGGGCGAGCGCAAGGCCACCGCGCTCACCTGCATGGCGCTGGCGGGCATCGGCATCCCGGCCGAGTCGTTCACCGGAAGCCAGGCGGGCTTTCTCACCGACACCACCCACACCAACGCGAGGATCCTCGAGCTCAACCCCGAGCGGGTGCGCGAGTCCCTCGCCGCCGGCCGGGTCCCGGTGGTCGGCGGCTCCCAGGGCGTCTCCACCGACCGCGACGTCACCTTCCTGGGGCGCGGCGGTTCCGACACCACCGCCGTCGCGCTCGCCGCGGCGCTCGACGCCGACAGCTGCGAGCTCTACACCGACGTGCCCGGCGTGTTCAACGCCGACCCCCGGTTGGTGTCCAACGCCCGCCGCATCGACAAGGTCTCGTTCGAGTCGCTGCTCGAGATGACCGCCACCGGGTGCCCCAAGCCGGCGATGCGCTCGGTCGAGTTCGCCCGCAACCACGGCGTCACCCTCCACATCCGCTCCGCCTTCACCTGGGAGTCGGGCACTTGGGTCGTCGAGGAGGACCCCACCATGGAACACGCACTCGTCACCGCCATCACCCACGACACCTCCGAGGCCAAGATCACCCTCGCCAACGCACCCGACGAGCCCGGGGTGGCGGCCAGGGTCTTCCGGGCCCTTGCCGAGCGCGACGTGAACGTCGACATGATCGTGCAGAACGTGTCCGCCCAGGGCCACACCGCCATCTCGTTCACCGTGCCCCACCGCCAGGTCGACGTCTGCGTCGAGGTCATGCCCAAGCTGAGCGAGGAGCTCGGATCCGGCGAGGTCACCGTCGACCAGCACATCGGCCGGGTCAGCCTCGTCGGGGCCGGCATGCAGTCGAACCCCGGGGTCGCCGCCCGCATGTTCGAGGTCCTGGCCGAGGCCGGGATCAACATCGAGATGATCTCCACCTCGGCCATCCGCGTCAGCTGCGTCGTGCGCGAAGACCGGGTCGAGGATGCGGTCATCGCCCTGCACGGCGCATTCGAGCTGGATCAGCCCCTGGTCTGACCCGGTACCCTCGATGCCATGAACATCGGAATCGTAGGTGCCACCGGACAGGTCGGCGGGGTCATGTTGCAGATCCTCGCCGAGCGCGACTTCCCCGTCGACGAGCTGCGGCTGTTCGCCTCGGCCCGCTCCGCCGGGCGCACCATCGAGTTCAAGGGCACGGCGATCACCGTCGAGGACGCGGCGACCGCCGACTACTCGGGTCTCGACATCGCCCTGTTCTCCGCCGGCGGCGCCACCTCCAAGGAGCTGGCGCCGAAGGTCGCCGCCCAGGGCGTCACCGTGGTCGACAACTCGTCGGCGTGGCGCATGGACCCCGACGTGCCGCTCGTGGTCTCGGAGGTCAACCCGGGCGCGCTCGACTCGATTCCCAAGGGCATCGTGGCCAACCCGAACTGCACGACCATGGCCGGCATGCCGGTGATGAAGGCGCTCCACGACGCCTACGGCCTCCGGTCGATGGTGGTCAGCACCTACCAGGCGGTGTCGGGCGGTGGTCTCGAAGGCGTCGCCGAGCTCGACGAGCAGGTCAAGAAGGTCGGCGAGCGCAGCGCCGAGCTGACCTTCGACGGTTCGGCGGTCGAGTTCCCGGCGCCCCACAAGTTCGTCGCACCCATCGCGTTCAACGTGTTGCCGATGGCGGGCTCGATCGTCGACGACGGTCTCGAGGAGACCGACGAGGAGCAGAAGCTCCGCAACGAGAGCCGCAAGATCCTCGATCTGCCCGATCTGCCGGTCACCGGCACCTGCGTGCGGGTTCCGGTCTACACGGGACACTCGCTGTCGATCAGCGCCGCCTTCGACCGCCCGGTCACCCCGGCCCAGGCCCGCGAGACCCTCGCCGCTGCGCCGGGGGTGGTCCTCGCCGACGTGCCGACACCGCTGATGGCCGCCGGCCAGGACCCCACCTTCGTGGGCCGCATCCGGCGTGACGAGACGATCGAGAACGGCTTGGCGCTGTTCCTCTCGAACGACAACCTCCGCAAGGGCGCCGCGCTCAACACGGTCCAGATCGCCGAGCTGCTCGCCGCCCGGAGCTAGCGCGAGCGCTCGGGTCGGGGTTCAGGCTCGGGCCCGGGCGGCGGAGTGGGTGGCGGAGTGGGCGGTGGAGCGTGCCGCCGAGCCAGGATCGCCATCACCACGCTGTCGCCGACTCGGGTCACGATCGGTCCGAGCGCGGCGAGGATCAGCACGTAGGCCGCGGTGAAGGGTCCGAGCCGCTCGTCGACACCCCCACCCACAGCCAGGTTGGCGATGACGATCGAGAACTCACCGCGAGCGATGAGGGCGAACCCGGCGCGGAACCGGCCGGCGACGCCGATGCCCTCGCGCCGCGCGCCCCACCATCCGGTCGCCACCTTGGTGAAGGCCGTGACGACGGCGAGCACCAACGCCGGCACCAGCACCGCGGGCAGCTCGCTCGCGTCGACCTGGAGGGCGAAGAAGACGAAGAAGGCACCGGCGAAGAGGTCGCGCAACGGGGTGAGCAGACCGTGCGCCGCGTCGGCGGCGCTCCCCGAGATCGCGATGCCGACCAGGAACGCTCCGACCGCGGCGGAGACGTTCAGCGTCTCGGCCACGCCCGCGACGAGCAGGGTGATGCCCAAGATGGTGAACAGCAGGACCTCGTCGGACCGGCTGAACACCACCTCGCTGATGTGCTCCCCGTAGCGGACGGCGAGGAACAGCACCACGCCGACCGCGGCCACCGCCACCAGCACCGAGCCGGTGGTGGCCAGCGCCGTCCCGCCGACGATGACCCCGGCGGTGATGGGGAGATAGACCGCCATCGCCAGGTCCTCCATGACCAGCACGGCCAGGATGGTCGGGGTCTCGCGGTTGCCGGTGCGGCCGAGGTCGCTCAGGACCTTGGCGATGATGCCCGACGAGGAGATGTAGGTGATGCCTCCGAGGAACAGCGCGCCCATCGCTCCCCACCCGAGGGCGAACCCGGCGACCGCTCCGGGGGTGGCGTTCAGCGCGATGTCGAGCGCTCCGGTCTGCCCGGAGCGTCGAAGCGACCCGACCAGCTCGTCGCCCGAGTACTCCAGGCCGAGCAGGAACAGCAACAGCACGACACCGATCTGGCTCCCCGATTCGATGAACTCGCCGCTGATCGACAGCTCCAGTGGGCCGCCCGACCCGAGCACGAGCCCGACCACCAGGTAGAAGGGGATGGGCGAGAGCCCGACGCGGCCGGCGGCGCGGGCGATGAGCGACAGCGCCAAGATCACCGCTCCGAGCTCCAGGAACAGCCTGGCTGCCTCGCCGCCCGCGGCGGCGAAGACCACGATCAACCTCCCAGCATCTCGGTCAGGCGTTCGATGCTCTCGGAGGTGCCGACGACCACCACCACGTCACCGGGCGAGAGCACCTCGTCGGGACCGGGCGCGGGGATCGTGTCCCCGCCTCGGATGACCGCCACGATCGAGACCCCGGTCCGCTGGCGGTACTCGCCGGCGCCGATGGTCTGCGGTTCGAACGAGTTGGGCAGCGGCAGCCAGTCGATGGCCAGGCCCTCGACCTGCTGGTGGATCTGGCCGAGGTGTTCGGTGACGGTCGTTCCGCCCAGCATCTCGGCCAGGGTGCGGCTCTCCTCGCTGCTGAGCTCGATCGCGGCCTTCACCGCATCGGGGTCGTGTTCGTCGTAGATGAGGACGTCGCGCCGGCCGGTGTGGTGTGACACCACCCCAACTCGCCGTCCGTTCCGGCACAGAAAGTCGTGCCGGAAGCCGACGCCGGGCAGAGAGGTCTCTTCGATCTCGCTCATGGACTGCCAGTCTGCCCGTTCAGCACTGGATCTCGAACGACAGGGTGACCGTCGTCTGCTCCTCGAGATAGCAGCGGCTGCTGTCGAAGGCGATGGTCTCGTTGCCGAGCACCATCGAACCGCCGCCTCCGGAGCCTGGGGACGGTTCCGGGTCGGCTTCCTCGTCCGAGCCGTCCGACCCACCGTTCTCTTCTGCATCTCCGGCCGAGTCGTCGCCCTCGTCCGCCGCCGGGGACCCGGTCGCGGCGTCGTCCTCGCCGCCGTCGTCTCCACAGCCGGCCGCCACGAGCAACAGCACGGCGAACATCGCCGCCAGCAATCGTCGGAAACTCATGCAACCCCTCCGTCCTGGGCAGAAGGAACGAACGCGGAGACCTGCTGCCCGGGGACCGGTGTCCGCCGGCTCAGCCAAGCAAGCCGGAGCTGTGGCGTCAAGCACGCGACGGCCGACCCGCGCCCGGCCCACGGGGTCATGGCGGGTCCTCGACGTAGCGCTGTGCCGCGTCCTCGAGCGACAGGTCGAGCTGGTTGGCCAACGACGCCAGCCAGGCGAGCACGTCGCCGAGCTCGTGGAGCTGCTGGTCGGGGGTGCCCTTGCGCACCGCCTGGGCGAGCTCGCCCATCTCCTCGCACAGCCAGGCGACCGTCGGCGGGATGCCCCGCTCGCGGTCGGCCTCGCCGTAGGTCCGGTCCATCAGAGCCTGAAAGTCAGCGATCTCCATGCCCGCCCCACGTTAGGTGCCGTCGGTGGCGGTCGTCTGGGACGGTGGGTTGACAGACGAACAGGTGTTCGATATGCTGGGGGTCTTCCCCATCGGAGCCGGGTTGCGGCTCCCTGTTGTTGGTCGAGCGTGTCGAGGCATCCGATGGGACGGGCATCCGCTGAACAACCGAGCGAGGATCGTGGCGCCGAGGGTGTCGATGCTGCTGCGCCGTCGGGTGACCCCGGCCTGGTGCTCTCGGCGAACGCTGCTGCCTATGCCGAGCAGACATCTGACGAACGTCTCGTGGCGATCGAACAGCTCGCCGGGTTGCTGTCGGCGACCCATGCCGAACTGCTCGACGTGGTCGCCGCGGCGGTCGCCTGCGGCGATCCCGACCTCGACGGGGCGATGGTGCCGCCGGCGTGGTTGGTCGGGCGTCTGGGACTGGCACGAAAGAACGCCGATGAGTGGTTCCGGGTGGCGGCCGCGCTGCAGGTGCTGCCCGCACTGCGGACCGCCTATGCCGGCGGTGAGCTCTCCTGGGACCAGGTTCGGCCGGCGACGCGGTTCGTCACTCCTGACGACGATGCCGAACAGGCCGCTCACCTTCCGGGGCACTCGGCCGCCCAGATCGCCCTGATGGCCCGCCAGGCCCGCCCGGTCGAGGACCACGACGCCAACGCCGCTCACGCCAACCGGTCCTTTCGGTGGCGGCGAGATCACCGCAAGGGCGGATACTGCTACAGCGGGTTCATGCCCTTCGACCAAGGCGAGGCGGTCAACCAGGCACTCGACTCGATCGCCGAGCACTGGGGCGCAGATCCAGAGTCCGGCCGGTGGGCGCCCATCGCCACCCGCCGAGCCGACGCCCTCCACGACCTCGCCACCCGCAAGCTCGGCTCCGCGTCGGCCCCCGACCGGGCCACGGTGGTCATCCACGCCGCGGCCGACGTCATCGACGGCGACACTCCGGGCAACGGCTTCATCGGGGACCTGGCGGTGAGCGACTCCGGGGTCATCCGCCACCTCTGCGATGCTCGGGTCGAGGTCGCACTCCACGGCGAGAGCGGCGCCACCGTCGGCGTCGCTCGAGCCAGCCAGCAGGTCCCATGGTGGCAGCGCCGCCAGGTGCACGGGCGCGACATCAGCTGCCGCGGGTTCGGCTGCGAACGCAAGATCCGCCAGATCCACCACATCCGACACTGGTCGAAGGGCGGCGAGACCAACCTCGACAACCTCGTCGGGTTGTGCTGGGAGCACCACCGTCTCGTTCACGAAGGTGGTTGGTCCATCCGCGGCGACCCCAACGGCGAGATCACCTTCGTCAGCCCCGACGGCCGACGACGACTGCCGAGCCGACCTCAACCGGTCGACCCGAGCCTGAGGTGCCGCCCGCCGCCTTGACCTCCCGCCGGTCGTCGGGGCCGCGGACCACGCGGGCGGTGTGGTCGGGTAGGCGGGATTTGAACCCACGACCTCCTCGTCCCGAACGAGGCGCGCTACCAAGCTGCGCTACTACCCGGTGCCGGGCGAACCCGGTGGATTGGCCAGGCTACTCGACCATCGCGGGGTCAGGCCAAGGCGTCGAGGGGTCAGGCCAAGGCGGCGGGCACGTCCCCGACCGCCTCCCCGGCGAGGACCTTGCGGACCGCCCGCCCCAGGCCGAAGGCGTCGATGGGTTTGACGAGCCAACCGTCGGCCTTGGCCGAGTGGGCGAGGAAGCGGTCGTCGGCCCGGTCGAGCAACAACAGGACCTTGACCGGATCGAGGCGACCGGCGCTCTCCTCGAGGCGCAGCGCGTGGCAGGTGGCGATGCCACCCATGTTGCCGATCTGCAGGTCGAGGATCACCAACTCGGGGCGCAGCGCTTCGACGGCGGGCACCACCTCGGCGCCCGTTCGCACCCGTGACACCTCGGTGCCGGGCTCGGAGAGCGCGGCGACCACATCGTCGCGGATCCAGTCGGCATCGGTGGCGAGCAGTACGTGTGACACGCCGTGAGGCTACCTCCCACAAGGCCGCGGGCTCCATCTGTGATGTCGCCATGTTTGGCACCTTGCGTCGCGGGGCATGATGGGCAAGGCTCGACTGCGAGCGACGAGGGAGATCAGAGTGCTCGACATCCAGATCGAGGAGACAGCGGAGTACACGGTCTGTCGGCCGGTCGGAGAGCTCGACGCGTACACCGTCGGCCAGTTCCGCGAGTCGCTCGGCGACCAGGCTTCCGCGTCGCGGCTGATCATCGACCTGTCCGAGGTCCCGTTCATGGACTCGGCCGGTCTCGGCGCCCTGATCGGCGGCATCCGCAGGGCCCGCGAGGCCGGTGGACAGGTTGCGGTGGCCTGCAGCCGCCCCACCCTCACCCGCCTTCTGCACACCACCGGCTTCGACCGCATCGTCCCGGTCACCGAGTCGATCGCCGACGCCGCCACCGCCCTCGACGAGGACGACGCCGCGGCCGGCTAGGCAGGCTTGACCGGCACCAGGGCGTCGGCGATCTGGGTGAGGCCGTCCAGGTCGCGCACGTCTCCGCCCAGCATCGGCACCAGCACCACGTCGAGCTCGCCGAGGGTCCCCAGCAGCTGCCCAAGGCGCTGTCGTTCGGCATCGGCCGCATCGCACTGGTCGACCAGCGTGTCGCACAGCGCAGCCAGCGCGGTCCCCGGGTGCTGGTCGGCGATCGAGCGGAACCGGTCTGTGCCGTCGGTGACGGGGCGGGGTTCAACCCGGTTCACCACGATCCCCTTGATGGCGATGTCGTCGTCGCGGAGGCGCGCCGCGAACCAGCGAGCCTCCTCCAGCGCGTCGGGCCGGGGGGAGGTGATCAGCACGAACGCCGTGTCCGGTGACCGGAAGCGGTCGGCCACCTCGTGCGCCCGGTCGCGGAACCCCTCTTCGAGCCCCTCGAAGGCCTGGAAGAACTCGATTGCGTCCTCGACCACGGCGGTGCCGACCACCCTGGACATGGTCCGCACGAACGCCGAGGTGGCCAATCCCACCGCACGGGTCATGCGCCGGGTGGGTGCCATGAGCATCCGGTAGAGGCGATGGTCGAGGAATCGGGTGAGGGTGGTCGGAGCGTCGATGAAGTCGAGGGCGTTGCGGGTCGGAGGCGTGTCGATGACGACGAGATCGAAGCGCTCGTCGGCGGCCAGCTCGTGGAGCTTCTCGGCGGCCATGTACTCCTGGGTGCCCGACAGCGCGTCGGCCATGTTGCGATAGAACGGGTTGGCGAGGATCCTCGCCGCCTGCTCGTCGGTGGCATAGCGGGTGACCAGGCCGTCGAAGGTGGCGCTGGTGTCGAGCATGGCCGCCCACAGCTCCCCCTCCCACGGACCGGGAATGTGGCGTGGCGCGTTGTCCAGACCCGTGGCGCCCAGCCCGAACGCGTCCGCGAGGCGCCTGGCCGGATCGATGGTCACCACGACCACACGCCTCCCGTCGCGGGCCCCGGCGAGGGCCAGCGCGGCAGCGGTGGTGGTCTTGCCCACGCCGCCGGACCCGGCGCAGATGATCACGTCGTGGTCGGCGACGGTGGTGGTGAGCGTGCTCACGGCGGGGTGACCCCCACCTCGGTGAGCCGCTCGTCGAGCGCCTCGATGCCCGCCAGCAGGGCCGTGGACAGGCGGTCGAGCTCGCCGCGGCCGAGCTCGTGGCCGGGGCTCGCCGGCAGGTGCAGCTGGGGGAGGGGAAGCTCCCGCTCGAGTCGACCGAGCTGCTCGGCCTGCAGCTCGGCCCTGGCCCGCCGGAACTCGGTGGTGCTGTCGAGTGCCTCGAGCTCGTCGTCGCTCAGATCGACGCCCGCTTGGGCGGCGGCCTCGGCAGCGGTGATCGAGCCCGTCGTCGCCGGCGGGGCCGGGTCGACCCCGTTGACGATCACCGGGCCGAGGGCGATGCCCAGCTCGTCCTCGAGCTTGTAGGCGGTCTCGATCAGCTCGTTGATCGGCGTCTCCTCGGGGATCGTCACCAGCAGCACCCTGGTGCGGGCGGCGTCGGTGAGCAGGTCGAGGGCCTCGCGAGCCTGGGTGTTGATCGGACCGACCGACACGGTGTCGAGCAGCGCTCGGGGGGAGCGCAGAAAGCTCACCGCGTGGCCCGCTGCTGGGGTGTCGAGCACGACGAGGCGGTCGCTCGAGGCCCGTTCGATCTGTTTGACCTTGCCCAACAGGAGGATGTCCTCGATCCCCGGAGCTGCGGTGGAGACGATCTCGAGGGCGCCGCTGCGGACCAGGCGCCGCGACACCCGGTCGAGCCCGTGATCGGTGAGGTACTCCATCAGCGCGTCGTCGGCGGTGAGCGCCCGGGCGGCCACCGCCGCCGCGCCGGGTGGATCGCCCCGTTCCCAGAGGACCGATTCCTGGTACCCGAGCTCGGGGCGCTCGAACACGGTGGCCAGGCCGCTCTTCCCCTCGACCTCGACGACGAGCGCGGAACGCCCGCTGCGGGCCGCGGCCCTGGCCAGGACGGCGCTCACCGTCGTTTTGCCCACGCCGCCCTTCCCGGCAACGATGGCGAGCCGGGATGCTGCGAAGAAACGGGCAGGATCCACTACGTTCCCTTCGCGTCCGGAGAACTCCTTGCGCAGACTAACCAGCGTCGGCGTGCTCTTCGTTGCACTGGCCGTGATGCTCGGCGCGGCGCCACTCCACGCCCAGACCGCCACCGAAGACGACCTCGCCACCGAAGACGACCGTGCCGCCGAGGACGACGATCCGGGCTTCATCACCGTCATCGAGGTGAACGGTCTGATCGACGACATCCTGGTGGACTTCGTCTCCTCCTCCATCGACGAGGCCGAGGAGTCCGGGGCCCGCTACCTGGTCATCCACCTCGACTCTCCGGGGGCGGTGGTGTCGGAGGGCGTGCTGGTCGACCTGGCTCGCCAGATCCACGAAGCCGAGATCCCGGTCGCGTCCTGGATCGGCCCGTCCGGGGCCCAGGCCTTGGGAGGGGCCGCCCAGCTGGCGGCGGTCACCGATCCGATCGGCGTGTCCATCGGTACCCGCATCGGTCGCACCGGCGAACCGATCCTTCCCGAGGACGAGTTCGGCGCCCTGTTCGGTGACGCCACACCGCTGCTGGTCGACGACACCGTCGGCCACGAGCGGGCCCTCGAGCTCGACATCGCCCCCGAGCAGGCCCTGACCCTGGGGCAGTTCGCGCTCACCCTCCCGGGCTTCGAGTCGATCGAGGTGGTCCAGGACGGCGAGCCGAGCCTCGAACCCCGCACGGTCGTGCGGTTCAGCCAGCTCGATCTCCCCGCCCAGATCTTCCACACGGTGGCCAGCCCCGAGGTCACCTACCTGTTGTTGGTCATCGGCCTGGCGCTGCTCGTCTTCGAGCTCTACACCGCGGGCGTCGGCATCGCCGGCATGGTCGGGGCCGGGTCCCTGGTGCTCGCCTCCTACGGTCTCTGGGTCCTGCCGGTCCGGCCGATCGCCCTGGTGTTCGTGCTCGTCGCCTTCGTCGGGTTCGCGGTGGACGTGCAGACCGGGGTCCCCCGGTTCTGGACCGCAGCCGGTGGTCTGCTCTTCGCCGTCGGCTCGCTCACCTTCTACGACGCGGCGTCGATCTCGTGGATCACACTGGTGGTGGCCTTCGTCGGCGTGGTGCTGACCTTCCTCGCCGGGATGCCGGCGATGGTCCGCACCCGGTTCTCCACCCCGACCATCGGGCGCGAGTGGATGATCGGGGAGGGCGGGCTGGCCCGAGGTACCGTCGACCCCGACGGGGTGGTGGTGGTGCGTGAGGCTCCGTGGCGGGCCCACACCAACCGAGCGACACCCATCGCCGACGGCGACCCGGTTCGGGTGGTGGCCATCGAGGGCATGGTGCTCCAGGTCGAGCCCGAGGACCATCCGGCTCGCGACTACCGCGACCGTTGACACCTCCTGCCCTTTCGGTGCCCTTCGTCGCGCGCGGACACGAAAGTGACCCTTGTCGCATCGACAACCCCGGTTGTAGGGTCGCGACACGGAAGGGGGGTCTGCGTGTGAGTGCACAGAGGACCGAAGATGCCTGGCAGGTCAAAGCAGCCTGCCGTGGGCCTCAGGCAGCGGTGTTCTTTCCGCCGCCACAGTTCGAACGCAAAGACGAGAAGCTCGAGCGCGAAGCCAGAGCCAAGGCGATCTGTGCCGACTGCTCGGTACGGCGCCCATGCCTCGACTACGCCATCTCGATCCGTGAACCACATGGCATCTGGGGTGGTCTGAACGAGAACGAGCGGCGCCAGCTGGTGGCCTCCGAGCTGAGCTGAGGGGCCGCAGCCTCGCCGACCGTCCAGACCGGTAGCCTGGGGGGTGTCATGCCCCTCATCGCGCTGTTGTTCCTGGCGGTCCCGATCATCGAGTTGCTCGTGATCGTCTCCGCCGCGCAGGCCATCGGCACGCCCCAGACCCTGGTGCTGCTCCTCGTGGTCAGCATCATCGGCGCGTGGCTCGTGAAGGTCGAGGGGCTCGGGGTGTGGCGGCGGTTCTCCACCACCCTCGCTCGCGGCGAGATGCCCCACCGCGAGATCGTCGACGGGGTGCTGATCCTCGCCGCCGGGGCCTTCATGCTCACCCCGGGGTTCGTCACCGACGCTGTCGGGCTGCTGTTCCTCGCGCCGCCCTCACGGGCGGTCATCCGGGCCATGGTCCTCAAGCGGGTCACGCCCGGTGTGGGGGTCAACGCTCCCTACGGGTTCGCCGGTGGGGCTGCGGGTCCCACCGCCGGTTCCGCGGGAGGGGTGTGGGACACCACCGGCTGGGAGTCCGACCCCGACCGCCCGGGACCTGACGATCCCCCCGGTCCACGGGGCCTCGACCGATGACCCAGACCGAGGCGACCGAGGTCGAGCTTCGTCGGGCCGCCACCGTGATGCTGGTGCGCGACGGCGTCGACGGGCTCGAGGTGTTCATGGTGCGCCGCAACCCGGCCAGCGTGTTCGTCGGGGGTGCGTTCGTCTTCCCCGGCGGCGCGGTCGACGACCACGATCACCACGACGTCGACCCGTACTGCGCCGGACTCAGCGATCCGGTCGCGTCCGTGGCGCTCGGTCTCGAGCGTGGCGGCCTGGCCTACTGGGTGGCGGCGGTGCGCGAGTGCTTCGAGGAGTGCGGGCTCCTGCTCGCCTACGACGAGTCCGGCCAGATCATCCGTTTCGACGACCCCGAGGTCGAATCCCGCTTCGTCGAGCACCGCCGGCGCGTCGACGCCGGCGAGCTCCGCCTCATCGATCTGTGCGCCGACGAAGGCCTCACCCTGGCCTGCGACGCCATCCACTACTTCTCGCACTGGATCACCCCGATCGGTCCGCCCCGACGGTTCGACACGCGCTTCTTCCTCGCCCGGGCCCCCGATGCCCAGGTCGGGTTGCACGACGATCGCGAGACGGTCGCCAACCTGTGGGTCCGGCCCGCCGAGGCGCTCCGGCGAGCACGCGACGGCGAGCTCGAGATCATCTGGCCCACCGCCAGGAACCTCGAGGCCATCGCCCGGTTCGACTCTGCCGACGAGTTGCTCGGTGCAGTGCGCCAGCAGGTCGAGGTCCCCACCATTCAGTCCCGCATCGTGGACGACGAGGGTGGAACCCGAATTCTCTTGCCCGGTGATCCCGGCTACGAAGGAGCTGCATCGTGACCGACGACACCGTCGACCTCCCAACCCCCATCGTTCCCGGGGTGGCACGCGCGCTCAGTCCGCTGGTCCGCCGCATCGCGGTCGACCTCGACGGCACCGCGGGGCCAAACACCTACCTGATCGGCATCGACGAGATCGCGGTGATCGACCCGGGACCCGATCTCGACCAGCACCTCGACGCCATCGCCGGGTGTGGCGGCGACCGTATCCGCTGGATCCTCACCACCGGGACCGGCGATCAGGCGGGGATCAAGGGCCTGCGGGCCCGTACCGACGCCCTGGTGCTGACCGTCGATGGGATCGGCCCTGCCGACGCCGACGAGATGGTCGGCGAGGATCACACCATCCTCGGCACCGAGTTCCGGCTGGTGACGATGCCGGCACCCGGCGGCGAGCCGCGAGCCATGTTCCTGCTCGAAGAGGAGCGGGTGCTCTTCGGCGGCGACGCGGTGGCCGCCCTCGACGAGGAGCTCCTGGCCGACCGCCGTCTCAAGCGGCTGCGGGCGGTGGCCCCCGCCGAGGGGCAACTCATCGAGCGGCTGTAGACTCGACTCTTCGTGTCTGACACCAACTCTGCACTCCCCAACCCAGTACTCCCCAACCCCGGCCTCCGCAACGTCGCCCTGGTCGCCCACGTCGACCACGGCAAGACGACGCTGGTCGACGCCATGCTCCGCAGCGTCGGGACCTTCCGCGCCAACGAGGCGGTGGTCGACCGCGTCATGGACTCCGAGGACCAGGAGCGCGAGCGGGGCATCACCATCTTGGCCAAGGCCGCCGCCATCACCTGGGAGGGCATCCGGATCAACCTGGTCGACACGCCCGGCCACGCCGACTTCGGCGGCGAGGTCGAGCGGGCTCTCGCCATGGTCGACGGGATCCTGCTGCTCGTCGACGCGTCCGAGGGTCCGCTTCCCCAGACCCGCTACGTGCTCTCCAAGGCCCTGGCGATGGACCTGCCGGCGGTGGTGGTCATCAACAAGGTCGACCGTGGCGACGCCCGCGCCGACGAGGTCCTCGACGAGGTGTACCAGCTGTTCATGGACCTCGACGCCGACGACCACCACATCGAGTTCTCCGTGGTCTCCACGATCGCCACCGAGGGCCGCAGCGTCGCCGGCGTGGGCATGCCCGATCCCGACGCCGACCTCACCCCACTGTTCGAGGCGCTGACCTCGACGATCCCCGCACCCAGAGGCGACCCCGACGCACCGCTGCAGGCCCTGGTCACCAACCTCGACGCCTCCGACTACCTCGGCCGGTTGGCGATCGGTCGGGTCATGCAGGGAACGCTGCGCAAGGGCGACCTGGTGGCGCTGTGCCAGGAGGGCGACGTCGCACCGGTCAAGCGCAAGCTCAGCCAACTGCTCGGCGTCGAAGCCGTTGCCCGGGTCGAGGTCGACCAGCGGCGGGCCGGCGACCTGTTCATCATCGCCGGCTTCCCCGAGGTCGGGATCGGTGACACCCTCGCCGATCCCGCCCACCCCAAGCCGCTTCCCCGGTTGAGCGTCGACGAGCCGGTCATGCGGATGACCTTCGGGGTGAACACCTCACCCCTGGCCGGCAAGGAAGGCCGATACCTCACCTCCCGCCACCTCCGCGAGCGCCTCGACCGCGAGGTGCTGGGCAACGTGTCGATCCGTCTGGCCGAGACCTCCTCGCCCGACATCATCGAGGTCGCGGCCCGCGGTGAGCTGCAGCTCGCCGTGCTCATCGAGAACATGCGCCGCGAGGGCTACGAGCTCCAGGTCAGCCGGCCCGAGGTCCTGGTGCGCGAGATCGACGACGCCAAGCACGAACCGCTCGAGGTCGCGGTCATCGACGTCCCCGACGACCACGTCGGCACCGTCACCCAGGCGGTGGCGCCACGAAAGGGTCGGGTCATCGACCTGCGGCCCGGCGACATCGGGCGCACCATCATCACCCTGCACGCACCGTCGCGTGGCCTGCTGGGATTCCGGTCGTTGCTGCTCACCGCAACCCGCGGAACCGCGCTCATGCACCAGCACCACGAAGGCTGGATCCCCTGGGTCGGCGACCTGCCCACCCGCAGCGGGGGTGCCATGATCGCCGACCGAACCGGCGTGTCGACCGCGTACGCCCTCGACAACCTCCAGCAGCGGGGCGAGCTGTTCGTCGGTCCCGGTGTCGACGTCTACGAGGGCATGGTCGTCGGTGAGACCTCGCGCGGCGGCGACATGTACGTCAACGTGTGCCGCGAGAAGCAGAAGACCAACATCCGCACCCACGCGGCCGACGACGCCATCAAGCTCACCCCACCACGCCTGCTCACCCTCGAGACCGCCATCGAGTGGATCGCCGACGACGAGCTGGTCGAGGTCACCCCGGCGAACCTGCGGCTCCGCAAGCGCATCCTCAAGGAACAGGACCGCCGCCGCCTCAACCGGTAGGGCTGCCGCCGCTACAGGTCGAGCTCGTCGAGCGCGGCCGCGGCGGCGTCGAGCATGTGGGCGCTGCAGCCGGCCATCTCGACCGGCGGGATCGCCTCGTCGAGGATGCGGTCGGCCAGTGCCCGGAACGCCTCGGCGGCGGGTCCGTCGCCCAGCGCGACCGGGGTGCCGGTGTCGCCGCCGAGGGCGACCGACGGTTCGAGCGGGATCTGACCGAGCAGCGGCGCGCCGGCGTCGTCGGCCAGGATCTGGCCTCCGCCGGTGCCGAACAGCGGGTAGGACTCGCCGTGATCGCAGATGAAGGCGCTCATGTTCTCGATCACTCCGGCCACCCGAACGTGGCTCTTCTGCGCCATGCTCGCGGCCCGGATGGCCACCTTCTGCGCGGTGGCCGCGGGGGTGGTGACGACGAGCATCTCGGCGCGGGGGAGCATGCGGGCCAGACCCATGGCAACGTCGCCGGTGCCGGGCGGCATGTCGATGAACAGGTAGTCGAGGTCGCCCCACTGCACGTCCTCGACGAAGTGCTGCACCGCCCGGTTGAGCATGAGGCCCCGCCACATCAGCGCGGTCTCCTCGTTGTCGACCAGCAGACCCATCGACACGACCTCGAGCCGTCCCTCGCCGACGTCCTGGACGATGGGGGCGATGCGAGGACGTTCGCCCTCGGCCGGCTCCTGGCCCTCGACGCCCCCGAGGCGGCCCTCGACCCCGATCATGCGGGGCACCGAGAACCCCCAGATGTCGGCATCGAGCACGCCGACGGTGTAGCCCTTGGCGGCAACGGCCACCGCGAGGTTCACCGTCACCGACGACTTGCCGACCCCTCCCTTGCCCGAGGCGATGGCCACGACCCGGGTGGTGGAGGGGATCAGGGTGTCGGGCGCGTGCTCCTGGGCGTTGAACCGGGCCCGGCTCATGGTGGCCGCCTTCTCCTCGGGATCGAGCTCGGTCCAGTCGAAGGTCACCTCCGAGACGCCCGGCATCGACTCGACCCGTGCCCTGGTGTCGCGCTGGATCTGGCCCCGCAGTGGGCACCCGGCGGTCGTGAGGGCGATCGTGACCCGCACCCTGCCCTCGTCGTCCACCCGGGCGCCCTTGGCCATGCCGAGGTCGACGATGTCGCTGCCGAGCTCGGGGTCGATCACCCCGCGCAGCACCTCCATGACGTCGGCCTCGGTGGGGAGGGTCGGTCGGTCGGTCGTGTTGGCCATGGGGACGATTTTACCGGGCTCGGCCGTGTAAACTTGCGTCGTGGCTCAGGAACCATCCCCCGCGGCCCCCCGCAGCGGCGACCGACCGGCACGCCTCGCCATCCTCAAGGCGTTGGGCGACAACACGCGCTATGCCATCTACCTCGAGCTGGCCCGGTCCCCGGTCCCGATGTCCACCGCCGAGATCGCCGATTCGCTCGACCTGCACGTCAACACGGTGCGCCCCCACCTCGAGCGGATGCGCGAGGTCGGGCTCCTCTCGGTCCGCAGCCAGACCCGTGGCGGTGTCGGGCGTCCCCAGCACCTGTACTCACTCGCCCCCGACGCTCCGTCGCTCGGGCTCGAACCGTCGCCCTATCCCACGATCGCCCGGATGCTGCTCGCCGTCGCCTCGTCCACCGAGCTCGATCCCGAGGCGGTGGTCGTCGCCGGGCGCGACCAGGGAGAGCTCGACGCCCGCCCATGGGACCAGGGCTCCCCACCGGTCGAAGCGCTCATGACCGAGCTCGACTCGATGGGGTTCGACCCCGAGATCGTCGTCGAGGACGACACGACCACCATCGCCTTCGCCCACTGCCCCTTCGCCGAGCTGGCCGAGTCGAACCCCTCGGTGGTGTGCGCCCTGCACCAGGGCATGGTCGAGGGCTTCCTCGACGGCATCGGGGGACCGTGCCCGTCGGCGTTCAACACCCTGGTCCATCGCCAACCGTGCCGGGTCGAGCTTCCGGTACCGGCCTGATGCGCGACATGGCCCCATCGACCGATAGCATCGACAACGTCCAATCGTATGAGGAGGACCCCGCGTGATCACGCTCACGGATTCTGCCGCAGGCAAGGTCAAGCAGCTCATCGAGGCCGAGGGCGACGCGTCGCTCGCGCTGCGGGTCGCGGTCCGTCCCGGCGGCTGCTCGGGCTTCAGCTACGAGATGTTCTTCGACACCGACGTCGCTGCCGAGGACATGGCGATCGAGTACTCGGGGGTCAAGGTCGTGTCCGACCCCTCCAGCGCCCAGCTGCTCGACGGCGCCACGCTCGACTACAAGGACGGCATCCAAGATGCCGGCTTCGCCATCAACAACCCGAACGCCAGCCGCACCTGCGGCTGCGGGCAGTCCTTCAGCTGACCCTCCAGTTCGAGGTCGACGGCCGCCAGGTCGAGGTCGCCGACGACGGCGCATCGCTGCTCGAGGTCCTGCGCGACCGACTCGGCTCGCGCACGCCCAAGGACGGGTGCAGCCCCCAAGGCCAGTGCGGGTGTTGCACCGTACTCGTCGACGGCCAACCGCGCGTGGCGTGTGTGACCCCGGCTCGTCGGGTCAAGGGTCGCTCGATCACCACCCTCGACGGCATCGATCCCGCCGCCCGCGAGCGGTGGGCCGACGCCTTCTGCGCCACCGGCGCCAGCCAGTGCGGGTTCTGCACGCCGGGGATCATCGTCCGCCTCCACGGGCTGGCGGCCAAGAAGCCCGACGCGTCGATCGCCGACGCCGAACGGGCGCTGCAGGCCCACCTGTGCCGTTGCACCGGGTGGCGCACGATCCTCGATGCCTGGGAGCACCGCGAGCAACCGGTCACGATCGACGGCCGCGACCTCGACGCCGCGGCCCGCCGAGCCGAGATCGAGGGCCGGATCCCCCAGGCTGTCGGGCCCCACGTGGCCCTCGGCGCCGGCGGGTTCGCCGACGACACCGCCCCCGCCGACGCGCTGGTCGCGGTGCCCACCGCCGACGGCGATTGGGTCGTGGCCGAGTCCCTCGGCGAGGCCCGCCAGGCCGCGGGCAAGGTCCAGGGGCGCCGAACCACCGTCGACGCCGAACCACCGCTCGAGCTGCCCGACGGCGACTGGGCGGTCACCCTCCGCACCTCATGGGTCGAACCGGCCTATCTCGAGACCGACGCCTCGTGGTGCCGACCCGGTGGTGAGCCGGCCAGCCCACTGGCCAACGGCGGTGCCTTCGGGGCCAAGGTCGACAGCATCGCTCCCGGCGCCGCCCGCCGGCTCGCCGACGAGCACGATCGAGCGGTGCGGGTGGTGGTGTCGCGAGAGGACGCCGTTCGATCGGGGGCGAAGCGGCCGCCGGTCGCCGCCGGGATCCGGGCCGACGGCACCGGGGTCATCCGGGTGGCGCGCACCCCGGGCATCGTCGACGCGATCCACGCGGTGGCTCCCGAGCTGGAGGTCGAGGAGGTGTCGGTCGCCGGGCCCCCGACCTCGGCCGCGATCCGCGCCGCCGGCTGGGCCGAAGCCGCGATCCTGCGGGCGGCGATCACCGGCGAGGCGACGATCACCGGCGAGGCGACGATCACCGGCCCCGACGGATCCCGGGCCACCGCCACGGTCGACGACGGCACCATCAAGATCCGGGTCAGCTGCGGCGACCCGCTCGACGAGGTGGTGCTGCACTCCTACTGCGTCGGGGCCGCCCACATGGCGCTGAGCTGGGTCACCTCCGAAGGGTTGGCGGTCGATGACGCGGGCGCGGTGCACGACCTGACCATCCGCTCGTTCGGCGTCCTGCGGGCGGTCGACACCCCACCCATCGAGATCGAGCTCGACCCCGGCCCCGGCCCGCCCGTCAACGGTTCCGACACCGTGTTCGCCGCGGTGGCCGCGGCGGTGTGGATCCACCAGGGTCTCCCCCCGGTCTGGCCCACCGGCCAGACTGTTCGCACCAACTGATCGCACCCCACCGAGGAGACACCATGGCCACCCCAGTCGGTCCCTACACGCCGATCGTCCGGGCCGGCGACTGGCTGATCGTGTCCGGCCAGGTCGGCATCGTCGACGGCAAGCTCGTCGACGGTGGCACCGCCGGTCAGCTCGAGCAGGCCCTGGTCAACATGGAGGCGCTGCTGGCCGGCGAGGGGGCCACCAAGGACCACGTCGTCAAGACCACCGTCTTTCTCCGCCACATGAGCGACTACCGGCTGATGAACGACACCTACACCGCGTTCTTCGGCGACCATCGCCCCGCCCGCTCGGCGATCGGGGTCGCCGAGCTTCCCATCGGCGCCCTCGTCGAGGTCGAAGCCTGGGCCCACGTGGCCTAGGATCGGGCCCATGATCGGACCGGCCGTCATCGTCGTGGTACTGCTCGTCGTCATCCCCGTCGGGGTGCTGATCTCGGGCGCGGTCGCTGCCGGATTGCTCGGCTGGCTGCTGCGAAACAACGGCGAGGTCGAGCACGAGGGCAGCGAGCTGGTCGAGCTCTACAACTGAAAGATCTGGCCCTTGCCCCTGTTCGCCGCTGCGCTCGTGGGTTAGCCTGGCGAGGCTTCAACAGGTGGGTTTCCGGCGAACGCCGATCCCAGCACGACGAAAGGGGATCGGTCTTGGCTACCGGTACCGTCAAATGGTTCAACGCCGAGAAGGGCTACGGCTTCATCTCGCGCGAGGGTGGGAGCGACGTGTTCGTCCACTTCTCCGCGATCCAGGGCAGTGGCTACCGCTCGCTCGACGAAGGTCAGACCGTCGAGTTCGAGGTCACGACCGGCCCGAAGGGCGACCAGGCCCAGGACGTTCGACCCATCTGACCATCATCTGAACGACGATCTCGACACGTGGTGGCCGTCCTCCGGGGCGGCCACCGCCGCGTGGGCCCGGGCGTGTGATCCGGCGGCCTGTGACCGGCGGGGTCAGCTCATCCAGCGCGACTGGCCGAACGAGTACCCCACCGAGCGGATCGTCTGGATGAGGTTGGCGTGCTCCTCGCCGAGCTTGGCCCGCAGGCGCCGGATGTGGACGTCGACGGTGCGCGCCCCTCCGTAGTACTCATAGCCCCACACCCGGCTGAGCAGCGTCTCGCGGGTGAAGACCTTGCCGGGGTGCGCAGCGAGGAACTTCAACAGCTCGTACTCCATGTAGGTGAGGTCGAGCGGGCGCCCGCCGATGGCCGCCTGGTAGGTCTCGAGGTTGAGGACCAGATCCTTGTACTCGATGAGCTCGGGTCGGGTGCCGCGACCGGTGCGCCAGAACAGGTGCTTGAGCCTGGCCTCGAGCTCGCGGGGGTGGAACGGGGTGAGCAGGAAGTCGTCGAAGAGGTCGTCGCGCAGCTCGAGGTCGCCGAGCTGGGCGCCCGAGATCAGCAGGAGGAGCGGTTCGAGGGGGATGTCGCGCTTGCGGAGCTCGCGGCACACCGCGAACGCGCCCTCGGGATCGGTGTCGGCGCAGACCACCGCTCCTGCCCAGCCGTCGGGAGGCTCCTGGCGGTCGACCGACATCTGGTCGCCCGCGGGCTTCCACGGGTAGCCGCCCAGGTCCAGCGCCTGGGCCAGCTCCGGTGGAGCCGGGTCGGGGAAGAGCAGGAGGGGTTCCATGGTGAGCTACCAGTTGGGGAGGTACCGACTCAGCTCGAACTGCGAGACGTGGGCCTTGTAGTCGGCCCACTCGGCCCGCTTGTTGCGCAGGAACCACTCGAAGATGTGCTCGCCGAGGGTCTCGGCCACCAGCTCGGAGCGCTCCATCTCGTCGAGTGCCTCGGCCAGCGACTGGGGCAGGGCCCGCAGCCCCGCGGCCTTGCGTTCGAGGTCGGTCATCTCGAACACGTTGGTGGCGGCTTCGGGTGGGAGCTCGTAGTTTCCCTCGATGCCGGCCAGACCAGCCGCCAGCATCGTGGAGAAGGCCAGGTAGGGGTTGCACGCCGGGTCGGGCGAGCGGAACTCGATGCGGGTGGACGACGCCTTGCCGGCCTTGGTGACCGGGATCCGGATGAGCGCCGAGCGGTTGTTGCGGGCCCACGACAGGAACACCGGGGCCTCGTAGCCGATGATGAGCCGCTTGTAGGAGTTGACCAGCTGGTTGGTCATTGCGGTGATCTCGGGCGCGTGGTGCAACAGACCGGCGATGAACGACCGACCGACCTTGGACAACTTGTAGGGGTCGTCGGGGTCGTAGAACGCGTTGGTGTCGCCCTCGAACAGCGACAGGTGGGTGTGCATGCCCGACCCCTGCTGGCCGGCGAGTGGCTTGGGCATGAAGGTGGCGTAGGCGCCGTGCTCCATCGCGATCTCGCGGACCACGAGCCGGAAGGTCATCACGTTGTCGGCCATCGACAGCGCGTCGGTGTAGCGCAGGTCGATCTCGTGCTGGCTGGCGCTGTCCTCGTGGAAGGAGTACTCGACCGGGATGCCCATCGCCTCCAGCATGTGGATGGTGCGCTGGCGGATGTTCCCGGCGACATCGGCGGTGGTGAGGTCGAAGTACGACGCGGTGTCGAGCGGCTCGGGTGCCCTGGTCGGGTCGCCGTGGGCGAAGTAGAAGAACTCCATCTCCGGCGCGCAGAGGAACGAGTAGCCGCGCTCGTGGGCTCGGTCGAGGTTGCGCCGCAGCACCTGGCGGGAGTCGCCGGCGAAGGGACTGCCGTCGGGGTTCTCGATGTCGCAGAACATGCGGGCCGTGGTGCCGTCCTCGTTGGCCCACGGCAACAGCTCGAAGCTGTTGGGGTCGGGGCGAGCCAGCACGTCGCTCTCCTGGACGCGGGAGAAGCCGTCGATGGAGCTGCCGTCGAAGTGCATGCCCTCGTCGAACGCGGTCTCGAGCTCGGCGGGGGAGATGGCGAACGACTTGAGCTGGCCCAACACATCGGTGAACCAGAGCCGCACGAGGCGGACCCCGCGCTCTTCGACCGTACGCAACACGTAGTCCTGCTGGCGTTCCATGGCGCAATGGTGCCACGTGGGGCGGTGTGACTCGTCCTCGATCCACGTCCGTTCACATAGCGTTCATACAGGTGCAACGGCGGGGAAACGGCCGCTGCCTACCGTCATCGGCGACGGGCCCCATGGCCCCCCAATCCCACCGTTGAGAGGAAAAACACGAGTGAGCTACCGGGCTGAGTACATCTGGATCGACGGAAGCGAGCCGACAGGACGGCTCCGATCGAAGACGAAGGTGGTTCCGGTCGGAACCGAACCTCCCATCTGGGGCTTCGACGGATCGAGCACCAACCAGGCGCCGGGCGCGAACTCGGACTGCGTCCTGCGTCCGGTCGCGGTCTATCCCGACCCGATCCGGGGCGGCAACGACAAGCTGGTCATGTGCGAGGTGCTGCTGCCCGACATGACCCCCCACCCCACCAACACACGCGCGGCCTGTGCCGAGACCGCCGAGACCTACGCCGATCAGGAGCCCTGGTTCGGCATCGAGCAGGAGTACACGTTCCTGCAGAACGGCCATCCTCTGGGCTGGCCCCAGGGCGGCTTCCCCGGCCCCCAGGGCCCCTACTACTGCGGTGTCGGTGCCGACGAGATCTGGGGTCGCGACATCGTCGAGATGCACACCAAGGCCTGCATGGACGCGGGCCTGGCCATCTCGGGCACCAACGCCGAGGTGATGATGGGGCAGTGGGAGTTCCAGATCGGCCCCGCGAGCCCGCTCGACGTGTCCGACCAGATCTGGGTCGCCCGCTGGCTGCTCTACCGTTGCGGCGAGGAGTTCGAGGTGGCCGCCACCCTGGATCCCAAGCCGGTCCAGGGCGACTGGAACGGAGCCGGTGCGCACACCAACTTCTCCACCAACGCCATGCGCGAGGGCTATGACCCGATCATCGCCGCGTGCGAGGCGCTCGGCACCAAGGCCGAGGAGCACATCAAGAACTACGGCCCCGGGGTCGAACAGCGTCTCACCGGCCTGCACGAGACTGCCCCGTGGACCGAGTTCAAGTACGGCGTCTCCGACCGCGGTGCCTCGGTGCGCATCCCGTGGCAGGTCGAGGTCGACAAGAAGGGCTACATCGAGGATCGGCGTCCCAACGCCAACTGCGATCCCTACGTGGTGACCCGCCTGATCACCGACACCTGCTGCAGCGCGCTCGCCTGACGCCGGTGGTCCATTGGGGTCGCTGCCGGCTGCGCACCTAAGCTCCGGTGAAGTCCGCGTCATGGGAGGTCTGATGGAGGAGCGCACGCCCGCGGAGGTGCTGGAGCTGGTCGAACGCGAGGGTTGCGAGTTCGTCGACCTCCGGTTCTCCGATCTTCCCGGGGTCATGCAGCATGTCTCGATCCCCGCCAACCTGCTCGACGACTCGCACTTCGAGGACGGCCACGGCTTCGATGGCTCGTCGGTCCGCGGGTTCCAGGAGATCCAGGAATCGGACATGGTGCTGGTCGCCGACCCCAACACCGCCTACATCGACCCGTTCCGTCGGCGGAAGACGGCGGTGCTGCACTGCTTTGTTGCCGATCCGGTCACCGGCGAGAGCTACACGCGCGATCCTCGCTATGTCGCCACCAAGGCCGAGGCCCATCTGTTCGCCTCGGGGATCGCCGACGCCGCGTTCTTCGGGCCCGAGCCCGAGTTCTTCATCTTCGACGACGTGCGGTTCGCGACCAACGGCAACTCGGCGTTCTACGCGGTCGACTCCGTCGAGGGTCAGTGGAACACCGGCACCGATGAGGGCCCCAACCTCGGCTACAAGCCGCGCACCAAGCAGGGCTACTTCCCCGCGCCGCCGATGGACCACTACCAGGACCTGCGCTCGGAGATGTCGGCCACGCTGCACGAGGTCGGCATCGACACCGAGTTGCACCACCACGAGGTCGCCAGTGGCGGTCAGGGCGAGATCGGCATCCGCTTCGCCACCCTGCTGTCCATGGCCGACAACCTCATGACGTTCAAGTACGTGCTCAAGAACGTGGCCTGGGCGGCCGGCAAGTCCCTCACCTTCATGCCCAAGCCGATCTTCGGCGACAACGGGTCGGGCATGCACGTGCACCAGTCGCTGTGGAAGGGCGGCGAGCCGCTGTTCTTCGCCGAGACCGGGTACGCGGGGCTGTCCGACATCGCCCGCTGGTACATCGGCGGCCTGTTGAGCCACGCCCCGGCCGTGCTGGCGTTCACCAACCCCACCACCAACTCCTACAAGCGGCTGGTGCCGGGCTATGAGGCACCGGTCAACCTGGTCTACAGCCAGCGGAACCGGTCGGCGGCGTGTCGCATCCCCATCGCGCAGAAGAGCCCCAAGGCCAAGCGGGTCGAGTTCCGCTGCCCCGACTCCACGTCGAACCCCTACCTGGCGTTCGCGGCGATGATGATGGCCGGTCTCGACGGGATCCAGAAGCGCATCGAGCCGCCCGACCCGGTCGACAAGGACCTCTACGACCTGCCGCCGGCCGAACTGGCCAACGTCCCCATGGTGCCCGGGTCGCTCGAGCAGGTGCTCGACGCGCTCGAGGCCGACCAGGACTTCCTGCTCGCCGGCGACGTGTTCACCCCCGACCTCATCGACACCTGGGTGGCCTACAAGCGCGAGAACGAGGTCGACGCCCTGCGCCTGCGCCCCCACCCCTACGAGTTCTCGCTCTACTACGACATCTGACGGCTGAACCCGGCATAGCGATCGGTGACCACGACGCGGCCGTCCTCACCGAGCGCCGCCGCCTTGGCCTCGAGCTGCTCGAGCATCCGTTCGCTTGCTGGTCCGTAGACCTCGATCCCCTCCATCTCGATGAGGTCCGAGAACGTTCGGAACGCCGGTCCCCCCACCTCCATGTGCAGTTCAACTGACGCCGGGTCGGGATGGACCGCGACCACCGTCATTCGTGATGACGCCTCGTCGAGGTAGAAGCCGTAGTGGATCAGCTGCGGCTCCTGTGCGTCGATGAACCCGACTAGGTCGGTCGATACCCGGATCCGGGATGAGTTCCGACTCGGCCGCCATCAGGGCTGCTCACGGACCACCGCCGCCCGCCATGATCACCCCACAACCAACCCGTCCGTGAGACCGGGGTAGGTCCATATCGGGCTCCTGCATGGCCAGCCGGTGTCAGGTGGTCTCGCTTGGCGAAACGTAGATCGTGACGCGGTTGCGGCCGTTGTTCTTGGCCTGGTAGAGCGCAACGTCGGCCGCTCGGAGGAGGTCGGCTTTGGTGTCGGCATGGTAGGGGTAGGTGGCCACACCGAACGAGGCGGTGATCGTGCCCAGTGCTTGTCCCTGCCAGTGAAGCTCGGATTTGCTGATCGCGGTGCGCAGGTGCTCGCTACGGGTGGCAGCCTCCGCGGTGTCGACGTCAGCCATGACAATCGCGAACTCCTCGCCGCCGAAGCGACAGACCACGTCTTCGGAACGGACCTGGTCACGCAGGGTCACCGCCACCTGGCGTAGTGCCGTGTCACCGGCATCGTGGCCGTAGGTGTCGTTGAACGGTTTGAACCAGTCGATGTCGATCATCAGGAAGGACACGAACGACCCCGCGCGCTCGGCGCGCTTCAGCTCACGTGCCAGGGTCTCGTCCAGGTAGCGACGGTTGTACAGGTTGGTCAGGGGATCGCGGATCGACTGGGCCAGCAACGCCGCCCGTAGTTCGAGGTTCGCGAGCGACAACGCGATCTGTTCGGCCACCGCAACAGCCAGTCGCTCGTGACTGCGGTGGGGCGCACCGTCAGCGGACCTGTCGTGCTGCTGCCCGTCGGTGTCGGTCCCGTACCGCAGATGGAGCAGCCCGAGCACCTCGCCATGTGCGAGCAGTGGCATGCACAGCTGGTTCCCGGACCAGTCGATCTCGGTGTGGGCGCAACGACGCCCGTGGTCGTTCTTCGCCGTGTGGAGTTGCCCGCGGTGTAGTGCCCAACAATCGCCCGAGGCAATCGTCGCCGAAGAGACGAACCCGCCCCAGGAAGCGACCATCTCCACGACATCCCGTGACGCGACGAACGTGTAGACCGCGCCTTCGGTGCCGGGGAACAGCTTGGGGGCGGCCTGAGCAAGGACCTCGAAGGCCTCTTGCCGGGTCGCACACACCTGCAGCAGCTTGGTCAGGTCGGTGAGCTGGGTGATCTCCTGGTTGAGCCGTTCAACCTCGGCCAGCCGCTCTCGCAGCGTCTCCTGTGTGTCGCGAACCGCCGCCTCGCTACGACGACGTTCTACGATCTCCGCCTGCAGGTCGCGGGTCAGCTGGTCCAGCTGCTGTGTGCGTTCAGCGACACGCTCCTCGAGCTCACGTGTGAAGGCCTCGATCTCCTCGCCGAGCATGTTGATCCCCGACGCCAGCGCATCCACGATGTCACCGGCCGGGCTGATGGCCGCTGGGCGGGAGAAGTCCAGCGCCGCGAACGCGCTGACCGTCTCGAGCAGCGAGGCGAGACGTTCGACCACCGTGGCGGCGTGTGGGGTGCCGTCGGCTGGTCGAGGATCGTCACCCATCATCGTGTAGCCAGGCGACCGCGGCAGCCTCGTCGTCGAAGAGCTTCACCGGCATCGCCGGACGGCTCAGCTTGACGAAGAAGTTCCCGAGGGTCCTGCTCAACGGCGAACCCACCAACAGCGCTTGGCGGTTCATCGCGGTGGTGGAAGCGAACATCCTGCGAGCCTCGCGGTCGACGGCAGCCACATTGCGGAGATCGACCAAGACCGGAGTGGCCACGTTCTCCGTGAGGGTCGCGAAGGCATCCAACACGGCCTGGGCGTCAGCCGGCGAGATCGTGGCACCCTCGGTCCAGCCGAAGCGGACCAGCCCGTCCTCGACCAAATGCGCCTCGAACTTCTCGCCGCTGATGTGATCAGTCACGGCACTGGCGAGTTGGAGATCACGCGCCATCCCCTTGATCGAGCAGCCAATGCCGGGCGGACGCTTCATCCTCGAAGACCTTCACTGGGATGCCACGCTCGGGTCGGTTCAGGCCGAGGCCGAAGCTCGCAAGCATCCGGCTCAGGGGCGAACCCACCAGCAACCCCACCCGCGAGGCGACGTTCAATTCTGCAAAGAGATTGCGGGCCGGTCGCCGTACCGTCCCGACCGAACGCAAGTCGATCAGCAGCGGGCTGTGCACGCCTGCGGTCAGGGAAACGATCGCGGCGACGATCGACTCGGCGTCACTACCTGTGATGTCGGCGCCATCAGCGAGGTCGACACGCACGACACCCCCGTCGGTCACAGACACCCCGAACCTGTCACCCCCGATGTGGTCAGCCATAGCAGGCCCAGTCAACCAGCGCGGATCAACTGTGTCCATGGTCCGCAGCAAGCACGATGGGTGGGTGATCCGGCCAGCTGGACTGTGCGACTGCACCACAGCCCGCGATGATGCGCTCGGCGGCGACACGACCACTATCCCTCCGGGACGCCGCAGTCGGTGAACCAGTGGAACACCGTGCCGCGTCGTGCCAGATGGATCTCCTGGATGATGGTCTCGCCGCGCGAGTCGGTGCGCTCCAGCTCGAGGGCGGTCACGTCATCGACCGTCGTCGAGACGCCGTCGGTCTCGTACACCCAATCCTGCTTCGCGGCCACCTCGCGGAGCTCGAGCGCGAACTGCTCGTCGTGAAGGCCGGTCGTGTAGGTCTCGCACTGGTCGGCGCCGTAGCGCTCGAGCGTCTCCTCCGCGAGGCGGTCGAACAGGAAGGTGGCATCGCCGTCGCGGATCGCGCTCGCGAGTCGTTCGGCGAACTCTTCTGGCGATTCGACCGTCTCGGTCGTCGTGGTCTCCTCCGGCGGTTCGACCGATGCCGTGGTCGTGGTCTCCGACGATCCCGCCGCCTCATCCGCCTCGTCGCCGGTGAGCAGCGCGACCCCGATCACCACGACCACACCGGCGAGGGAGCCCAGCAGCGCGTTCCGCGCCTTCTCGGCGGTGCTCAACACTCGGCGCCCTCCAGGTTCCACAGCGGTGCTGTGGGCGCCCCGCCGCTGATGTCGCCTGCGGAGGCCTCGGGGGAGTAGCTGCCGTCGGTGACGAAGGCCGTGAGCCTGCCACAGAGGCCGTCGGTGCCACCGACCTCGCCGGCGGGGATGAAGAAGGCCGCCGCGTCGCCGTCGACGACGAGGACCGCGTCGGACGGCGCGATGGACTGCTGTTGGGTGCTGGACACCGCCACGACATCGAGCTCCCACTGCTGCGACGACAGCATCCCGAACCCCTCGAACCACCGGTCGGTCCCCTGGAAGTAGTCCCAGCCGTATGGATCCTGTGGCATCCAGTCGTTGGTGGGATCGCCGTCGGTCTCGAACACTGCCGAGTAGATGTACTGGCGGTCCGAGCCGGACAGCGGGACCGGTCCGGCCAGACGCATGGCCGCGACGACGACCGGACCCTCGGGCACGTCGGATCGACCCTCCGGGCACACCACGACCCGCGTGCCGGTGAGGCCGCACGGCAGCGCGCCGTCGATGAGGCCGGGCAGCAACGTGGTGTCGAGCTCGCCCAGGTACCAGTCGGCGATGTCGATGCCCGGCTCGCCGTTGCCGGTGACGTCGTGCCCCTCCATGCTGTAGATGAACTGGGGCACCCCGGCATCGTCGTCGGGTGCGAATCGGGCGACGATGGAGTCGATCTGTCCGAGGGTCGCACCCGCGTCGAACAGGATCTGGGCGATCGAGCCGTGCTCGGTGACGAGGTCATCGAGCACCAGCGGGGGTTCGGTGCTCGAGGTCGTGGACGAGGACGTCGACGACGGTGCCGAGGTCGTGGACGAGGAGGGCGGTGCGGGGGACCCCACCGCGGTGTCGGATCCGTCGTCTCCCCCGAGCACCACCAGGGCCCCGACGCCGAGGACCGACACGAGCAGGAACGGGATGAGCGCCCACAGGCAGCCTCCTCCCATGACCGCAGCGCCACCCCGCCAGATCCGCACCTGATCGAGCAACTCGCGCACACAGCGCTGGATCTCCTGGATCTGAGCACGACGACGTTCGATCATCTCGGTGAGGCGATCGAGACGCTCCTTTTCGGCGTCGGTCAGGTCGCGATACGTGGAGATCGTCGTCAGGGTGCGCCCACTCATCCTGGTGGGCTTCGAGCTCGGCGACGTCACCCTCGTAGATGTTCTCGTTCTGGTTGCGGCGGCGCAGACAGATGCGCAGGGCGTTGCGATAGTCGGTCTCGCGGAGCTGTCGTTCGAGCCGCGCCCGGCGCAGGTAGAGATCGGTCAGCTCGGCCTCGAGCGCGTCCTGGGCCTGATCCTCCTCGACCTGGTCCTGGTCGGGGAGGTCGTAGCGACCCTCGATCACGTCGTCGAACATGTCGATCGCGTCGTTGCGGACCTCGACCTGACGGGCGATGGCCTGGACCGACCGGGCGATCCCCTTGATCATCTCGCCCAGGAGCAGGATGTAGACCCCGACGACCGGATTGAGTCCGCCGAACACGCGGCCGAGCAGCGGCAGGGCCGAGTTGAGCCCGCTGATGAAGTCGCCGAGCGCGGTGATGATCTGATCTGGAGGAGCGTCGGGGTTCGACGCCGCGGTCGAGATGGCGTCCAGCGCGGTGACCAGGCCGCTGATCCGACCGGCGAGTGCCGAGGCTTGGTTGAGTGGATCGGTGTAGTGCCCCAGCTGGTCGGAGAGCTTGAGGAGCAGATCGCGCATCTGGCCGATCTCGAAGTCGGCCGCGAGGTCGCCGGTCTTGGGCCCTTTGGTGAGCGTGTCGAGCCAGGAGCTGAAGTCCTTCAGCTCGGCGTCGAAGTCGCGCAACGTCTCCAAGAGGTCGATCTGCGCATCGAGCTCCTCGACTCTGGGATCGGGCATGGTGCAGATGCTTGCATACGGAGCTGGTCCTCGCTGCTGCCCGCTGGCGCTTCGCAGGGCAGCTCGGCGCACCACGGTGGCCCTCTGTGGCAGTTGTGCGTCCTGCTGCCAGGCTGTAATGTCCCGGTCCGGGCGTCGAGTGGCGTCCGCTCGCCCCAGTCCCCGGTGAGGTCCTGTTCCTGGAAGAAGGAAGGACCGACCGACCTGATGAGCACTGTGAACGACTACCCATCGCGGGCACGGCCGTGGCGGGCGAGATCCAGTCGGGGGAGAGGTTTGGAGGTGTCCACCGCTGGTTCGCGGGCGGCGTGGCTGGATGCCGATTCGTTGCCCGTCGGTGTGCTGGTCGCCGATCCCGACGGTTGGGTCACCGAGAGCAACCAAGCGTGGAGCGATCTCACCCAGCTCGACTCGGGGGCGTCGCTCGGGAGCGGGTGGCTGCGTTGCCTCCGGTCCGGTGAACAGCGTGTGGTCCTGCACCGAGTCCAGGCCGTGGGCGCCACCGGTGGGAGTCGGGTCGATGACCATCACATCACCGCCAACGGCGGCCATCGCTGGACCCGGTGGTCGATACGCGCCGAACGCGACGACGCTCAGGGCCGGGTCGTGATCGCGGTGACCGACATCGAACCCGCAGGATATGAGTGAACGTACCTTCGAGTAGGCCTCGATCGGATTGATGCGCTGCCGATCAGATAGCGGTGAGCAACGCACGAGTGGGGGAGTCGACGCAGCGACAGGTCAACCCCACGATCGCGCGGGCGGTGCTGGGGTACGTCGAGACCGCGCTCGGCCCCGAAGGGCTCGTCGAGCTGACCCGGCACATGCCAGGCTCGCCCGAGATCGACGAGCTCGCACGCACCGATCGCTGGTGGAGCCGTGAGGAGTTCACCGAGCTCGCCACCGCCGCGTTCGAGGTGACCGGCGACGTCGACCTCGGACGACGAGTCGGCGAGCAGACCTTTCGCGACACCCTCGGTGGGAGCGTCGCCGAACTGGTCCAGTCCTGTGGTACCACCGAAGTCGCATGCACGGTGATGGCCGACTACTCGTCGCGCATGTCGGTCGGCCGGACCATGACCGTCGTCGAGTCGTCTGACTCCCACGTCCTCATCGAGGGCCGGTATGGCGACGGGGTCCCACCGGACCGATTCTCCTGTGGTTTCACCGCGGGCTACTTCGCCTCGCTGCCCGCGCTGTTCGGCAATCTCGGAACCTCGGCCGAAGTGGAGTGCCAGGGTCGAGGTGCGCCTGCCTGCCGGTTCCGGATCGCCTGGCGCCCCGATCCCAGCCGCACCCACGACCATGCACCCGAGGAGCGCGCAGTGCGGGGTGCGACCATGCTGGAACAGCTCGAGGCGCAGCACGCCCTGTCCGCTCATCTCGTCGATGCCCACGAGATCGACGAGGTGCTCGACCGCGTCGTGACCAACGTCGGCCTCACCGTCGGCGCGCCCCAGTACGTGCTCGCCGTCCGACTCGCAGAGAACGGCGAGCGGATGGTCCACCAGGTGGGCTTCGAGGGCGACGATGCCGAGGTCCTCATCGACATGCTCGAGGCGGGGGAGCGGCTGGGCGAGCAGTACGTGGTCGTGAAGGTCCGTCACGGTGATCACACCTATGGACACCTCGTGGCCGGGTTTCCCCCGGGCGCAACCGGCTCGGTCGTCGACCAACGGGTGCTGCGCTCCTATGCGCGCTACGCGGGATCTGCCATCCAGATCGTGGCCGCCCTCGACTCGGCGCGCCGTGATCGCGACACCTCCGGGGCGCTCCTCGACCTTGCCTCGGCCCTCGCCCGAGCCGGCGACACGGTGACCGTCGCCCGCAACCTCTGCATCGCGCTGCCCGCCGCGTCGGCGTGTGACGTGGCGACGGTCTGGTTGTTCGACTCGATCAGAGGGGTGGTGCGCCTGGTCGATGCCCGAGACGCTGCCGGCAAGGAGCTCGTGTCGGGCACCCAGTTCGCCTCGGTCGATCTGACCGAGTACCTCAACCGTGATGGCGGGCTCGATGACCCCTTCATGCTGGCGAGCGACGAGATCTCCGACCAGCTTGTGCCGGCGATCGGCTCGGACGGCGCCAGCGAGGTGGCCGTCATCCCCATCACCAACGGTGAGCAGGTCATCGGTGTGGCGACCGCCGCCTTCGCTCGACCGCTCGGGCGCTCCAGGTCCGACGTGGTGGCTCGGCTGGGAGGCCTGGCCGACCAGGCGGTCACCGCGTTCGAGAACGCTCGGTTGGTGGAGCAGATGCGACACCGGGCGCTGCATGATGATCTCACCGGTCTGCCCAATCGGATGCTGGCCGAGGACCGGGGCCGGCTGGCCCTCGCTCGGCGCGAGCGCAGCGGCGAGCAGGTGGCGGTGCTGTTCGTCGACATCGACGACTTCAAGGACATCAACGACACCCTCGGCCACGCTGTGGGCGACGAGCTGTTGCGACAGTTCGCCGATCGTGTGACCGGCCAGCTCCGGGCCACCGACACCTGCGCCAGGATCGGAGGGGACGAGTTCATCGTGATCGTCACCGGTCCCCCGAGCTCGGGGGGCGTCGAGGGTGTTGGCACTCGTCTGGTGGAGGCGCTGGAGGAGCCGTTCGTCCTCGACGGTGGTCCTCATCAACTCACGGCCAGCATCGGGATCGCGCAAGCCGGGGACTCGGCCACGACCTTCGAGGCGCTGGTCCGCCGCGCCGATGCCGCCATGTACGCCGCGAAGGACTCCGGAAAGGCCAGATTCGTCCGCTCGAGCTAGTCACACTGGTCGAGCACTCGTCGGGCTGGCTGAGTAGCGTCGCGGTCACGAACCTCACGACCGAGTACGCGGCACAGGAGAGGACGAGATGACCACCACCCACGGAGGGCGACTGGCGGCGATGGCGCTCAAGGCAGCGGGGGTCGAGTGCGTGTTCACCCTCTCCGGCGGCCATGTCATGGCGATCTACGACGGCTGCCTCGACGAGGACATCCAGGTGGTCGACGTTCGCCACGAACAGGCCGCGGTTCACGCCGCCGACGCCTGGGCACGACTCAACCCCGGCCGGGTGGGGGTCGCCATCCTCACCGCGGGCCCCGGGGTCACCGACGGCGTCACCGGTGTCGCCAACGCGTTCCGGGCCAACTCGCCGATCGTGGTCATCGGCGGCCAGGGGCCGTTCAACAACCTGCGGCGCGGTTCGCTGCAGGAGATGGACCACGTGTCGGTGATGCGGCCGATCACCAAGTGGGCCGACGCCTGCTACCAGACCGATCGCATCGCCGAGTACCTCGAGGTGGCGATCCGCCACGCGATGTCGGGCGTGCCCGGCCCGGTGTTCCTCGAGATCCCCATGGACATCCTCGGAGGGCCCGTCGACCTCGATCGCACGGTCATGCCCCGCTTCCGTGACTACCGGGTGGCCTCGGCTGCTCCACCCGACCGGATCGAGGAGGCAGCCCGGCTGGTGGCCCTGTCCGAGCGCCCCATGGTGATGGCCGGTACTGCACTCAAGTGGTCCGAGGGCGGTCCTGCCCTGCGTCGCTTCGTCGAGGCGACCAAGATCCCCTGCTTCACCAACGGCATGGGCCGCGGCCAGCTGCCGATGAGCCATCCCCAGTTCTTCAACCGCAGTCGCAAGGACGCGCTGGCCGACTCCGACCTCGTGGTGCTGGCCGGTACCCCGCTCGACTTCCGCATGAAGTACGGGGCATCCATCCCCGCCGAGACGCAGCTCGTGCAGCTCGACCTCGACGAGACCCTCATCGGACAGAACCGTTCGACCGACGTGAGCCTCGTCGGCAACCTCGGAGTGAACCTCGATGCGTTGCGCGAGGCGCTGCTCGCCGGTGACGACCCGATCGACCACTCCTCTTGGTCGCTACGCCTGCGTGCCATCGAGGACGGGGCCGAGGCCGAGCTGAACGCCCAGCTGAGCAGCGACGAGCATCCCATCGACCCGTTGCGGCTGTGCGCGTCGATCGCCGAGGTGGTGCAGTCGGACCCCGACATGATCGTCATCGGCGACGGCGGCGACATCGTGGCCCAGGCATCGAAGGTCCTGCGTGTGCCCGACCGCGGGCACGTGGATGGATCCCGGGCCGCTCGGCACCTTGGGGGTCGGCATGCCCTTCGCCCTCGCCGCCCAGATCGCCAACCCCGACAAGCGGGTGCTGATCGTGTACGGCGACGGCGCCTTCGGCCTCAACGGGTTCGAGTTCGACACCGCTGTCCGGTTCGGTCTCCCGATCGTCGGGGTGGTCGGCAACGACGCCGCGTGGGGTCAGATGATGCGCCCGCAGGCCATGCTCTACGGCGCCGACCGGATGGTCGCCACCGAGCTCACCTACACCCGCTACGACAAGGTGGTCGAGGCCCTCGGTGGCCACGGTGAGCACGTCACCAAGCCCGGCGACATCGTCCCCGCCATCGAGCGGGCCCTGGCCTCGGGCAAGCCGGCGCTGGTCAACGTGGAGATCCGCAAGGACGTCGACGGCATGAAGGGCTCGACCTACGTCTGATCGGGCTCCCGACCTCCCGCCCCACGGCTGCGCCCAGCCCCGCCCCTGCCGCCGCGTTCCGCGAAGGGTTTCCAACCCATACGGTTGGAACGTCTTCACAGAAGAGAGCCGGGTCGGCAACCCTGTTCCACAGGCAGCACCGAAGCGACCCGCGACGGTCAGGGGAGCGGGTCGAGGGGACCGAAGTCGAGATCGATCCGGGGCTCGTCGGTGGGGGCGGCGACGACCTCGGCGCCGAGGTCGCGCGGTGGCTTTGGTTCGAGCACGTCGGCGACACCGAGCAACAGGGTGGCCAGGATGGCGGCGCCGACCGGGGCTCGGGGCTCGACGATCGGGTGTCCCTGGAGGTCGTAGCGCTGCACCCCCTCAAGGCTATCGACGGTGGTGTCAGAGCTCGCGGGCGTCGTAGCGGGCCATGGCGAAGCCAACCATGGGGCCCCTAGTCGGGGACGATCACCGCCCTGCCGTCGAGGGTGCCGGCGGACATGGCCTCGTAGGCGCTCATGGCGTCGGCGAGCGTGTACCGCTGCACGTGGGGCGTGATCCTGCCCTGGGCCCCAAGGGTGATGACCTCCATCAGCTCGGGGATGGTCCCCCAATAGGTCGTGGCCACCGACACCTCGTAGGCGATCGAGAAGAAGCCGATCGGCAGGGTGCCCCCGCCGATGCCGACGATCGTGAGATGACCGAGGGGACGGGTGATCGCGGCGGCGAGCGCGAGCGTCGGGTCGGCCCCGACGACATCGACGGTCACATCGACGCCCTTGCCCTTCGACAGCTCGGTGATGGTGGCCGCGGCCTGGTCGTCGGAGATCACCCCGTGGTCGGCTCCCGCCGCGGTCGCGCGGTCGAGTCCCGCCTGGTGCTGGTCGACACCGATGACCGTGGCGGGTGTCAGGGCCTTGAGGATCTGCACCCCCATGTGGCCGAGCCCGCCGCCGGCGCCGATGACCACCGCGGTCGACCCGGGCCCGAGGAGCGGGAGCGACCGCTTGATGGCGTGGTACGGGGTGAGACCGGCGTCGGTGAGCGGCGCGGCCTCGACCGGGTCGAGATCGCCCAGCGGGACGAGCCAGCGGTCGCTCGGGACCAGCATGCGTGGTGCCATGCCGCCGTCGTGGCCGAGGCCTCCGCCTGCAGCTCCCAACTCGGCCTGACGCTCGCAGTAGTTCTCCATGCCGAGCCGACAACGGATGCATCGCCCGCATCCCCACGGCCCGTAGACGGCCACCGGGTCGCCGATCGACAGCCCGGTGACCCCCGCACCGATCGCGTCGACCCAGCCGGCGTTCTCGTGGCCGAGGGTGAACGGCGGTCCCCACGGAACGACACCCTCCTCGAACTCGTGCATCAGGTGGAGGTCGGAGTGGCAGGCACCCGAACCGCCGACGCGGATCACCACCTGGCCGGGACCGGGGTCGGGGTCGTCGACCTCCTGGAGCTCGGGGTCGGTCTTCCATGCGGTCAGTCGTAGTGCCTGCATCGTGGGGCTCCTCCCGTCACGCGAGTCGTGGCGCTACCCCCAGCGTCGGTCAACCGGGACCTCGGGGCAAGGGGCGAAGGTCACCCGTCGGCGTCTGGTCTAGGAGCCGTGGGTGGCCACCTTCCATCGGCCCTTGCCGCTGGCCTTGGCCTGCAACAGCGCACCGTCGGCGCGGTCGAGCACCCGGCTGGGATCGATCGGGTGGTCGGTCGGGTCGAGCAGCGCCGCCCCCACGCTGATGCCGAGGCTGATCTCCTCGTCCTGGACCGTGATCGGTTCGGCGAAGGCACCGATGACACGGTCGGCGAGTTGGGACAACGCCTCGGTGGTGGTGCCAGGGCACAGCACCGCGAACTCGTCGCCACCGATGCGGGCGGCCAGGTCGTCGGCGCGGACCTGGCCGGCGATGCGTCGCGCCGCGATCTGCAGCACTCGGTCGCCCATGGAATGGCCCAGCTCGTCGTTGATCGGCTTGAAGTCGTCGAGGTCGCAGTAGAGGATGCCGAAGGGTCGATCGGGTGGGTGGTCGCGAAGCACCTCGAGCTCGGCGTAGAGCAGCGAACGGTTGGCGAGACCGGTGAGCTCGTCGGTGTTGGCCTGCTTCTCGAGCAGCCGTCGGGTGCGGTCGCCCTCGAGGGCCAGCTGGATGAGCCGGATGATGCGGGCGATGCCCTCGGTGAGGTGGGGTCCGGGACCGCCGGGTGCCCGTCGCCAGAACACCAGCACGTCGCGGTGAGGGGTTCGCTGGTCGAGGGCGAACGCCCAGCATCCCAGGAATCCGGCCTGAGCGGCGGCAGTACGGATCGGCTCGGCCAGGTCGTCGGCGTCGACGTGCACCTCGCTGTTGCCGTCGAGGACGACCCGCCAGGGAGTGGACGAGTCCTCGAGCGGCAGGATCTCCTGGTTGGGGAGAAGCCGTGGCGCTCGGGGGTCGGCGACGACGGTGGTGAACGACGAGCCGTCGAAGCCGAGGCCCGCCGCGCCCACCGAGTAGGGCATCTGCTCGGAGGCGAACTCGAGCATGCGGGACAACGTGGTCTCGACGTCGTCGCCCTGGACCAGCGAGGCGATGGCGGCGTCGAGCCGGTCGTTGGACTCGGTGCGGCGGATCCACAGCACCAGCCCGTCGAACTCGGGGTTTCCGGAGGGCACGGCCAGGGCACGACACGAGATGCTGTGCCCGGCGACGTGGCGCAGCTTGATGGTCAGTGCCGGCCCGACCCAGCCCGTGGTCGGCCGATCCGGTGAGGTGAACTCCTGGAACGCCTCGATGGCCCGATCGCGGCTCTCGGGATCCAAGACATCGGCCATGTTGGTGCCGACGAGCTGGTCCGCCGGGATGCCGATCAGGTCGTCGACGGCATCGCCGGCGAAGAGGATGGTGCCGTCGGCTGCCAACACGACATAGGGATGGAAGCTGGCCCGCACCATGTCGGCGAGGAACGCCTCGTCGACCAAGTCGGGGCGCGCGGACCCACCGGCGGGCGGGGTCTCGGATCGTGTCACCCGGTCAGGATCGCACGCCGATGGAGCGAACGCCCGTCGGGGCAAGGTCACCGGATGGGAGAGGTCACCGGAGGGGCAAGGTCACCGGAGGGTGGTGATGGTCTCCCGGCTGGCCAGGTACTCGGGTCGGGGCTCGACGGTGCCGAACGGCCGGCCGACTTCGTTCTCCACGCTGTTGTAGACGAAGAAGGCGTTGCTCCGCGGTGCCGGGGCGAGGTTGACCCCCGACGCGTGCAAGGTGTTGCACTCGAAGAAGATGACCGAGCCCCGCTTGGCCTTCGGGGCGACGATGCCGCCCTGGTTCACCATCCGGGAGAGGGTGTCGGCATCGGGCGTGCCGATCTCCTGGCGGCGCAGCGAGGTCTCGTAGTGCCGTTCGGGGGTCTCCCCGACACAGGACACGAACCAGCGGTGAGAGCCCGGGATGAGCATGAGCGGCCCGTTGAACTCGGTGTTGTCGGTGAGCGCCACCGAGGCGCTGACGGCCCGCATGCGGGGCATGCCGTCCTCGATGTGCCAGGTCTCGAAGTCGGAGTGCCAGAAGAACGGCTGTCCGGTGAGGCCCGGCTTGAGGTTGACCCGGCTCTGATGGATGTAGACGTCGCTGCCGAGGATCTGCTCGGCGATCTCCACCAGACGTGGGTCGTGGGCGAGCTCGGAGAAGAGCTGGTTCGTGCGGTGCACGGCGAACACCGAACGCATCGCGTCGGCGTTGGGTTCGGTGATCGTCTCAGGCCGACGGCGCACCTCGGGATCGCGGCTGAGCGCGTCCAGCTCGTCGAGGCAGGCGTCCATCTCGTCGGGGGAGAAGAGGGATTCCATCACCATGTAGCCGTCGCGCTCGAACTCGACGAGCGCCTCGTGGCTGGCGGGGCCGGGGGAGGCGGTCCCTGCCGGGTGGTGGATGATCGGTTCGCGTCGTTCGGTGACCGACGGCTCGTTGGCAACCCTGGATGGGTAGGCATCGACCACGGTGGTCACGCTGAGCACCTCCTCAGGATGTGATCAGTGGATACGTTCCGTTCTCGTCGTGGAGCTCCTGCCCGGTGAGGGCTGGGGTGAACACGCATATCATCCGCAGGTCCGAGTGTGCACGCAGGATGTGGCGCTCGTGGCCGTCGAGGGTGTAGAGGGTTCCGGGCCCGATCTCATAGACCTTCTCGTTGACCAGGTCCTCGAGCTCGCCGTCGCCCTCGATGCAGTACACCGCTTCGACGTGGTTCTGGTACCACATCTTGGTGACGGTGCCGGCATAGAGCACGGTGTCGTGGAACGAGAACTTCACGCCGTCGCCGGCCAGCAGCAGGCGGCGGCTCACGAACGTGGGGCCCTCGACGGCGCGGTCGGTGCCTTCGATGTCGGCGAGTGTGCGGACGATCACGAATCGGTTCCCTTCGTTCCGGCGCTCACGGCGCCGCTGGCATCGGTGTCGAGGCGCTCGGCCACGAAGCGGGCGGATTCGGCGATGATGCCGAGGCCCTCCCGGAGCGTATCCGGCTCGATCGTGAGCGGCGGGAGCAGCTTGAGCACCTCGTCGTCGGGGCCCGCGGTCTCGATGATGAGCCCCCGTTCGAAGGCGTGGCGGGCGATGCGCGAGGCCACGGCCGGGTCGTCGAAGGCGATGCCCTTGATCATCCCGCGGCCCTTGACCTCGCCGCCGAGCTCGGGGTGGGTCTCGGTGATCTCGACCAGCGTGTCGCCGACCTCTTGGCCCTTCACCCGGACGTCGTCGGCGAAGTTGCCGGTACGCCAGTGCTCGAGGGCGGCGGTGGCGGTCACCATCGCCGGGTTGTGGCCACGGAACGTGCCGTTGTGCTCGCCGGGGCTCCAGACGTCGAGATCGGGACGCATGAGCGTCACCGCCAGCGGCAGCCCGTAGCCGCTGAGCGACTTGGACAGACAGATGATGTCGGGGGTGATTCCGACGTCGTCGAAGCTGAAGAACTGCCCGGTGCGACCGCAGCCGACCTGGATGTCGTCGATGGCGAGCAGGATGCCGTGTCGCTCGCAGAGCGCGGCGAGGCGGCGCAACCAGTCGAACCCGGCGACGTTGATGCCGCCCTCGGCCTGCACGGTCTCGAGGATCACCATCGCGGGCACCTCGACCCCGCTGCCGCTGTCCTCGAGGAACGCCTCGAAGTACTCGATCGAGTCGACCGGGCCGTCGAGGAAGCCGTCGTAGGGCATGGCGACGGCGTTGCCGAGGGCCACGCCGGCGCCCTGGCGCTTCATGGAGTTGCCGGTGATGGCGAGCGAGCCGAGGGTCATGCCGTGGAAGGCGTTGGTGAAGCTGACCACGGTGTCGCGGCCGGTGGCCTTGCGCGCCAGCTTGAGCGCGGCCTCGACCGCGTTGGTGCCGGTGGGGCCGGGGAACATCACCTTGTGGTCGAACCCTCGGGGCTCGAGGATCGTGGCGTGGAAGGCCTCGAGGAACTTGCCGCGGGCGACGGTGTGGGCGTCGAGGCTGTGGGTGATGCCGTCGTTCTGGAGGTACTCGATGAGCGCCGACTTCATCGGCTCGGGGTTGTGCCCGTAGTTGAGCGTGCCGGCCCCGGCGAAGAAGTCGATGTACTGGCGGCCTTCGGTGTTCCAGATGTGGTCACCCTTGGCCCGTTCGAACACGGTCGGCCAGTTGCGGCAGTAGCTGCGGACCTCGGACTCGTGGGTGGTGAAGATGTCCAACATGGGGGTGGTCCCTCCGTTAGTGGTCGTTGCCGTCGGGTCCGCCGAACGGGCCGACGTAGATCTCGTGCTCGGGTTCGTGGTCGTCGCCGGGGAAGAGCTCGGCACCGAAGCAGGGTCGCTCGGTGCACCCGGTGCCGCGGTCGCCGGCGACCGCGTTGAACAGCTTTCGTGACGCCTCGTTGGACGGGGTGACGGTGGCGGTCATCGAGGTGACGCCGCGTGGCAGCGCCCGGTCGATGACCGCGTGCAGCATCTGCCGTCCGATGCCCCTGCCCCGGAAGTCGGGGTTCGTCGCCACCTGCCAGACGAACACGGTGTCGGTCTGGTCGGGTGGGATGTAGGCGAGGACGAACCCCGCCAAGCGACCGTCGGCTGCTTCGGCCACCACGCTCGTCGAAGCGAAGTGGTGTCCCGCGAGCAGATAGGCGTAGGGCGAGTTGAGGTCCAGTCCGCCGGGCTCGCTGGCCAGCAGCCACATCGAGTGGCCGTCGGAGGGAGCCGGGGACCGGATGGTGATCGACGCTGGTTCGTCGTCTGGGAGGTTCAAGGTCTCGGAGTTGTCGCGTACAGGTCGCGCCATACCAAGTCGAACATGTCGAACGATCGACCCGAGCACAGCTGGTCTGCTCGTGAACAGAGCCACAATTGACCATACGGGGTCTTGCCCGCGATCGGTGGATGACAACCATTCCATTTCAAAAAGAGCCGATACGCTGGGCGAACGCGACGCAAGTATGTGCACTGTGCATATACTTTCCCCATGCAGGGACGTGTCGAGAACCTCCTCGGCGCCCTCGCCCTGGCCCTCGACGACGAGGTGCAGAGCCGCACCGAGGCCGTCGCCGGTCACGGGCCGTCGGCGCCCGCCACACTGGTCGCGCTGCTGCGACGACCCGACCAGTCGATCGAGCGGTTGCGCCACAGCGCCGGGCTGTCGCACTCGGCGACGGTGCGACTCGTCGACCGCCTCGAGCGCGACAAGCTCGTGATCCGTCGATCCGCACAGGACGGCCGTGCGGTGAGCTTGGCGCTGTCGGCTCGGGGTCGCCGCATCACCCTGCGGCTGCTCCAGGAGCGGCGGGGGGTGTTGTCGCGAGCCCTGGCCGGGCTCTCCGAGCTCGATCGGCGCCAGCTCGAGTCACTGCTCGAAGCCATGTTGCGCACCCAGTCCCGCACCCGGCCCGACCCCACCCCCGTCTGTCGCCTGTGCGAGCTGTCGGTGTGCCCCTTGCGCCGGTGCCCGGTGCCCGGGGGACGTTGAGACGACGGTTCGGCGATTCGGGGACTCGTCAGGCCTCGCCGTAGAACTCCCGCTCGACGACCACGCGCGCCCGACGGGTGACCCGCAGGTACTCGTCGCGCAGGCGCGTCGGGCTCGTGTCGAGGGAACGAGCCAGGTGGCGCAGCGCATCGGGGTCGGGCGGCAGCGAGTCGCCGGGGCCGTTTCGGAGCAGGTGCCAGCGGTTGCGCACCCGCTCGCAGAACTCATAGGACTCGAGCAGGATCGCCGCGTCGTCGGGCGGGAGCACACCGTCGGCCTCGAGCGCTTCGATGCCGGTCTCGGTCCCGTGGGCGCGGACCCGGTGCTGGAGCTGGAGCAGCTGCACGCACAGCTCGATGTCGGCCAGGGCGCCCCGGCCCAGCTTGAGGTGAAAGCGCGGATCCTCGCCGGCCGGTATCCGCTCGCTCTCCATCCGTGCCTTCACCATCCGGATCTCGCGCAGCTCGTGCTCGCTCACCGGACTCCCCCACAGGTGCTGGTCGAGCAGCTCAGCCCAGGCGTCGGCCACCCCGGGGTCGCCGGCGACGGGTCGGGCCCTGACCATGGCGAGCCGCTCCCACGGCGCCGACCAGCGCTGCCAGTAGGCGTCGAAGCCGGACAGGCTGCGGGCCAGTGGCCCCTGACGCCCCTCGGGCCGAAGGTCGGGGTCGACCTCGTAGAGGCGCTCGGCAGGGGTGGAGCCGCCCACGAAGCGCATCAGCGCCGACGACACCCGTTTGGCCTCCCCCTCGTCGTCGGCACCCGACCCTCCGTGGACGAACAGCAGGTCGAGGTCGCTGTGGTAGGCAAGCTCGTGGCCACCGAGGCGTCCGGCAGCCACGATGGCGAAGGGCACGGCGGCTTCGACCGCCCCCAGGGCGGCCTCGAGCGTGGCCTCGGCGATCGTGGCCAATCGTTGTCCCGACTCGGCCACCGAGGCGTCGTCGAGGATCTCGGCCACGGCAACGGCCAGGACCTGACGGTCCTTCCAGCGTCGGAGCCCGCCTTGGCGATCGGTCGGCTCGGCCCTCCAGTCGATGGTGCGACGGGCCGATTCGGCCAGCTCCGAGCGCTCGGGGGGTGCCTCGCGGCCGATGCGGGGCAGCCGCGCCACCAGATCGGGGTCGTGGCTCACGGTGTCGCCGAGCCAGCTGCTCGTGCCCAACAGGATGCAGAGCCGCCGGGCCGTCTCGGGCGACTCCCGGAACATGGCGGTGATCCGCGAGCCCCTGGCCCGGTCGGTGACCAGGGTGCGGAGGCCGAGCAGTCCCTGGTCGGGATCGGGCGACGTGGAGAGCCAGTCGAGGATCAGCGGCAGCATCTGGGCCATCAGCCGCGACGTGCGGTTGAGGCCCGAGGTGAGCTCACGCACCGCGGCACGGGTGCGGTTGGCGTCGGTGAAGCCGAACGCGCCCAAGCGTGCCGCGGCGGTGACGGGGGTGAGCGCACCGGGGACCTCGGCGAAGGCTTCGAGCAGGGGCCGGAAGTAGAGGCGTTCGTGGATCGAGCGCACCGACGCCCGGTACCGCTTGCGGTCCTTGTCGAGCTGTTCGCCGGGGGTGGCCTCGGGTCCGCCCCCATAGCCGAGCACCCGGGCGATGCGGTCCAGTTCGCCCTGGTCGTCGGGCAGGGAGTGCACCTGGCGGCCGTCGGCCAACTGGACCGCGTGCTCGGCTCGCCGCAGGAAGCGGTAGGCCTCGTCCAGGCCGCGGGCGTCGTCGGCGTCGATGTAGCCGGCCCGACCCAGCTCGCCCAGGGCGGGAAGGGTCGCCTGGATCCGCAGGGCGGGGTCGGCCTGGCCGTGCACGAGCTGGAGCAGCTGCACCGAGAACTCGACGTCGCGAATGCCGCCCTGACCAAGCTTGAGGTCACGGTCGCCTCCGGCCCGGTTGTCGACGGCGGCCTCGGTGCGTGCCTTCATCGCCCGCACCGACCGCAGGTCGTCGGGGCCGAACGGTCGGTGCCAGACCGCGTTGGTTGCCGCCTCATCGAAGGCGCCACCGACGGTCGGATCCCCGCCGACCACCGACGCCTTCATCAGGGCCTGGAACTCCCAGGGCTCGGCCCAGCGGTCCCAGTAGGCGAGGTAGGACCCCACCGTGCGCACCAGCGCGCCGTCGCGCCCCTCCGGACGTAGGGCGGTGTCGACCCGGTAGCAGCGTGCTGTGGCCTCCACGACCCGTCGGGCGGCTCGGGCCAACCGAGTCCCGTCGCCCTCGCCCACGAACATGAGGTCGATGTCGCTCGCGTAGTTGAGCTCGTGGGCGCCGAGCTTGCCCATGCCGATCACCGCCAGTCCTTCGGCGTCGACCAGCTCGACGGCGGTGTCGAGCACCCATCCCGCCAGATCGGACAGGCAGGCGGTGGTCTCGACCAGATCGGCGATCCCGAGCAGGTCGCGGGCGGCCAGATGCAACATGGTGCGGCGTTGCTGCCGGAGCAGGGTCTCCGGGTCGGCGGGCAGGGGATCCCACCGATCGGGCGCCTGGTCGCTGGCGCCCAGCACCTCGAGCGCGCCCTCGTCGGCCACGAGCAGCTCGGTCAGCATCCGGCTGGCTCGCACCACCGTGACCAGGGCCGCGGCGAGCGACGGGTCGGCAGCGACCCGGTCGTGCGAGGCGGGTCGGCCGTCCAGGATCCGGTCGACCGCGCCGGTGGCCCAGCCCGGGAGCGGGCCCAGGTCGGTGACGGTGTCCGGGAGGTCCACGCCGACACGCTAGGCGTCGTTGCGGCGGGTCGCGGTGGCCCATCGAACCGTGCCATCGACGCTGCCTGGTGGCTCTCGACGCTCTGCGGTGGACCGGTAGGCTGCAGCGGTGACCCGCCTACGCATCGCGACCTGCCAGATCGACGCCGTCGTCGGCGATCTCGACGGCAACGTCGAGCGCATCCTCGCCGCGCTCGGCGAGGCCGAGGAGGCCGGCGCCGACCTCGCGGTGTTCCCCGAGCTGGCCATCACCGGGTACCCACCCGACGACCTGTTGCTGAAGCCCGGCTTCGTCGCCGACAACCTGGCCGCCCTGGAACGGGTGGCCGGGGCCACGGGCCGGTGCACGGCCGTTGTCGGCTTCGTCGACGCAGGGCGCGATCTGGCCAACGCGGCCGCAGTGTGCGCCGGTGGCCGGGTGGTCGGTGTCTACCGCAAGCGCCTGCTGCCCAACTACTCGGTCTTCGACGAGCAGCGGTACTTCGTCGCCCGGTCCGCACCGCCGGACCTGTACGAGATCGCCGGGGTGCGGGTGGGGGTGTCCATCTGCGAGGACGGGTGGGCACCGAACGGGGCCATCGGCGAGGCCGCGTCCGGGGGCGCCGACCTGGTGGTCAACATCAACGCCTCCCCCTTCCACGCGGGCAAGCAGGCCGAGCGCGAAGCCATGTTCGGCACCCGTGCCTCCGACGCGGCCTGTCCGGTGGTCTATGTGAACATGGTCGGCGGCCAGGACGAGCTGGTGTTCGACGGGGCGTCGTTCGTCGTGGGACCCGACAGCCACCTGGTGGCCAGGGCCCCGCAGTTCGTCGAGCACACCATGATCGTCGACCTCGAGGTGCAGCCGGTGTTCCGGAACCGGCTCCTCGACGCCCGCGACCGGCCCAGCGCAGCTCCGTTGCCTGTTGTCGCCATCAGCAGCGAGCGCGTGGGGTACGAGCCGCTCCCGTTGCCTCCGTTCGCGCCCCTGCTCGATCCCGTCGACGAGACCTACGAGGCCATCGTGGTCGGCACACGCGACTACGTCCGCAAGAACGGGTTCACCGACGTCGTCGTCGGATTGTCGGGCGGCATCGACTCCGCGCTCGTCGCCACGATTGCCGCCGACGCGCTCGGCCCCGAGCACGTGCACGGTCTGCTCATGCCGTCGCGCTACTCGAGCGACCACTCGCTCATCGACGCCAAGGCCCTCAGCGAGAACGTCGCATCGGGCAGCTCACGCTTCCCATCTTGGGCCAGCGATGGCTCCTATCTCAGCCAGGAACCTCTCGCTGGAACCGATGGACAGCTGCTTCGGGACGCTGTTCTTCTTCGCGTCCTTCTTCGCAGCCTTCGTGTAGACGAGCTTCCACGTCACCCGTCGAGTTCGTCGTCGAGCTCGTCGGCGGGCGTCGCCATGCCCTCGAGGATGGAGTCGCGCATACCGGGAATCGAGACGAGGTAGAGGGTCTCCTGCACCGCACGCCAGTCGTCCTCGCTCAGAAGGACGGCGTTTCCGCGCTTGCTCGTGATTTGCACCGGCTCATGGTCGTGCTGAAGGTCGGCGATGAGCTCGTAGAGCTTCTTCCTGGCCTCCGTGGTCGTCAGCGTGGGCATGGCGATCGCTCCAATCCCGTACGGGATAGTGTACGGCATCCGTCCGCAGGTCGGTAGCAGAATCGTGTCGGGCAGGAGGGTGTCGATGCCGTCCCGCAGCACGTCGCGAAGCGACGCGAGCACGGTGTGGCTCGGCGATACCGGCATGGTGCACTGGACCCGCGGCTCCGCGTGGGCACGGTGACCGGCTCGGGCGGCCGGGGCACGTGCGGCACGCCCGGAGGTACCCTGAAGCCCCATGGCCACGATGGACCGGTCCACGCTCGAACAGCTCGCCCGCCAGCACCCGGCGTGGACGTTGCTGCGGGCGCGCCACGCACCGTTCGTGGCGAGCTTCCTGTACGAGGTCTACGTCCGGCCGAACGTGCGGGCCGTGCCGCAGACCGATCTGGTGGAGGCGCTCGAGGACCGGTTCTACGAGCTGGACGAGGAGGAGGACGCGAAGGCTCTCCCTCGTCCCGCGCTCGACTACCTGAACGAATGGGCCGCCAGCGAGCGCGGCTGGCTCCGCAAGTTCTACCCGCCCGGCACCGACGAGCCGCACTTCGATCTCACGCCGGCGACCGAGAAGGCCGTCCACTGGCTGGCCGCGCTGGGCGAGCGCGCGTTCGTGGGCACCGAGTCTCGGCTGCTGGCGCTGTTCGACCTGCTGCAGCAGCTGAGCGTCGGCAGCCAGGAGGATCCGGACGCCAGGCTCCGGGAGCTGCGGCGCCAGCGCGACGCGATCGACGAGCAGATCGAGCGCATCGCCGCCGGCGAGGTGTCCGTGCTGGACGACACCGCGGTGCGCGAGCGGTTCCAGCAGTTCCAGACCTCGGCGCGCGAGCTGCTGGCCGACTTTCGCGAGGTCGAGCACAACTTCCGACTGCTGGACCGGCGGGTTCGCGAAGAGATCACCCTCTGGGACGGCAGCAAGGGCGACCTGCTGGACCGGATCATGAGCGATCACGACCTGATCGCCGATTCGGACCAGGGCAAGAGCTTCCGCGCCTTCTGGGACTTCCTGATGTCGCCCGAGCGTCAGGACCTGTTCGCGCAGCACCTGGACACCGTGCTGGAGCTCCCCGCGGTGGCAGCCATGCGGCCCGACGCTCGGCTGCGCCGCGTGCATCACGACTGGATCGCATCGGGCGAGCACACGCAGCGGACGGTGGCCCGGCTGTCGCAGCAGCTGCGGCGCTTCCTGGACGACAAGGCGTGGGCCGAGAACCGGCGGATCCTGGAGATCCTGAGCTCGGTGGAGGCCCGCGCCATCGCGGCACGAGATGCACCACCCTCAGGCACCGTGATGGAGATCGAGTCACCCTCCGTGTCGATCGAGCTGCCGATGGAGCGCAAGCTGTTCGCCCCGCCGCTGCGGCCGGTCATCGCGGACGTCCCGCTGCGGACGGGCGACGGCGACGTCGACGCGTCGGACCTGTTCGGCCGCATGGCCGTCGATCGCCTGGAGCTGGCGGAGCGGTTGCGTCGGGCGCTGCAGGCACGGCCGCAGGTCACGTTGCGCGAGCTGGTCGAGGAGCACCCCTTGCGCCACGGCCTGGCGGAGCTGATCGTGTACCTGCAGATCGGCAGCGAGCGCGACGACACCGTCGTCGAGGAGGACCGGGTGGAGGAGATCGCATGGGTTTCGGCGGAGGGGGACACGCGGCGCGCGCGACTGCCACGGATGATCTTCCTGAGGGAGTCGGCGTGAGCGACGAGTTCACCGGCGGCGGGCGCGCGTACGACGGCCAGGCCGACGACGCCCGCGCCTACGAGGATCACGCCGACGCGCGGCCCGCGCTGTCGCAGGTGGTGCTGCCGCTGCTGAAGGGCGTCCTCTACCGCGAAGACGACCTGACGACCTGGGGCGCGCTGATCGAGCTGCAGGCCCAGGTGCGGGACTACGTGGCGGTGCTGCAGCTGGACCTCGTCATCGACGAGGCCGAGGGGTACGCCTTCCTGCGTTCGCGTCGCGACGACGAGGTCGGCGCGGGCGTTCCGCGCCTGGTGGCGCGCAGGCCGCTGTCGTTCCCGGTCAGCCTCCTGCTCGCCCTGCTGCGCAAGCGGTTCGTGGAGTTCGACGCCTCGGGCGCCGACGCCCGGCTGATCGTCACGCGCGACGAGGCGGCCGAGATGATGCGCGTCTTCCTCCCGACCGGTAGCAACGAGGCGCGGATGGTGGACCGGGCCGAGACGCACCTGAACAAGATCGTCGAGCTGGGCTTCGCCCGGAAGCTGCAGGTCCAAGAGTGCCGGGGCCGAGCGGGCGTACGAGATCCGGCGCATCCTCAAGTCGTTCGTCGACGCGGAGTGGCTGGGCGAGCTCGACGCCCGCCTGGCCGAGTACCGCCAGCACCTGACCGGCGCCGGCGACGACGAGCATGAGGCCGACGCGGAAGCGGACGCGGACGCAGGCGCCGACGCCGACACGGACGCTGCCGACGACGCCGACGCTGCCGACGACGAGCGGCCGGACGACGCCTGGCGCCAGAGCGAGGCGCGGCCATGAACGAGAACGGCCTGTTCGGGAACCGCCTGTTCGGCGACGCGGCGCCGCCGCACCGCACGCCACCTGGGTCCCCCGCCCCCGACGCCCAGCAGGAAGGCCTCGAGTTCGCCAGCGACGACACCCGCGCCGGCTTCCGGCTGGAGCGTCTGGAGCTGCTGAACTGGGGCACCTTCGACGGTCGCGTCTGGGCGCTGGTGCCGGACGGGCGGAACGCCCTGCTGACGGGCGACATCGGCTCCGGCAAGTCGACGATCATCGACGCGGTGACGACGCTGCTGGTGCCGCCGCAGAAGGTCGCGTACAACCGGGCGGCCGGCGCCGAAGGGGAGAGCGGAGCCTGCGCTCCTACGTGCTGGGTCACTACAAGACCGAACGCAGCGACGCCGGCGGCCCGGCCAAGCCGGTGGCGCTGCGCGACCGCAACGGCTACTCGGTCATCCTGGCCACCTTCCGCAACGACGGCAACGGTCAGGTGGTGACGCTCGCCCAGGTGTTCTGGATCAAGGACCACGTCGGCCCGCCGGGCCGCTTCTACGCCGCGGCCGAGCGGAGGCTCGGGATCGCCAGCGACTTCGCCGGCTTCGGCAGCGAGCTCGCCGACCTCAGGAAGCGCCTGCGCGGGGACGGCGTGGAGCTGTTCGACAGCTTCTCGGCGTACGGCGCGCACTTCCGGCGACGCTTCGGGATCCAGGACGAGCAGGCGCTGGAGCTGTTCCACCAGACGGTGTCGATGAAGTCGGTCGGCAACCTCACCGATTTCGTGCGCCGGCACATGCTGGAGCCGTTCGACGCGCGGCCGCGGATCGAGGCGCTGCTGGCGCACTTCGACGACCTGAACCGCGCGCACGAGGCGATCCTCGACGCCAAGCGTCAGCTGGAGAGGCTGACCCCGCTGATCGCCGACGTGGGCGCACGCGACCGCGAGGCACAGCAGAACGACGAAGCGCGGGCGGCGCGGGGCGCCCTCGGAACCTACTTCGCAGGCGTGAAGGACGAGCTTCTCGGCCAGCGCCTGCAGAAGCTCGAACAAGAGGCGGCGCGCATCGCCGCCCGCCTGGGCGAGGCCGAGGAGAAGCGGCGTGCCCTGCGCCTTCGCGAGCAGGAGCTGGACCGCAGCATCGCCGCGAACGGCGGGGACCGCATCGCCGAGCTCGAAGGCCTGGTCGCCGCGGCGATCGCGGAGAGCGAGCGCAAGCGCACGCGCTGGCGCACCTACACCGAGCTGGTCGGCCGGATCGGCCTGGAGCCGGCAGGTGACCTGGAGAGCTTCCTGGCGCAGGGCGAGGAGATCGAGCGCACGCGCCAGAGCGCGGAGGCCCGCGCGGCCGAGCTGCAGAACGCACGGACCGAGCTGGGCGTGCAGCGTCGCCTGGAGGGCGAGGAGCAGGGCAGGCTCACCTCCGAGATCGAGGGCTTGCGGGCGCGCCGCAGCAGCATCCCCGAGCGTCAGGTCGAGCTGCGGCGCGAGCTGGCCGCGGCCGTCGGCGTGCGGGAGGACGAGATGCCGTTCGCCGGCGAGCTGATCCAGGTGCAGGGCGACGCCCGCGACTGGGAAGGCGCGGCGGAGCGGCTGTTGCACGGCTTCGCGCTGTCCCTGCTGGTGCCGGAGGAGGCGTACGACGCGGTGGCGGCGTGGGTGGACCGCTCGCACCTGCGGGGCCGGCTGGTGTACTACCGCGTCCGCACCACCGCGGCCGTGCCGCCCAGCGAGCTGCACCCCCGCTCGATCGTGCACGCGCTCGCCCTGAAGCACGATTCGCCGTTCGCGCCGTGGCTGGAGCACGAGCTGGCGCGCCGCTTCGACCTGGCGCGCTGCGACGACCTCGCCCAGTTCCGGCGCGAGGCGCGCGCCATCACCCGCAGCGGCCAGATCAAGGGCCACGGCGGGCGGCACGAGAAGGACGACCGCCACCGCATCGACGACCGCCGCCGCTTCGTGCTGGGCTGGACCAACGAACGCAAGATCGCGGCGCTCGAGGCGGCGGCGAAGGAGGGCGCGGAACGACTGGCGGATCTCGACCGGCGCCTCGCCGCCGCTCAGGACGAGGAGCGCCAGCTGGGCGGACGCCGCGAGGCGCTGGCCCGGCTGGCGGACTACCGCGACCATCGCGAGCTGGACTGGCGTCCGCACGCGCACGAGGCGGAACGCCTCAAGGACGAGAAGCGCCGCCTGGAGGAAGCCTCGGACGCGCTGCGGGAGCTGACGACGGCGCTGCGGGAGACGGAGGCGGAGGGCCGCGACGTCGACGAGCGGCTCCAGACGCTCCGCGACGAGCGGTCCCGCACCGACGAGCGGAAGCGCGTCGCGACCGACCTGCGCACGCAGGCGCGCGAGGTCCTCGACGCCCCCGACGCCAGCGATCACGCGCCGCACCTCGAACGGGTCGACGGCTACCGCCAGGAGGTGCTGGGCGACCGTGCGCTGACGGTCGAGTCGTGCGACGCCGTCGAGCGCGATCTTCGCGATCGGCTGCAGGCCCGGATCGACGCGGCGGACAAGCGGCTGGAGGTCCTCGGCCAGCGGATCGTCCGCGCCATGAGCGACTTCCGCGCCGCCTTCCCCGGCGCCAGCAAGGAGATGGACGCCTCCCTCGCCGCGGCGCCCGCCTACCGGGAGCTGCTGGACCGGTTGCGATCGGACGACCTGCCCCGTTTCGAGGACCGCTTCAAGCGGCTGCTGAACGAGAACACGATCCACGAGATCGCCAACTTCCAGGCGCAGCTGAACCGCGAGCGCGACACGATCAAGGAGCGGATCGACCGGATCAACGTCTCGCTGCGCGCGATCGACTACAACCCGGGCCGCTTCATCGAGCTCAAGGCGCAGCCGTCGGTGGACGCCGAGATCCGCGACTTCCGCAGCGAGCTGCGCGCCTGCACCGAGGGAACGTCGCTGGGCGTCGAGGACGAGCCGTACTCGGAACGCAAGTTCCTGCAGATCAAGCGCATCATCGAGCGCTTCCGGGGCCGCGACGGCCTGACCGAGCCGGACCGGCGCTGGACCGCCAAGGTCACCGACGTGCGCACCTGGTTCGTGTTCGCCGCCAGCGAACGCTGGCGCGAGACGGACGAGGAGCACGAGCACTACTCCGATTCGGCCGGCAAGTCGGGCGGACAGAAGGAGAAGCTGGCGTACACCGTGCTGGCCGCCAGCTTGGCCTACCGCTTCGGTCTGGAGACGGGCAAGGTGCGCTCGCGCTCGTTCCGGTTCGTCACCATCGACGAGGCGTTCGGGCGTGGCTCGGACGAATCCGCGCGTTACGGCCTGCAGCTGTTCGGGAGCCTGGGCCTGCAGCTGCTGGTCGCGACGCCGCTGCAGAAGATTCACGTGATCGAGCCGTTCGTCTCCAGCGTCGGCTTCGTGCATAGCCGCGACGGGCGCGAGTCGCAGCTGCGGAACCTGACGATCGAGGAGTACCGCAGCGAGCGGGCGCGCCACCGCGAGGCGGACGCGGCGTTCGTCGACGCGCCGTCCACCCGCGAGCCGTCCACCCGCGAGCCGTCCACCCGCGAGCCGTGAGCCGATCGCCGTGGACGACGGCGCCGTGAGTCGCGCCTCCTGGACCACGCCCGCGGACCTGCGGAGCCAGGTCGCCCGCTGGTGGCAGCGTGGGCTGATCCTGGGCTGCGCGTTGGACGACGAGCTGGACGACGAGCTGGACGACGAGCCGGCGTTCCCGCGGCGCCTGACGCTGAAGGGACCGTCGTCGGCCCAGCTGGGCAGCCGCTACGACGAGGCGCGCGCGTGGATCGCCAAGCTCTCCGCCGGCGCGCGGCACTACCGCGTCGTGTTCGAGGAGGTGCGCCACCGCCAGCTGGGCGCCAACCAGGTCCCCGCGCAGGTCTGGATCGACACGCGTGCGGACGCGGCCGCGTTCATCGGCAAGACCGCCGAGCTGGCCGCGTTCGACCGCGTGGTGGCCGAGACGCGGCAGCGCGAGCCGCGTCTGCTCGCGTGGCTCCGGCGCCGGCCTCTGGCAGCGGTGGAGCTGGCGCCCGACTGGCCCCGACTTCTGGACGTGGCGGCGTGGCTCGAAGCGCACCCGCGCCCCGGTCTGTACCTCCGCCAGGTGGACGTGCCGGGCGTCGACAGCAAGTTCCTCGAGCGGCATCGGAACGTCCTGGCCGAGCTGTTCGACCTGGTCCTCCCGCACGAGGCCATCCGGCACGACGCGACGGGGCGGTCGGGCTTCGAGCTCCGCTACGGGTTTCGGTCGAAGCCGATCCGGATCCGGTTCCGGGTGCTGGATCCGGCCCTGTCGGTCCTCGACGTGAACGCGACGGGCGATGACGCCGCGGGCACGAGCGCCTTGGGCACGAACGCCCTCGGTTCGAACGCCGCGGGTGCGGGCGCATCGGGCACGAGCGCATTGCGCACGCGCTTCGACGAAGACGTCACGGTGCCCGTCGCGACGTTCGCGACGCTGGCGCTGGACCCCTCCGAGGTGTTCATCGTCGAGAACGAGATCGACTTCCTCGCGTTTCCCGCGAGGGCGCGGACGATCGTGATCTTCGGCGCCGGCTACGGCTTCGACGCGCTGGCAGGCGTCGCCTGGCTGCGGCACGCGACCGTTCGCTACTGGGGCGACATCGACACGCACGGGTTCGCGATCCTGGACCAGCTTCTCGGCGTCGTGCCACACGCGGAGTCGTTCCTGATGGACCGCGAGACGCTGCTCGCGCACCGTGACGCGTGGGGACGGGAGCCGCAACCGACCCGGCGGGAGCTGGACCGCCTCGATCCCGACGAGCGGAGCGTGTACGACGACCTGAGGGGCGACGTGCTGGGAGAGCAGGTGCGGCTGGAGCAGGAGCGGATCAGGTTCTCGTGGTTGCAGCGCGCGCTGGGCGGGAGGCGTCGTAGATCGAAGGCGGCTGCTGCGCGTGCCCGTCGCGCCGCGTTGGAGGCACGGATCGTGCCGCCCTGGACGCCATCGCTCGCGACGGGCCCCGATGCGTCCTTCGCGTGGCCTGAGCATAGGGGTGCGCATCCGTAGGCCTGTCGACAGGTGCTGTCACGGGTCCTGTCCAGAGAGCCTGTCAGGGAGGATCCATGGCCACACCGACGAAGTTCTCCGAGGACGTCGTTCCGCTCAGCGATCTGAAAGTCAACCCTGGCAAGGTCGTCCGCCAGGTGGATGCTACGCGCCGTCCGGTGCCGTTGACCAACCGCGGCCGCGGCGTCGCCGTGATGCAGGCACTGGCCGACTACGAGGTCGCGTCCGAGGAGCGCGCGTTCTTGCGTGATGTCGTGACCGGTCTGATGGATCTCGATGCCGGCCGTGAGCTCGACTTGGACGAGACGAAACGCCGCCTTGGGCTGACCTGAATGCCGCACCGGCGCCGCGTGACCTTCGCCAGTTCAGCGGTCGCCGATACGGAGAGCGTGCGGCGCTGGTACCGGGATCGTCGTGCGCAGCCGGTCGGCGATCGACCTCGCGAGATCGTCGCGGCCATGAAGGCTCGAGCCCAGCGTCGTGGTCTCGGTCCGGCGGGAATCGTTGCGGCAAGGTCGGCTCGGCGCACCTCCGCCCTACCGTTGACGCAGTGGGTGCGAGCGGCTACGTCTGCGAAGCTGCGATGTACGCTTGTCCCATGAAGCTCGAGGACGTTCTGGCCGTGCCCGGGGCGTTGGAGCGAGGCGGTGTCCGCTACGCCCTGTTCGGATTCCATCCGAACGAGGAGGGTTGACGTGCCTGTGCGTCGCTACCGCGATGCAGCGGCGATGCCGAGCCCGCCGGTTCGATCGCGCTCGCGCGAGGTCGGTACGACTCGATCGCGCCCCCGTCACACGAGCGCCCGTCCCACCGCGGAGGCAGGCATGATCGATCGGAGCTATACGCTCGTGACGGGCCCGGCGGGGTCCGGCAAGACCTCGTTGATCGAGGCGCTCGTGGCCTCGAACCGCTCGCGCTGGCTGGCGGCGATCCGTGTCGTGGAGGACGACGATCTCGCCGAGCCGCTGGTGGACGATGCCGGGAACGACGAGACGCGCCGCTGGGAGGCGGCAGGGGACGTCGACGCGACGCTGCTGCGCGTGCCCGAAGGCTGGCCGGGCGACGTCACCTCCGTGGCCCGGGCGATCGGAGCGCCGCTCCTCCCGGCCGACGCGATCGTGATCGAAGGGAACGCCGCGTTCCACTCTCGCGAGGTGCACGCCGCGGTGTTCGTGGCGCCGGCGGGCGGGTCGCTTCTGGTCGAGGAGAGACGCGAGGTCGCTCGGATCGATGGGCAGACGGCGTTGAGCCTGGCGTTGGGCCTGAACCCGGCCGACGAAGACGAGGACGAGGAGCTGCCCTACGGCCTGAACGTGGGCGACGTGATCGACGAGGACGACGAGACGGTCGTGGAGGTCGAGAGGATCGAGCTGTCGGACGAGGTGTCGCGCGCGATCCGGAAGCTGCTGGACGAGGGCGCACCCTCCTACCAGCACAAGCGCTGGCTCCGTCGCGATCTCGAGGACCTCTGGAAGGCACATCTGGTCGTGATCGGCGCCGAGAGTCCGGCCGCCCGCGAGGAGGCGAGCCGTTTGCGGGACGAGGTCCTGGCCGTTCGCCGGGACGGGGACCTTCGGCGCGAGGTGACGGGGCACCGCTACGATTGGCCGCGCTCGTGCTTCGTCGCGGACGTGCGCGACCGGAAGGACGAGGGCACGCGGAAGGTCGTGCAAGCCGTGAAGCGGCGGTGGAGGTAGGGGCGTCTTACGCAGCATGCGACGGTTGCGATGCCGGCCGGCGTGTGGATCGCCCTCCGAGAAGGCTCGGCGTCCGAAGCCCGCCATAGATGGATAAGGTCGAGTAAACGTCCTACGTATTCGACTTCTCTGCGCCCATCGCTTGGTGATATTCGACGGCCACGTGCTCAGGACGACGTGCGAGCGGCCAGCAGCCGTGCAACCGAGCCCCTCGATCGGAGTTTCTTCCGGGTCCACTCCGCAGCGGCCTGATCGAGAAGGGATGATCCGACGTTCCGCTCATGGCGACACGGCGTTCGCGGTCCCGCTCTCCGACGAGTTCATGCGGCGTTGCATGCCAGATTGGGATCCACCTCGACGACGATCCTGAGCA
>JAXHLR010000005.1:300000-524399 GCA_034521975.1 Acidimicrobiales bacterium | reverse complement strand
GGGCTCGTGCGCACACGCGGGATCTCACCAGCAGCTGCACGGCGACGTGATCAGCTCCCGCGTCGTGGTGCCCCGGCCCGTTCATCCGCGGCATCGACGCCACCCCATGCGACGATGGCACCCACCAGGGATCGCTCCCCCGTCGGCGAAGTCGTCCGCGGAGTCCCCGAGCCGCAAGAGGCGGTTGCGATAGTTGGGGGCTGCAGGTAAGAAGGCCATGTTCGCCTGGGCGGTCTCCCGGGCGGTGGCGGGGTCCGTCATCGAGCACGACCTCTGCTAGAGAATGGGCCTCTCCCATGGCCTCGCGGGCGCTGATCCAAGAGGCTACGACTCCTCTCGACAGCGTGAGGCGATGCGACCCATCGACGGCCTCCTCATCGACATCGACGGCGTGCTGGTCGTCACCTGGGAACCGATCGCCGGTGCCGCCGAAGCCCTCGGACGGCTCCGGGCAGCACAGGTCCCGATCCGGTTCGCGACCAACACCACGAGCCGGACCCGGCCCCAGATCGCCGACGCCCTCACCGACGCGGGCATGCCCGTGGAACCTGACGAGATCCTGACCGCCACCGTCGCCACCGCCTCCTACCTGCGCGCCCACCATCCCGGCGCCCGCTGCCTGGTGCTCAACGAGGGCGCTCCGTTGGTGGCGATGCACCGCAACCTCGTCTGGCAGACGAGCGACGGGCTGGCGCTCGACACCGGCTTCTACGTGACCGCGATCGAACAGGCCGCCGGGGTGGAAGCCGCCGGGGTCGGCGTCAGCTCCGTTTGAGCGCGTTCCACGGTCCTCCGTCGGACCGTGGTTCCTTCGGGAGGCCGAGCACCCGCTCGCCGACGATGTTGCGTTGTACCTGTGAGGTGCCGGCATAGATCGTTCCGGGGCGAGCACCGTAGAGGCCGCGCACGGCAGCGGCCGACGACATCTTGCCGCCGGAGAACGCCTGGATCGACGAACCACCCGTGTCGCCGGTGGGAACCATGGCCTCGGCGCCGAGTATGTCGACCGCGAGCTCGGTCACGAGCTTGTGGTACTCGCTCCAGAACAGCTTGATGATCGATGCCGCGGCACCGGGTTGATCGCCCGTGAGCGCCTTGGTGAGCGACTGCATCCCCAGGTAGCGCATGATCTCGACCTGGGTGTGGGCCCATGCGAGACGCTGGCGGATCACCGCGTCGCTGTCGAGGCCTCGGTCACGGGCCAGATCGATGATGGCGTCGAGCTCGGCTCGGTAGCCGATGGCGAGCACCGTCGAACGCCCACCCCGCTCGAACCCGAGCAGGGTGTTGGCAACGGTCCACCCGTTGTTGACCTCACCGACCACGTTCTCCTTGGCCGTGCGGGCATCGGTGAAGAACACCTCGTTGAACAGCGCCTCACCGGTCATCTCGCGGATGGGCCGCACCTCGATGCCCGGCTGGTCCATCGGCACGAGCAGGAACGAGATGCCCGCATGCTTCGTCGCCGTGGGGTCGGTGCGGGCGAGGACGAAGATCCAGTTGGCGGTATGTCCCGACGAGGTCCAGATCTTCTGGCCGTTGATCACCCATTCGTCGCCGTCGAGCTCGGCCCTGGTGGCGATGTTGGCGAGGTCGGACCCGGCGTCGGGCTCGGAGTAGCCCTGGCACCAACGGTCCTCCCCCGAGATGATCCGGGGCAGGAAGTGCTGCTTCTGCTCCTCGGTACCCCAGACGATGATGGTCGGACCGACCATACCGATGCCGAACCCGTCGTTGCCGGTCTGGGTGGGAACGCCCGCCTTGGCGAACTCCTCGGAGAGAACGACCTGTTCGATCGGTGAGAGACCAGCGCCGCCGTACTCGGTGGGCCACGCCACCGCGAGGAGGCCCGCCTGCGCCAGCCGGCCGCGCCACTCCTCGAGCCAGGTCTCGCGCTCGCCCTCGGGCAGGGCACCGACGCCCTGCCAGCCGTCGGGCAGGTGCTCGGCGAGAAAGCCGCGGATCTTCTCGCGGTAGGTCTCCGCTTCGGCGGAGTAGGTCGGATCCATGTCGTGTGCCCCCCTGGTGCGGTGTCCCGCCGCAGGGTGAGCCTACCCGATGCTCAGAAGTAGATGATCTGCTCGGCGCGCTCGACGACGTCGTCGATCGGGTCCGTCCATGCACCGGTCGACATGTACTTCCAACCGCCGTCGGCGACGACGAAGACGATGACCCCCGAGTCGACCTTCTCGGCCACCTTGGCCGCTCCTGCGAGTGCGGCACCGGCGGAGATGCCGGCGAAGATGCTGGCCTCCTCGGCCAGCCGGCGGGTCCACTCGATCGACTCGCGGGGCCGCACGATGCGCTTGCCGTCGAGCAGGTCCTGGCCGCCCCACTTGTCGTACACCGGTGGGATGTAGCCCTCCTCGAGGTTGCGAAGACCCTCGACCCGCTCCCCGACCGGCGGCTCGACCGCCATGATCTTGATGTCGGGGTTCTGCTCCTTGAGGTAGGTGCCGACGCCCATGAGGGTGCCGCTGGTGCCGAGGCCGGACACGAAGTGGGTGATGTCGGGGACGTCGCGCCAGATCTCGGGACCGGTGGTGTCGTAGTGGGCCTGGGGGTTGGCGCTGTTGGCGTACTGGTAGAGGAACGCCCACTCGGGGTGCTCGTCGGCGAGCTGCTGCGCGTGACGCACCGCGCCGTTCGACCCCTCGGCACCCGGCGTGGTGATGATCTCGGCACCGAAGATCTCGAGCAGCTGGCGGCGTTCGATCGACACGTTCTCGGGCATCACGATGGTGATCGGGTAGCCCTTGAGGCGGGCGATGGCCGCCATGGCGATGCCGGTGTTGCCCGACGACGGTTCGATCAGCCGCTTGCCGGGGGTGAGGGTGCCGTCGCTCTCAGCCTCGGCGATGAGGGACTTGGCCACCCGATCCTTGACCGAACCGAACGGGTTCTGGCCCTCGAGCTTGGCGAGGATCCGCACACCGGGAGTGGGGCTGAGTTGGCTCACCTCGACCATCGGTGTGTTGCCGATGAGGTCGAGCACCGAGCTGTGCACGGACACGGGCGGACTCCCTCCCACCAGACCGGCGGGGATTGTCGATAGAACAAGTAGGGATTCTACCGAGGGAGCGCCACGAACGCCTCACCTCGTCGTCCAACCCTGCGACCGGCGCGCCCCTACACTCGGATCGATGTCGAGCGAGCGCCGCCTCATGGTCGAGGCACTCCCCAACTACGAGGTCGGCGAAGAGATAGGCCGCGGCGGGTGGGGGGTCGTGCTCGAGGCATCGCACCGGTCCCTCGAGCGCCGGGTGGCGATCAAGGCGCTCCCGCGCGCGTTCGGCGCCGACCCCGAGGTTCGGTCGCGCTTTCTGGCCGAGGCTCGCGTGGTGGCCTCGCTCGATCACCCCCACATCGTCCCGCTCTATGACTTCGTCGAGCACGAGGGCGTGTGTCTGCTGGTCATGGAGCTCATGCCCGGAGGCACGCTGTGGGACCGCTTCTCCGACGGCGAGCTCTCCCCCGAGCAGTGCTGCGCGGTGTCGGTCGCCGTGCTCACCGGCCTGGCCCACGCCCACAGCCAGGACATCCTGCACCGCGACGTGAAACCCGAGAACGTGCTGTTCAACAGTGCCGGCGTTCCCAAGCTGGCCGACTTCGGCATCGCCAAGGTCGTCGGTGATGCGTCCTCCAACCGCACCGCCACCGGGGTGGTCATGGGCACCCCCGCCTACATGGCCCCCGAGCAGGGCTCGGGCCGTCCGCTCGGGCCCGGCACCGACGTGTACGCAGTGGGGGCCATGCTCTACGAGCTGCTCAGCGGCCGCCTGCCGTTCGAGTCGACCGGCGACGCGCTCTCACAGCTCTACCGCCACGTCCACGAGCGGCCACGACCGGTGCGCGACATCGAGGCGGCCGTGCCCGAACCGGTCGCCGACGTGGTGATGCGCGCGCTCGAGAAGGAACCCGCCGATCGCTACGAGACCGCAGCCGACTTCGCCCGGGCGCTCGACGCCGCCGCCTCCGATGGCTACGGCCCCGATTGGCTCGAGCGGTGCAACGTGCCGGTCCTGGCCGCCCGCACGACCCTGGGCGGCAGAAGCGGCCCGGCCCCGCCCCCGTCGCGTGAGACCGTGGTCGTCGAGCCACCGGTACGCCAGGCCCCATCGACCCCACCACCGGCTGCACCAGCTCCGCCCCCACCAGCGGCTGATGCTCCTCCGGCTCCGCCACCAGCGTCCCCTCCCACTCCCCCGCCGACGCCGAGCCCAGCACCGGCCCCAGGCCCGGCTCCCGCCAGGCGCTCCGGGGTTCCCGTCGCCGGCATCGTCGCCGGCCTGGCCGTGCTGGTGATCGCCGTGGTGGCCGCTGTCGTGTTGCTCAACAGCGGCGACGACGGCGAGCCGGAGGAGGCGGCATCCACCGAGGTGCCGACCGAGGTGGTCGAGCGGTTCGAAGAGGTCTGTCTGGAGGGTACCGACGCCGAGCTGTGCGAGTGCGCCATCGAGACTGCGCTCGACGAGCTGACCACCGGCGAGTTCCTCGCCGCCGAGCGCACCATCAGCGCCGATGGTGCCTCCCTGACCCCACCCATGGAGGCGGTCTTCCTCGACTGCGAGGCGCGCCTCGACACCTGAGCTACAGGCCTTCGATCCGCAGCCCCCGCTCGCGGATGACCTCGCCGAGCCGGTCGGGCAGCGCCGAGGGCAGCCACTCGCTGGCGCTGAACCCCACCACCTCGGCATCGGGCTCGTGGGCCAGGGCCACTCCTGGCGCCAGCAAGGCGGCGAAGGCCTGACGTTCCTCGTCGTCGAGGTCGGCGACGAACGAACCCAACTTGTCGAGCAGTCGGCTCGCGGGATCGCCGTCGCCTTGGTCGGTGCCGTGTCCGTTGGAATCTTCGCTCACGTTCCCCTTGACCTCTCGTCGACGCGATGGTTACACACCTGCACGGACCGACACCCGTCGCCGCCCCATCTCATGACGCCTCAGTGGGCTCCGGCGTCGAGACCGACGTGGACCCTGCTCGCGTCGAGACAGGTCCGGCAGTCCTTGAGGTGTCGCGCCGCCGCCAGCTCGTCGCTCGCCTCGATCAGCGAGGAGAGCTCCGCACAAGCGAAGGAGCGGGCCGCGGCCGCGATCTCGACGATCAGCGCATCGCGCAGCCGGCGCCGGGCCCGGTGCAACAGCACCTTGGCCGCTCCAGGGGTGACACCGAGCGCGGCGGCCACGTCTTGGGGTCCGAACCCCAGCCACAGCACCATCGAGATGGCCGTGGCGTCGCGTGGCGTGAGCCCGGCCACACAGCCGCGCACCAGCTGCGCCATCTCACGGAGCTCGACCTCGGTGTCGGGATCGGTGCGATCGGTGGTGAGGACCACTCCCTCGCCACCGGATTCCTCGATCGGTTCGTGGTCGGCCCTGGTGTTGAGGCGGCGCACGTCGGTGGCGGCGTTGCGGGCGATCTGCATGAGCCACGGCCGGAAGCGATTCGGGTCGCGGAGCGAGTCGAGCCGGCTCAGCGCCCGGGTGAAGGACTCCTGCACCGCGTCCTCGATGGCGTCGGGATCGGAGCCGATGTGGCCCCGCACGGCGGTGCGCACCGCGCCGGAGTGCCGTTCGAACAACGACGCGTAGGCGACCTGGTCGCCCCGCATGGTTGCCTCCACCAACGCTGCGTCGGTCAGATCGGCCACGGCCGACGATGCTACGACGTTGCCGGACCCGATGTCGGGGTCACCACGACTCTGGTCACCGACGCCGGAGGGCGATGCTGGCCCGGGTGGAGGTGGTGCCGCCACGGGCCAGGGTGCGCCGGCCCGCGGGACGGGGCGCTTCTCGCACGTTGGCGGCGGTGGCCCACAACGCCGTCTTGACCTGGAACGGCCGCAGGTCGGGGTGCTTGGCGCGGATGAGCGTGGCGATGCCGCTGATGTGTGGGGCCGCGTAGGAGTTGCCGGTGGCGTCGATCCGGCTCGCTCCCCGCCAGGCCACCGACACGCCGACACCCGGCGCGAGGAACTCGGTCGGGGGCTCGGGGTTGTGGTGGAACCGGAACGGATCGGTCGACATCGACGACGCCACGCTGGCGACCGAGGCGTACAGCGACGGGAAGCTGGTCTTGGGCAGGTTGTTGGCCGCGGTCACCACCAGCGAGCCCGAGAAGTAGGCCTGGTCGCAGATCTCATAGAACGGCAGCGCCCACTCGCGACGGTTGGTTCCGAGCGACAGGTTGATGACGTCGAAGCGCTGCTCGACCGCCCACGCCAGGCCACGGAGGAACGCCGCCGCTCGACCTCGGAGCCCGGGACCGAGCACCTTCACGCTGGTGATGGTGGCCTCGGGGGCGATGTCGTGGATGATCCCCGCGCAGGCGGTGCCGTGGCCGACCGAGTCGTCGTGGGGACCGGTGATCTCGGTGGTTTCGCCGTCTGGCCCCACCCTGATCTCGATGCCGCCGTCGCGGTCGACGCAGTCGCCGAGGTCGGGGTGATCGGCCTCGATCCCGCTGTCGACCACCGCCACCCGGGCACCCTTGCCGGTCGACCCGCCCCACGCCCAGGCGGGCGACAGGTCCTCCATCGACGACGCCTGATCGAGGCGCAGCACGGTGGAGGTCCGGCCGTAGGCGGGCAGCCGGGGGTCGTCAGTCACGGTCGAGCAGGGCTTGGACCAGGGTGGCGACGGTCGCATAGCGGCCGGGGTCGGCGTCGGCCAGGGTCGTCAGCTCGGCGTGCAGCTCGCTCGGTGACGGGACGCTCTGGGCGGCGAGCGCCTCCTCGAGCACCGTCCCGGCCACGCCGGCGAGCACCGTGGTGCTCTCGACGTCGTCGAAGTCGAATCCACCGTCGCGGTCGGGGTCGAGCAGCTCGAGCACGCCGCTGATGGTGTCCATGCCGAGGCAGGGCACGGTGAGCACGGCCTGGGGCTGCCACCCGAGGGCGACGGCCACGTCGTCGTCGAGGCGCTGGTCGGTCGAGGACGGGCGCAGCGCCACCGGCTGGCCCGAGGCAGCGACGAAGCCGGCGACGCCCTGGCCCATGTCGACCGACACGCCCACCGCCGTTGCCGTACCGTCACCGTCGGCGGCGACCACTGTGAGGACCTCGCCGTCGATCGCGAGCAGCAGGGCCCGGCTGGCACCGGTGGCCTCGCGGGCGGCGCGCAGCACGCTGTTCATGACCGGGTTGGTGACAGAGACGGGCACGGAGGCTCCTCAGTGGTGGCTCAGCCGGCTCGGGGAACCGGCCCCAGCGTACGCCGGATGTCCTCGGCGTCGGGGACGGTGGCCTCGCGGCGACCGGCAGGGGCGACCGGCGCGGCCCCCTGGATGCCGGCGGGCCCGATGGTGGCCCGCAACCGGATGCCGCCGTCGGGTGCCGGCCCGGGGGCGCCGGCACCTTCGAGCGCGGCACCCAGTTCGGGGATCTGGACAGCGAGCGAGGCGAGGTGCTCGTCGTCGAGCACCAGCAGCTTGAGCCGGTCGATGGCCTCCAGCTCGGCACCGCTCTCCTCGCCGAGCAGCGCGGAGACGCCGAACACCTGGCCCGGGCCGAGCTCGACGGTGGCGCTCTCACCACCCTGCGGGGCGGGGACGACCACGCGTCCGCGGCCGTCGCGGATGAGCCACAGGTGCCCGCCTCCCTCGGCGATGCGCTCGCCCGGCGTGGCGTCGCGAGCGGTCATGGCGTCGGCGACGACCGCGAGCTGCTCCTCGGCGAGTCCTGCGAACAGGCTCGTGCGGCTGAGCGCGTCGGCGATGTCGAAGGGTGCTGCGGGTGCCTCGGGAGCGGTTCCGGTCTGCTCGGCCCAGAGGCTCGAGTAGACCCCGCCGAGGGCCAGTAGCTCGGAGTGGGTGCCCTGTTCGGCCAGCTGCCCGTCGACGAGGACGAACACCTGGTCGTAGTCGACGACCGACGCCAACCGGTGGGTCACCGCGACGGTGGTGCGACCCTCGGACAGCTCCTCGAGCGTGGCGGCGATCTGGCGCTCGGTGCGGGGGTCGAGCGCCGAGGTCGCCTCGTCGAGCACCAGGATCGCGGGGTTGCGCACGATCGCCCGGGCGATGGCCACCCGCTGGCGTTGCCCGCCCGAGAGCCGGCCGCCGCGCTCACCCACCAGCGTGTCGTAGCCGTTCGGCAGCTCCATGATCGTGTCGTGGATGGCCGCGGCCCTGGCGGCCTCCTCGATCTCGGCGTCGGTGGCGTCGGGGCGCCCGAGGCGGAGGTTCTCGCGCACGGTGATGTCGAACAGGAAGTTCTCCTGGAACACCACCCCCATCTGAGCGCGCAGCGAGGCCAGCGACACGTTGCGGATGTCGTGGCCGTCGACGGAGATCGAGCCACCGTCCGCGTCGTAGAAGCGCATGAGCAGGTTGAGCACCGAGCTCTTGCCCGCTCCCGAGGGCCCGACGAAGGCGACCTTGGCCCCCGCGGGGATCACACAGCTCAACCCCTCGATCACCGGGGCGCCACCAGCGGTGTAGGAGAAGCTGACGTCGTCGAAGCGGATCTCGCTGGTGATGCGGGGCAACTCGACCGCATCGGGGGCGTCGGGCACGTCGAGCTCGGCCTCGAGGACCTCGTTCACACGGGCCAGCGCGCCGGTGGCCGACTGCAGCTGCTGGCCGACGCCGGTGAGCTGGCCGACCGGGCCGATGACCTCGCCCATGACCCCCATGAAGGCGACCAGGCCACCGATGGTGAGCTGGCCCTCGAAGATCATCCACACACCGAGGCCGAGCACGACGAGGCGCAGCACGGCGACCACACCGTTGACCGAGAGTCCGAAGAAGCCGCCGAAGAGCGCGAGTCGAAGGTTGGAGTCGAACAGCCGCGTGGACGACCGCCCGAAGCGGGCGATCTCGCGGGCCTCGAGGGCGAAGGCCTTCACCACCGGCTGGGCCGAGTAGTTCTCGGACAACACGTTGAGCAGGGCGCCGCTCTGCTCCTGCACCGCCATCGACCGTTTGAGCGCACCGTCGGCCATCCGGGTGTAGATGAAGGCCACCACCGGCACACCGGCGAGCACCACCAGCCCGAGCATGGGCTGGAGGGTGAGCAGCACCGCGGCGGAGACGAGCAGCGACACCAGCTGGAACGCGCCGTCGCGCAGCGCGGCCGAGAACCCGGACTCGACCTCGCCCACATCGGACAGGAACCGCGACAGCACGTCGCCCTGCTCGCGCCGGTGGAACCACCCGGGCGAGAGCCGCTGGAGCCGTTCGAACATGCGGGTGCGCAGGTTGGTGATCACCGAGGTGCTGACGAAGGCCGACAGGTACGAGCGGCGTAGCCCCGCCAGCAGCGACACCGCGAGCACCACGCCGAGGAGCCCGAGCAGGCTGGTGACCTGGCTCCACTCGCCGCTGGGGATGGCGTTGTCGACCAGCTCCCGGAAGACGAAGGGGAACACGGTGGTGAACCCCAGGCCGACCAGCATGTAGACCGCGATCTCGATCTGTTTGGTCCAGTAGGGCCGCATCTCGCGGACGGCCATGGCGAGAAACGCCCGAGGTTGGGCCTTGACCTTCCCCCGGGCCAGCTCGCTCCGCCACTGCTGCTCCATGCGGGCCAGGCCATCGCCGAAGACCTCGCGGGCCGCGTTCTCCCGGCCGCCGGGTCGGGTCTGGGCGAGGAAGCGGAGGAAGGTGACGCGCCCGTCCTTGCCGGCGCGACGGATCATGAAGGCCACGAGGGAGGTGACCATCATCGCCGCGAGGTCGTCGTCGACCATGTCGATCGGGGGCAGCTCGTGGCCGCCGAGCTGCTCGTCGGGATCGACCCCCGCCAGGTGCAGGCCGAACCCGTCGAGGAACAGGCCGAGCTCGTCGCCCGCGGGCAGGCTGGCCCCGAAGAAACGGGCAAGGTAGCGCTCGGGGGTCTCCGGTGAGCGGTCGGAGGTGACCGCCACCCAGATCTCGTTTCGCTCGGGGTCGATGACCGCCCCCGAGGTGACGACCTCGCCCGGTTGGGCGGGATCGGGGAACGGGTCGACCAGACACACCTGGGGGATCACCCCCCACGGCTCCGAGCCAAGGCCCGCCAGGTTCGCCCGGGCGCGGACCAGGTCCTTGGCCACCTGGGGTGCCAAGGTCTCACCCAGGCTGCCCGGGCGATAGCGCACGATCGCGGCGTCGGTGGCGAGGGTGGCCAACTCGTCGAGCGCCGGGCGGTGGGTCGGTGCCGGTGCCGGCGGGGGCTCGGGAGGCGGCTGAGCCGGCGCCGGTGGGGGTGCCGGCTCCGGAGGCGGGGGTGCCGGCGCCGGTGGAGGTGGTGGCGGCGGCGGTGGTGCCGATGCCGGTGCCGGTTCCAGCACCGTGAGCACCGTGGAACCCAGCTCGAGCACGTCGCCGGGCGCCAGCACCGTCGGCGCGTTGAGCGGCCGGCCGTTGACCACGGTGCCGTTGGCCGAGCCGAGATCGGTGGCGATGAGGCCGGCCGGGCTCGGCTCCAACCTCAGGTGATGGCGCGAGACCGCCGGATCGTCGAGGACCCACGCGGCTTCCCGGCCCACCTCGACCGCTGCGTCCAGCGATCGGGTGGACCGGGAACCGTCGGCCGCCCGGACCTCGAGCTCGACGGGTGCGTCAGCCACCCTCGGCTGGTTCCCCGCTCACGATGGAGAAGGTGTACTGAGCCGGTCCCTCGGTGAAGATCAGGCGGTACATCGCGCCCTCCTCGTCCTCGTCGAAGGTGATCTGGGCGTTGGCCCCCGGGTTCACCCGGTCGTTGTCCACCCCACTGCCGTCGGCGTTCTGGAGCTCGACGCGGAACCTCCGACCGGATTCGGCCGAGTTCTCGACGACGAGGGTCCCAGGTGTTCCGGGGTGGGCGAAGGTGTAGAAGTCGGTGCCGTCCTGGTTGCCGATCCGACCGCTCAGCTCCACGCCGACCTCGACTTCGCGGGCATCGGCCAGCTCGCCGGGGGCGTCGCCCTCCTGGCCACCGTCGGCCTGCGGGGTGAGCTCGGGTGTCAACCGGTAGTTCGCGCCACCCTCGTCCACGTAGATCTCGATGAAGCCCGACTGCTCCGCTCCGAACACGTGGGTGAGCGAGTCGTCGGAGGCGGGGTTGGTCCGGTTGCTGTGGAGGCGATCGCCGTCGAGGTACACCTGGAGTCGCACCCGCCGCTCGGACTCTCGGTCGTTCTCGAGGGCGAGGGTGAACACCGCTCCCCCCTCGGGAAGCTCGAGGAGGTAGCCGTCCATGCCGTCCTGGCCGCCGAGGAAGCCCTCGACGGTGCTGCCCGAGGAGACCTCGAAGGCGGTGTCGAACTCGTCGCCGGCGTCGCCACCCTGACCGGCGTCGTCCTGCACCTCCATCTCGATCTCGAAGGTGTAGGCGGCGGGACCCTCGGTGAAGACGAGCTCGAAGGTGGTGCCGCCGTCGTGGTCGAGGACGATGCGCTCCTCGCCGCTGTCACCGGGGTTGGTGCGGAAGCTGGCGAACTCGGAGCCGTCGGCGGAGAGCTGGGTGCGGACACGGCGGACGCTGTCATCGTTGTTGGCGACCCGCAGGAACATCACCGCTCCGTCGGGGGCGTCGAAGGTGTAGCGGGCCTCGGTGCGGTCGTCCTCGATGCTGTCCTCGTACTCGCGGTTGAGCTCGATTTCGCCGTCGACCTGGCGCTCCTCGGTGGCAGGCCGGTCGACCGGCTCGCCGTCGGACTCGCCGCTGCTGCCGGCGGGCCGGTTGAACAGCTCACCGGTCTCGACATCGCGAAGGTCGAAGCTGTCGAGCTCGGAGGGAGCGTCGTCGACCACGGCGACCTCGGGCGGCTCGAAGGCGGGCCACTCGTCTCCCTCGTACTCCTCCTCGCCCTCGATCGCTTCGGGCTGACGCAGCGGCGCACCGCTGTAGCAGTTGACCCGGGGCACGCCGTGGCGGTCGACGAGCACCGCGGTGCCCCGCTGCAGGATCGACTGGCGGGGTGTGGCGTCGCCGTCGCGGAACCCGTGGTTGACCACGCGGGTGTCCGATCCCAGGTTCACCGGAGTGAGATCGTCGATGTAGGGGGCGATATCCGCCGGATCGATCTCGAGGACATCGGCCCAGGCCTGGGCCTTGTCCTCCTCGGCCGCGAGCAGACCGGCCAGCTGGCCGGCGTCACAGGAGCCCTCGTTGAGCGTGCCTCCGTAGAGGCCGGGCACCGATCCGTCGACCGAGCGGTATCCGACCTCGGTCGTCTCGTCATCGGTCTCGTCGTCGGTCTCGGGGGCACCCTCGTCGGTCTCGTCGTCGGCTCCCTCGTCCTCGTCGACGGCATCGGGCTCCTCGCCGCTGTCGTCGGCTCCGCGCTCGGCGAAGTCGAGGAGGCTGCCGCTGGGTTCTGGTGCGATGGAGGCGAAGAAGGGGTTCGAGCCCGTGGAGCCGATCGACTCGAGCGTCACCGTGCTCGCCGACGCCTCGTCGTCACTGAGCTGGGTGACGACCACGAAGGCCGCGGCGACCAGGGCGAGAACCACGACGATGCCGACGATGATCTTGGTGCTGTTTCCACCACCGCCTCCGCCGGCGGCAGGTTGTCCGCCGGTCGGTGCGGGTGGCGGTCCGGGAGGTGGGGCCGCCGGGGGTGGAGCTGCCGGTGGCGGCGCGGCCGCGGGTGGTGGTGCGGCCGGGGCAGGCGGCACCTGGGGAGCGGGGGGCACCGACGGCGCCGGTGGCGGGGCGGCTTCGGGTGCCGGCTGGTCCGGTGCCGGCTGGTCCGGTGCCGGCTGCTCGGGTGCCGGCTGCTCGGGTGCCGCCGGCTCCTGGGGAGGTGTTGCCTCCGCGGCCGGCTGGTCCTGCGCCGGCTGGTTCGGCTGGTCCTGTGCCGCCGAGCCCTGGTAGTCGGGGTGCTGCTCGGGGGCATACCACTTGTCGTCCGAGGCTTTCCACCATCCTGGCCCCTGGGGGGTGTCGCTCACTGCTGGTTCCTTCCTCCGATGGTCTACCCACGTTCGGGCATCCAAGACGGTTTGATCACCCGATGGTTACACACCGAGTCGAGCGGTTGAACCTGGTCAGCGCCGAACGGGGACGATCGCCTCCTCGGTGATCTCCTCGCCGACGATCCGGTAGCTGCGGGTGCTCGGCGCCTCGTCGCGAAGCGACACGATCACGAAGTGCCACGCCGGGTCGAGCCACTCGGCTTGGGCGACGTCGGTCGGTGACGGGTAGGCGGTGGTGTGGGTGTGGGAGTGCATCACCCCGATGAGCGCCAGGCCCTCGGCTTCGGCTGCTCGCTCGGCCTTCATCTGCTCGAGGCCGTCGATCGTGTACAGCTTGCTCGATTCGGCCGCGTTGCGCGTCGGGACGAAGCGCAGCACCTCGTCGCGCTCGGCCCGGCCCACCAACAGACCACACGCCTCGTCGGGGAGTCCGTCATAGGCATGGCCGACCATCTGGTTGATCACTGCGACCGGGACGTGGAGCATGGCGGCGAGGCTAGCGGTGAGTACCCTCGTCCCGTGCCTGCACCCGAACAGTCCACCAGGGACAAGAGCTCCGGCAAGAAGGTGGTGGCGACCAATCGCCGCGCCCGCCACGAGTACGACGTCCTCGACACCATCGAGGCTGGTCTCGTGCTGCGGGGCAGCGAGGTGAAGTCGCTGCGCGACGCAAAGGTGCAGCTGGCCGACGGGTTCGCTCGCGTCGCCAAGGGAGAGGCGTGGCTGCACCAGGTGCACATCAGCCCGTGGCTCAGCGCCGGGCTCTACGGCCGACCCGACCCCGATCGGGTACGAAAGCTGCTCCTGCACAAGTCCGAGATCGAGCGCCTGGGTTCGCGGTTGGACCAGGAGCCGAGCCTCACCCTCGTCCCGCTGTCGATCTACTTCAGCGACGGCAACGCCAAGGTCGAGCTGGGCATCGCCCGGGGCCGAAAGCAGTACGACAAGCGGCAGGTGCTCGCCAAGCGCGACGCCGACCTCGAGGCGAAGCGAGCGATGAGAGCCGGTCGCGCCCGCCGCTCCTGACCCCGTTCAGCGACGGCGGAGGATCCTCCACAGCACCACCAGCACCGCGGAGGCCCAGCATCTGGCCGCCGAAGCCGACGTCGGCAGGGGCACCGGACCCCTTGCTGGTGCCATCGATCTGGTAGACCTCGCCGAGGACGCGACTCACCGCCCACTCTCACCCAGGCGGGTCGGCTTCGCCGTCTCCATCGTCGTCTCCATCGGCGCTGCTGTCTGTCTTGCTGCCGCGGCCACTTCGTCGTCGTTTCTGGCGGGCTTTGTCGGTGCGGCGGCGGCCGGGGTGGTGTGCGGGGCAGCGGGGTTCGCCGTTGGCTTGGGTGGTGGGCCCGGCGGGCCAGGCCTCGATGTGGTGGACGTCGCAGCGTTCGGCGGGCACCTCGCAGGTGTTGTGCACGCATTGGGGTTGGCAGATCTGTACGGCTCGGCGGGTGCCACCGACAAAGAACCGTGCCTGTTCGCCGAGGTCGACCAGCCGCGACGGGGTGTCGAACACGGCCCGTTCGATGTCGGCTTCGCTCAACAGGGGCAGGACCTCACCGGGGGTGAGGACCTGGCCGGTGGAGAGCTCACACACCCGACCCGCCAGGGTGTCGTGGTCGATGTGCACGGTGATCAACGGCACCGGTTTGCGGGCACCGGCGGGGGTCGCGGCGGAACGCCGGGCCATCTCGACCAGGGCGTCGTGGCGACGTTGGGCATCGCTGCGGGCCAGATCGGCCTTGGTGGCGTCGGCCCCGAGACGGTCGCGGGCCTCGGCCCAATCGGTCTCCCACAGTTCTTGTTCGATCCGCGCCAACGCTTCGGCGAAGACGGCGTGGGCGACCGGGTCGAGATCGACCTCGAGATGGCCCATCCCGTCCAACCCAGTGGTGAGTCGGGCCCGGCGGGCCTCGTAACGGGCCCGGGCCTGGTCCTCGACCTCATCAGGCGCCGCGCACTGACACCAATAGTCGACCACCTTGGCGAAATCGTCGAAACCCAACACCTGGGCCTGGGCCACCAGCCACGCCTCGTCATCACCGGCAAACACCTCGGGGTTGATCCGCTGGGCCCGAGCCAACAACCGCACATGACGCGCCGACAACTCCCCCGCCTCGTGGGCAGCCGCGGTCCCGGGCATGTCCCGCAACGCCCGAGCCCGCCCGAACACGCCCTTGGTCTCGGCCCGATCACGACCCGCGGCCCGACCCAACCACGCCGACGCGGACTTGGACCCGTCCTCGGCCCAGACCCGCGACGCCTCCACCCGGCCCGCCACCGCCGCGGTGACCGCATCGAGCTTGGAACCCGCCCCCATCAACCCCACCAACACCTCCGCCGCCGACCCCGGATCGACCAGAGCCCAGTCGACCCCAGCCAACCCGTCGAGCACCTCCCCCAGTTGTCGCACCAGCACCGCCGGATGTTCGCTCATGCACCCCACAATACCGGCTCGAACACCTGTTCGCAACCACAACCACCGAAAAATGCTGGAAGCTATCGACATGCCTGGGTGATGAAGACCGGTGACGGGCTCGACAGCGTCGTGAGAGTGAGGTGAAAGCGCGAGGGCTGATGATCCCCGGGCACCGCAACGACGACGAGAAGGAGTCAGGCATGCACATCGATGAGGAGAAGGTCGAGCAGTTCGTGGGACAGGTCGTCGGCGACCTGGGCGCGACGGTCTCGAGCGCGCTCACCTACCTCGGACATCAGCTCGGTCTGTACCGGGCGATGGCCGAGGCCGGACCCCTGACTCCAGCAGAGCTGGCCCAGCGGACCGGCACCCACGAGCGGTACGTGCGCGAGTGGCTCGACAACCAGGCGGCTGGGGGCTACGTCGCCTACGACCCGGCCAGTGGAACCTACGAGCTGCCGCCCGAGCACGCGATGGTGCTGGCGGAGGAGAGCAGCCCGGTCCACATGGCGCCGGCGTGGAAGCAGATGGCCGCGATCTGGGCGGTGGAACCCAAGCTCGAGGCCGCGTTCCAGTCCGGCGACGGTGTGGGGTGGCACGAACACGACCCGAGGCTGTTCGGCGCCACCGAGGCGTTCTTCAAGCCCGCCTACCGGGCCAATCTCGTCGACGAGTGGATCCCGGCGCTGGACGGGATGCAGGACAAGCTGACCGCGGGCGCGCAGGTGGCCGACATCGGCTGCGGGCACGGCGCCTCCTCGATCCTGCTCGCCGAGGCCTTCCCCAACACCACCGTGGCCGGGTTCGACTACCACGATGCCTCGATCGAGGCCGCCCGCAGACGCGCCACCGAGGCCGGGCTCGATGACGATCGGGTGAGCTTCGAGGTCGCCGCGGCCGACGAGTACCCGTTGCCCGACCGCGGTGGATACGACCTCATCTGCTTCTTCGACGCGCTTCACGACTTCGGCGATCCGGTCGGGGCGGCGACCCACGCCCGCAAGACCCTCGCCGACGACGGCACGGTCATGCTCGTCGAGATCCGCTCCGAGGACCGCACCGAGGACAACCTCGGGCCCTTCGGCCGCCTCGCCTACGGCATGTCCACCTTCGTGTGCACGCCGAACTCGCTGGCCCAGGACGTCGGATACGCGCTGGGTGGCCAGGCCGGTCCCTCCGCCATCCGCGAGGTCTTCGAACGGGCCGGCTTCACGCGGTTCCGCAAGGTCGCGGAGGCACCGGTCCACCAGGTGCTCGAGGTTCGCCCGTAGGAACCTGCCGTTTGCGTGCGTCATCGGCCCCGGGGCGGTCAGGACCCGTCGACGACTCCCTCGGCCACGAGTCGGTCGATCTCGTCCAGCGCGTAGGCGACCGCCTCGTCGTCGCTCATGTTCCGACCGCGGTTCGCGGCGGCCGCGAACGCCTCTCGGCCCAGGGACTCGCGAAGTGAGCTCGCGGTCGTCTCGAGGCGCTGCGCGTCGGTGCCGAAGGCCAAGGCGCCGGTGCCAGCGGTCTCGACCGCGCCGAGGAGGACGGCAGCGGGCTCGTTCGCCGCGACGCGTTCGAGCAGGACCAGCAGGTTGCGCAGCGTGGTCCACATGTGGGCCCAGTCACCGGAGCTTCGCCAGTGGGCGATGATCTCGCTGAAGGCCGCGAGCGCCTCGCCCGGCTCACCGTGCCTCGCCTCGAGGGAGGCGATCGAGACCCGCGCCACGCCCTCGATGAAGCGGTTTCCGACCGACGCGGCGACCTCGCTCGCCTGCTCGAACGCCGCCAGGGCGGCACCGGGGTCGGCGTCGAGTCGGATCTCGCCCTCCAGGTAGCAGTAGCCGGCCCGCAGGCTCGGGGTGCGGGCTCGCTCGACGACCTGCCATCCCTCCCGCAGCTGGGCCGCGGCGTCGTCGGCCCGTCCCGTGTAGGTGGCGGCGAACACCCGGTAGAGCTGGCCGAGCGACTCGTAGTAGGCGCTGTCGACCGACCGCGCCGCTTCGACGAGTTGCGTGCCTCGCCGGTCGGTCTCGTCGAGGTGGCCTCGGTACAGGGAGATCTCGGCCAGCAGCTGCACGGCCCGCAGCACCACCCACTCGTCCGACGCCGCCGCCAGGGCCCGCTCGCCGTGTTCATGGGCCTTCCCCAGCTGGCCGCGCTGCATGCAGCCGACCCCGGCGGCCACCAGGGCGGCCCCCCACGCCGGCGACTGCGATGCGCCGGGAAGCTCGAGAGCGCGTAGCACCCATCCGTAGACCTCGTCGCGAAGTTGGTAGTAGGCGTAGTCGCACAGGAGCGCGGGCAGCCGCAGTGCCAGGTCCACCTGCCCATGGGTCCCGGCCCACGCCTGGGCGGCACGGAGATTGGCGAGCTCGACGTCGATGGCACGCATCCACTCGCCCTCTTCGGCGCCCTGCAACCCGACCATGGCGTCCTCGGCCAGCGAGGCGAAGTGCTCGGCGTGACGCCGTTGCCAGGTCGCCAGCTCCCCGCGTGCGTCGAGTCGGGCCACTCCATGGTCCCGCAGGGTCTCCAGCAACCGGTAGCGCACCCGGTGGCGCGAGCGTTCGATCGCCACCAGCGAACTGTCGACCAACTCGGCCACCCGCCCGGCGATCTCCCACTCTGCGAGCCCGTCGCCAGCACAGACCCGTTCGGCGGCATACAGCTCAAAGCCTCCGGCGAAGACCGCGAGTCGATCGAACAGTTGCTGGGCCGCCTCCGGAAGCAGTGCGTAGGACCAATCGACGACCGTCTGCAGGCTGCGGTGCCGCGGTGCGACCTCCGGGGGCTCGGCGGTGAGCAGATCGAAGCGCTGGTCGAGCCGGGCGGCGATGTCGGCGGGGCCCATCGACCGCACCCGCGCCGCAGCCAGCTCGAGCGCCAAGGGCAGGCCGTCGAGTCGCCGGCAGATCTCCACCACCGCGTCGCGATCGGTGCCGGCCAGCTCGAAAGAGGGATCGGCGGCGCTCGCCCGGTCGCAGAAGACGGCGACCGCGGCACTGTTCTCGTCCTCGCCGACGTCCAGGGGTGCGACCGGCCAGATCTGTCGACCGGCGACGCCAAGCGGCTGACGACTGGTCACCAGCACGTCCACCGCAGGGCAGGTCCGCCCGACCCGGTCGGCGAGCGCGGAGGCCCCGGCCGCGACGTGCTCACAGTTGTCGAGGACCAGCAGCAGGTGTTTCGCGCGGAGGAGCTCCACGAGGCCTTCCGCCGGACCGGCACCTTCGGTGGGTAACACGCCGAGGGCGGTGGCGACGATCTCCGCCACCGCCTCTGACCGGTCGGCTCCCGACAGGTCGCACACCCGAACCCCGTCGGCGTAGTCGTCGGCCACCTCGCGGGCGACGCGCATCGCCAGCCGGCTCTTGCCGACCCCGCCGACCCCGGTCAGCACCACGATGCGCCCGCCCCGCAGCGCGGCGGAGACGCCGCGGATGTCCTCCTCCCTACCGACGAAGCTCGTCAAGGGCTCCGGCAGCATCGCCGTGGCGGCGCTCGACGAGTGGCGGGTCGCACCGGCTCGCTCATCGGACGCGTCGGGCACGACCGGTGGCGCCGGCCATGGGAGCTCCTCGGCCTGCTGGAGGATGGCCAACTCGAGCTGGCGGAGGGGCGCCGACGGCTCCAGCCCCAGCTCGCCGACCAGTTGGTCGCGCAGGTCCCGGTAGGCGGCGAGCGCGTCCACCTGGCGCCCGTTCCGGTAGAGCGCCACCATCAGCAGGCCACGTAGATGCTCGCGCAGCGGGTTGCGGGCCACCGGCACCTCCAGCTCGGCAACCACCTCGCCGTGGCGGGCCAACCGCAGCATCGCATCGGCGCGCAGCTCCAGCGCGGCCAGGCGCAGCTCCTGTAGCCGTGTGGCCTCCGCATCGGCCTGCTCGTGGTCGAGTTCGACGAAGGGTCGTCCCCGCCACAGCGCCAGCGCGGCTCCGAGCAGCTCGACCGTCGCCTCGGGTGTGGCGGCGCCGCGGGCCTCCTCCACCAGCCGTTCGAACCGGCGGGCGTCGACCTGGTCGGGATGCACGGCCAGCGCATAGCCCGTTGGCCGGGTCACGAGGAGCTCCCGGGCCGACTCGCCGCACCACTCCTCGAGCAGGCCGCGCAGGCGGGAGACGTGGGTCTGGATCGTGCTGGACGGGTCCACCGGCTGGTCCTCGCCCCACACGATCTCCGCCAGGCGATCGGTCGCCACCGCTGAGCCCGCCTCGACCAGCAGCGCGACCAGGAGGCTCCGCTGCTTCGGGCTGTCGAGGGCGACCTCATGACCGTCGACGACGATGCTCAGGGGCCCGAGGATCCCGAACTGCACTCCAGTCTCGCTGGGGCGTGGCGGCGTGTCCATGCCCTGCCGACGCTACCCGCAGGCCCTGTGCCGCTGTCCCACCTGGCCGGTACACTGATCACGTGCCGGTTCGCCGGCAGCCCGGTTCTTCCGGGTGCCCGGTTCTTCCGGGTGCCCGCTCCTTCCGGGTGCCCGGTCTTTCCGGGTGCTACTTGACACCCGCCGCCCAGCACCGCTGGGAAGACGGGCCCGATACGGGGCTGATCGGTTTCGACGTGAAGCTCGGGACTCGGACGTGCGACCGGAGTTGCTCAGACTCCTAAAACGGGGCACCCAAACAACTGCCGAAGACGAGCAGTACGCACTCGTTGCCTGATCTGATCAGGTAGCGAAGGCGTCATAGCGACCAGAGATGGCACGCGGGGCCTGTCCATCGCAGCCTGGCAACAGAAGCGATGGAGGACAGCAGGGAGAGACCGCTGACGGCGTGAAAGAACGCTGACATCGGGGAAAGACCCGGCGGCAGGGCCCTCGTGGCCCACCTGACCCGGCAGGGTGGCAGCCGAAAAGCCACATCTCGGGAACGGTCGTAGCGCGGTCGGGAACCACTTGACGGACGAGGGTTCGATTCCCTCCAGCTCCACAAACAAATCGAAGGGGTCCTGGCGAAGTTCCAGGCCCCTTCTGGCGAAATTCGAGCCGCCCTCCGGGGTAGCTCACTCCATGAGGAGGGCGACCATTCGGTCCCGGTCGAGCGGGGCTGCGTCTGTCACGCCGCGTCTCGCCACAGAGAACCTGCGGGCAGGATGATGTTCCGGCGACGCAACGGGTCAGGCGTGGTTCGCTCCGCTTCGACCAGCATCGGGGGTGTGGCGGGTGGACTCCACCGCTCAGGAGCTGGCGGGACCGCACGAGTCCAGCGCGGTGCCGCGATGCCGGCGTCCGCAGCGACCTTCTCTGCGATCCCTGCGAGGATCTGATCGAGGACCGAACCGGTCCGCGGCGGTGGAGTAGCAATCGCCGCTTCGGTCGCGCCCGGGTGCAGGCACAGCCAGTCGATGAACGCACGCAGCATCGTCCAGTTGATCTTGGTGCCGCGACCCGTCGGGTCGTAGGCGTCAGCGAGACGCGCCAGGACCGGACTGTCACCGACAATCTGGTGGCTCGACATCTCGAGCCGCTCACCAGCGGCGGCGAGGAGACGAGTGAGCATCGTGACGGTCGGGTCGACGGCGCGGTGGACCGCCGGGTGAGCACGTCGTGGTTGGGCTCCGGCGAGCCGTTCAGAGCCACTTGCCGGGGTTGAGGATGCCCTGGGGGTCGAGCGCGGCCTTCACCCGCCGGTTCAGGTCGAGGACCTCGGGCCCGAGCTGGCCGGCCAGGTGGCGGACCTTCAGCGATCCGACCCCGTGTTCGCCGGTGATCGTGCCGCCGAGAGCGATCGCCGCGTCCATGATCTCCCCGAACGCAACCTCGGCTCGTTGCACCGCATCGAGATCGTGGGGGTCGAAGGTGACCAGTGGATGGAAGTTGCCGTCGCCGGCATGGCCGATCACGGGGATGGTCGTGTCGTTGCGCTCGGCCACCGACGCGACCGCCGCGAGCAGCTCCGGGATGCGCGTGATCGGCACGCCGACGTCCTCGATCAGCACGCTGCCCAGCCGCTCGACGCACGGGATGGCGATGCGGCGGGCCGCCATGAGCAGCTCGCCCTCGTCGGGATCGTCGGTGACCGCGACATAGGTGGCGCCGGCCCGCTCGGCGACCTCGGCCACCCGGGCAACGGTGTCGTCACCGGCGTCGGACTGCCCGAGCAGCAGCGCACCAACCGACGTGTCGAGCCCCATCGGCTTGGCCGCCTCGACCGCGGCGACCGCGGCACGATCCATGAGCTCGAGGGCCGACGGCCGCAGCGACGCCATGACCTCGCTCACCGCGTGGCCGGCATCGACCACATCGGCGAAGGTGGCGACCACCGTGGCCGAGGGTGGCGGCTGCGGGCGCAGCCGCAACGTGGCCTCGGTGATGACGCCGAGGGTCCCCTCCGAACCGACGAACAGCCGCTTCAAGTCCAGCCCGGCGACGTCTTTGATGGTGCGGCCGCCGAGACGGACGACGGTGCCGTCGGCGAGCACGACCTCGATGCCGAGCACGTAGTCGGTGGTGACGCCGTACTTCACACAGCACAGCCCACCGGCGTTGGTGGCCAGGTTGCCGCCGATGGAGCAGATCTCGAACGACGACGGGTCGGGCGGGTACCAGAGCCCCTCGGCCGCGGCCGCCTGCTTGACCTCGACGTTGAGCGCTCCCGGCTGGACGACGGCGAGCATGGCGTCGCGGTCGACCTCGATACGACGCATCCGCTCGGTGGACAAGGTGATGGACCCGTCGACCGCGGCCGACCCGCCGGACAGGCCAGTCCCCGCTCCCCGCGTGACCACCCCGACACCGAAGCGGCTGGCCAGCCCCAGCACGGTGGCGACCTCGGCCGTCGAGCCCGCCCGCACCAGCGCGAGCGGGTGTCCGGGCACGATCGTCTTGGCCCGATCGAAGCGATAGCCGTCGACGACATCGGGGTCGACGACCACCGAATCGGCGGGTAGCGCGTCGAGGAGAGCGGCGACGACGTCGGGAGCGGTCATGCGGCTGGGCCTCCGGGGCTTCGGTCCGCGGGGAACAACAGGGGGCGTGGGTGCGTTGAACTGAGGTGCACACACGGTGCCGGAGAACGAATCACAACCTACCCTGGCACGAACCCGCCGGGGACCCCCCAAGGAGACGACATGGCTGCCGCCACCGCTGCTGTCACCACCAATCGCACCGATGCCGACCACCAGCGCATCCTCGAGATCACCCGCGAGGCGCTCGTCGAGGCGGGCTCGCGGCCGATGCTGGTTCCCGGGACCGACATCGATCGGTGGGCCGACGAGCTGGCAACAGCCGCGGGCGACGACGCCCTCATGCACCTCTCGATCGACAAGCTGCGTGACACCGGACAGGCGCTGGTCGACGACCTCGCTCCTGGTGACCGGTGCGGGTCGGCCAGCAGAGTGACCGACGCGCTCCTCGACATCTACCAGATCGTGTCCTGAGCCTCCGGGGCACAGGTGTGCATGACACGCCTGAAGCAGAAGGGCCCACGACACCTTGGCGGGCGAGGCTGAGGGTCGCGTTGCCCCTGGTTGCGCTGCTCGGCGTCGGGGCAGCTGCGATCCTGGCCAAGCGCCAGGCCCCCTGGATCCCGTGGATCTACCTCGCCGCCCTCCTCGGTGGAGCGATCGCGCTGGCCTCGGTGTACTGGTGGCGCTCGGGGCCGCGCCGGTGGCGGATCGTCGGGGCGACGGGGGCGACGGCGCTCCTGCTCGCCCTGTTGCCCGTGCCGTGGCTGACGGTGCGGGGAGCCGACCCACCGGGCACGGCCTGGCGCCTCGACGGCCGCGTCACGGTCGACGGCGACACCATCGATCCGCCCGGTGAGTGGTACTGGCTGACCGTCGGCCGCCCGCCGCTGGTGGGCGAGGTGGTCAACGCCTGGGTGACCGGCGCCGACGGCCCGATCGACCTGCGCCATGGCGATGACGCCAGCCGCCCCCAGGCGAGTGAGCCGGCGGCGGTCGCGGTCGGCCTGCGAGCGGCGGGCCAGCCGCGGCTCGCCGAGGACCTGGACGTGGCCGTCGGCGGACGTCTCGCCGCCACCCCGATCGGCGACTGGTACCGGAGCCTCGCCCTCGGCCGCTCGCACGGTCTGATGGTGTCGCTGGTGACCTATGCGCACGCGTCGGGCGAGGACCTCTCCCGTGGGCGAGCGATCGCCGGCACCGGCGCGATCGAGCCCGACGGCACCGTCTCGCGGATCGGCGGCCTGCCGTCGAAGGCCCGAGCGGCGGCGACCGCGGGCGCCGACGTGCTCCTGTTCCCCGCCGAGCAGGTCGACGAGCTCGACGGATTCGACCCCGGCACCATGGAGCTGATCCCCGTGGCGAACCTCGACGACGCCATCGATGCCCTTGGGTGAGGAGACCGTGCCGGCACGATCAGGCGTCGGCCCAGGCCTTCACCTTCTCGATGACGTCGACGGGGTCGGACCCGACCGGCTGGATGGACAGCGCGGTCACACCGGACGCCTTGTAGGCCGCGACCTGGTCGCGCACGAAGCCCTCGTCGCCGACCAACGAGACCTCGCGGAGGAACTCCTCGGGGATCGCGGCTGCGGCCTCGTCCTTCTTGCCGTCGAGGTAGAGGTCCTGGATCTGCTTGGCCTCGGCCTCGTAGCCGTAGCGGCAGAACAGGTCGTTGTAGAAGTTCTTGTCGCGAGAACCCATGCCACCGACGTAGAGGGCGAGCATGGGCCGGTTGGCATCCCGCACCTTCTCGGCCATGGCCTCGTCACCGAAACCGACCGCTCCCCCGGCCACGACCTGCAGGGGGCCCAGCTCCGGGTCGCGCGTGGCGGCCCCGGCGGCGAGATCGTCGCCCCACACCTCGTGGGCCTTGGTGGGGTTGTAGAAGATCGGCAGCCAGCCGTCGGCCTTCTCCGCGGTCATGGCCACGTTCTTGGGGCCGAGCGAGGCGACATAGATGGGGATGTGCGACCGCTGGGGATGGGTGATGAGCTTCAGCGGCTTGCCCAGGCCGGTGCCCTGGTCCTCGGGCAAGGGCAGCGTGTAGGCCTTGCCGTCGTACTGCACCCGTTCGCGCTTCCAGACCATGCGGCAGATGTCGATGATCTCGCGGGTGCGGGTCAGGGGCTTGTCATAGGGGACTCCGTGAAACCCCTCGATGACCTGGGGGCCCGACGCACCCAGTCCGAGCACGGCTCGACCTCCCGAGATCTCGTCGAGACCGGCGGCGGTCATGGCCAACAGGGTCGGCGTGCGGGAGTAGATGGGCAGGATCCCCGAGGCGATCTCGATCCGCTCGGTCTTGGCGGCGAGATAGCCCATCAGTGTGGGCGCGTCGTTGCCGTAGGCCTCGGCGACCCACACCATGTCGACGCCGGCCTTCTCGAACTGGACCACCTGCTCGACCCCTTGGTGGAACCCACCGGCGTAGGCGAGCGACATGCTGAGCTTCATGGACTGTTCTCCGATCGGGGCCCGTGGTCGGTGCCGACCCTAGCGGGCGTCAGCCCTCCGCCGGGGAGTTCGGCCGCCAGAACACCGCCAGCAGCGCCGCGGCGCCACCGAGGCCGGCGATCGCGGTGATCGCCAGCCCGCTGCCACCAACGAAGAGGTCGAGGTCGGCGGCATCATCGATCGACCACCCGCCGGCGCCGAGGCCCCCGATGGCCAGGCTGATCACCGACAGGACCATCACGTACTCCCAGCCCTCGCCGGGCTTGAAGGTGAAGAAGCCGTTGCCGCGGTGGTTGATGAGCCAGGCGACGACCATGACGCCGAGGCTGCCGGCCGCGGCGAGGGAGGTGAGCAGCCCGAGCACCAGCAGCACGCCGCACACGACCTCGGTGAGGCTGGCCAACCAGGCGTGGAACTTGCCGGGGCGCATCCCGAGCGACGCGAACCAACCGGCGGTACCCGAAATCTTGCCGCCGCCGACGATGTGGTTGATGCCGTGGGCCAGCATCACCACGCCCACGACGGCTCGCAGCAGGAACAGGCACAGGTCATAGACGTCGGCGTCACTCATCAGCGGGTCAGGCTCCAGGGGGAAGGCGTGGCTCGTTCAGTTCGGCTACCGAGGGTACCCAATCGGGGGCGGGGGGCTGTCAAGGCGACGGTCGCAACGCCGCGGCCTCAGCTCGACACCAGACCCGAGCCCAGCTCGCGCAGCTGGTTCTCGGGCAGGCTCAGCCCGCCCGAGGCGAGGATCTGCACCGCGACGTGATCGGCCCCGGCGTCGTGGTGGGCCTGCACGCGATCGACCGCGGCATCCACATCACCCCAGGCGACGATGGCGTCGACGAGGCGATCGCTGCCACCGTCGGCGAAGTCGTCCTCGCCGAACCCGAAGCGGGCGAGGTTGTTGCGGTAGTTCGGGGCTCGCAGGTACACCGCCATGGCGGTGCGGGCGGTCTCCCGCGCCGAGTCGGGATCGGTGTCGAGCACGACCATCTGCTCGGGAGCGAGGATCGGCCCCTCCCCCATGGTCTCGCGGGCGAGCGCGGTGTGCTCGACCGGAACGAAGTACGGGTGCGCACCCTGCGTCGCGGAACCGGCGAGTGCGAGCATCTTGGGGCCGAGCGCGGCGAGGACCCTGGCCGGGAGCTCGGTCGGCCCGACCGCCCGGAAGACCGCGGCATCCATCTCGGCCAGATACTCGACCATCCGCGAGTAGGGCTTGGAGTAGTCGTGCTTGCGGACCCGGTCGACCAGGTGTTCGTGGCTGACGCCGAGCCCGAGGAGGAACCGGCCGGGGAACGCCTCCTCGAGCGACCGCTGGGTGTTGGCCATCGTGACCGCATCGCGGGCGTAGATGTTGGCGATGCCGGTGGCGATCTGCAGCTTCGAGGTCCGCTCGAGCAACAACGTGGCGGTGACGAACGGGTCCCGGCCGACGGTCTCGGGGATCCACATCGTGGAGAACCCGACCTCCTCGATCAGGTGGGCGAGCTCACCGGCGGCGTGCGACGACATGGCGTCGGACGCGGCGGTCCAGATGCCGACCCGTCCGAGATCGGCCTTGGTGATGGTCATGGACACACTCCTTGGGTTCGCCAGCGCTACCGGTGCACGCTAGCGATTCCTCGCTCCCCTACCCTCACAACCATGTGCTGTCGCTTCGGCCTCCACCCTCACTGAGCTACCCATGCATCGCACCCTCTTCGAACCAGAGCACGAGCAGTTCCGCACCAGCGTGCGGTCGTTCCTCGAGCGCGAGGCGATCCCCCACCTGCACCGGTGGGAGTCCGAGGGGATCGTCGACCGCCGCCTGTTCGAGGCCGCGGGAGCTGCCGGGTTCCTCGGCATCGACCTCCCGGCCGAGCTCGGAGGTGGCGGCACCCGCGACTTCCGGTTCAACCTGGTGCTCGGCGAGGAGGTGCAGCGGGCGGGCCTGGGCGGCGCGGGTCTGGGTCTCACCCTCCACAACGACATCTGCATCCCCTACTTCCGTGACCTGGCCGACGACGCGCAGCAGGCCCGCTGGGTGCCGGGGATCTGCTCGGGCGAGCTGATCACCGCCGTCGCCATGACCGAGCCCGGTATCGGATCGGACCTGGCGTCGATGCGCACCACCGCTGCCCGTGATGGCGACCACTACGTGGTGAACGGCTCGAAGACCTTCATCACCAACGGCATCAACGCCGACCTGGTCATCACCGCGGTCAAGACCGATCCCGCCGAACGCCACCGGGGCCTGTCGCTGCTGGTGATCGAGCGGGGCATGGAGGGCTTCGACCGGGGACGCAACCTGGACAAGATCGGGCTGCACTCCCAGGACACGGCCGAGCTGAGCTTCACCGACGTTGCGGTGCCGGTCGCCAACCGGCTGGGCGAGGAGGGGCAGGGGTTCGCCCTGCTGATGACCAACCTGGCCCAGGAACGGCTCTCGATCGCGGCGGCCGGGGTGGCGGCGGCACGGGCCGCGCTCGACTGGACGGTGGCCTACTGCGGCGAGCGCGAGGCGTTCGGCCAACCCATCTCGTCGTTCCAGAACACCCGGTTCGCGCTCGCGACCCTGGCCACCGAGGTCGAGATCGGCCAAGCGTTCATCGACCGCTGTGTGGAAGCGCTCGACACCGGCGACCTCACCGCCGAGGACGCGGCCATGGCCAAGTGGTGGTGCACCGAGCTGCAGGGCAAGGCCGTCGACCTCGGCGTCCAACTGCACGGCGGATACGGCTACATGACCGAGTACCCCATCGCCCGGGCCTACACCGACGCCCGGGTCACCAGGATCTACGGCGGCACCACCGAGATCATGAAGGAGATCATCGGCCGCACGCTGTGGTGATCACGGCCGCCGCCGCTACTTGAGCAACGGGTCCCGGGGCAGGCCGAGGATCCGCTCGCCGATCTGGTTGCGCTTGATCTCCGAGGTGCCCCCGGCGATCGACATACCCCGGTGCATGAGCACCATGTTCCCGGCGATCGCACCCGCACCGTCGACAAAGACAGCCTCGGGACCGAGCAGCTCGACCTGGATGGCGACCGCCTCGTGCCCGAGCTCGGACAGCACCAGCTTGGTGATGGCGCCTTCGGGTCCGGGCTCGGCGCCGGCGACCGCACGGTTGGCACTGCGGAGGTTGAGCAAGCCCATGGCCTGCTGCTGGGCGGCGTAGCGACCGATGCGAGCGGGGCCACCGAAGAGCCGGCCGGGGTTCGCGTCGAGCTGGCTCACCAGCGTCGCCGCGGGTAGCGCCATGCCGCCCTGGCCGCCGCCGATGCTGACGCTCTCGTTGCCGAGGGTGGCCCGGGCGACCGTCCACCCGCCGTCGACCGGTCCGACCACGTCGTCGTCGGCCACGAACACGTCGCTGAAGAAGACCTCGTTGAACGACGAGTTCCCGGTCGGCATCTTGATGGGTCGGACCTCGACGCCCTCGGCGTGCATGTCGATCACCATGATCGTGATGCCGTCGTGCTTGGCGACATCGGGGTTGGTGCGCACGGTGGCGAACCCGTAGGCGGCCTCGTGGGCGCCGCTGGTCCACACCTTCTGGCCGTTCACCAGCCAACCGCCGTCGACCCGCGTCGCCTTCGTCTTCACGCCGGCGGCGTCCGATCCGGCATCGGGCTCGCTGAAGAGCTGGCACCAGATCACTTCCTGGTCCAGGGCAGGCTTCACCCAGCGCGCCACCTGGTCCTCGGTCGCGTACTGGATCAGGGTGAGGATGACCCAGCCCGTGATCCCGTACTGGGGGCGCTGGATTCCGGCCTCGGCGAACTCCTGCTCGATCACGAGCTGCTCGACGGCCCCGGCGTTGCGGCCCCATGGTTCGGGCCAGTGAGGCTGGGCATAGCCGGTCTCGACCAGCTTGGCCCTCTGTTCCTCGGCGGAGAGACCCTTGATGCTGTCGGCGAAGGTGCGCACCTCGTCACGGATCGCCTCGGCCTCGGGTGGAAGCTCGACCGTCTTGGCTCGGACGACGTCGGAGCGGGTCAGGTCGGCCAGGTCGACCGCGGCTGCCTTGTGGTCGAGGAGCGCCAGGAGCGTGGTGGCGCGACGCATGTAGAGGTGGGCGTCGTGCTCGAAGGTGATGGCGATGCCACCGTGGATCTGGGTGTTGAGGTTCGCGCACAGGTCGGCGGCGGGGCCGGCGAGTGATGCGGCGGTCGCCGCGGCGTACGACAGCTGGTCGCCACCGGTGCTCGCAGCCCTGGCGGCGTCCCACACGGCGCTGGTGGCCAGCTCGGTGGCCACGGCCATGTTGGCGCAGTGGTGCTTGACCCCCTGGAACATGGCGATCGGGCGACCGAACTGGTGGCGTTCCTTGGCATAGGCCGCGGCCAGGTCGGTGCACTCGCGTGCCACACCGACCGCCTCGGCCGAGAGGACGAGCCGAGCGAGATCGACCAGCACCTGCCTGGCGCCGGGGAGCACGGTGGCAGCAACACCGTCGAGGGTGATCCGGGCCGAACGCCGGGTGGGATCGAGGTTGGGGGCGTTGTCGACGGTGACCCCGTCGCCCACCTCGACGATGGCGACGTCGTCGCCCGCGGGCACGAGCAGGACCTTGGCCAGACCGCCGCCGAGCACGGCGCTGACCTCACCCGAGGCCTTGCCGTCGGCGACGGTGACCGCGCCTCCGAGGGCGACCGCACCGGTCAGCGAGCCGTCGGCGAGCCCGGGCACCAGCTGGGACCTGGTGACGTCGTCGGCGACGGCGTCGATGACCGCGCTGGCGATGACGGTGGGCACGAACGGGCCGGGAGCAACGGCCCTGCCGAGCTCCTCGACGACAACGACCAGCTCCTCCATGCCATAGCCGGAGCCCCCATGCTCCTCGGGAAGGTGCAGGCCGAGCCAACCCACGTTGGTGATCTCGGTCCAGAGCTTGGGCAACGGCTCCTGGTCGGATTCGAGCAGGTCGCGAGCGGCCTTGCGGGCGCCGTAGCGGATCAGCAGGTCCGACGCGGTATCGGCCAGAGCGCGGTGGTCATCGGTGATGGCGATCGACATGGGATCACACTTGTCGACCAACGCCAGGGGTGCAAGCCGCTCACGTTGCGTTCCCCGGCCCCGGAGACCACCGCCTCGTACACTCGGAAGTGACCCAGACCCCGACGACCGGGCCGCCATGCGCTACCACTTCGGCCGCTTCACGATCGACACCGACACCGTCGAGCTCCTCGACGACGGCCACCCCGTCGACATGGAGCCCCAGGCGTTCGCGGTCCTGACCCACCTGATCGAGCAGCGCCACCGCGTCGTCCCCAAGGAGGAGCTGCTCGACACCGTGTGGGGAGACCGCTTCGTCACCGCGTCGGCGCTCACCACCCAGATCAAGCAGTGCCGGCGGGTGGTCGGCGACGACGGCGAGGCCCAGCGGTTCATCCGAACGGCGCACCGGGTGGGCTACCGGTTCGCCGCCGAGGTCACCGTCGAGGACCCGGACGCGGAACCGACGGGGTCGACCCCGTCCCGAACCTCCTGGTCGCCGGCCGCCCCACTCTGGAACGGGGCGAGCGGGACGTCCCTGTTCGGCCGGGAGGGCGACCTCACTCGGCTCGTCGATCGGATCACGAACCACCGCTTGGTGACGATCACCGGCACCGGCGGAGTCGGCAAGACCTCGCTGGCGACCCTCCTCCTCGACGTCGCGCCGTCGGCGCTGGGGATCACCGACCACCACCTCTGCGCGCTCGGCGCCACGCGAACGCCTCATGCACTGGCCAACGTGGTGCTGGGCGCCCTGGGCGAGGGCCAGCAGGGCGATGCCGAGCCGGCAGAGTCGATCATGCGCATCCTCGGCGACCGAGAGGCGCTGCTCGTGCTCGACTGCTGCGAGCATGTCGTCGAGGAAGCGGCCCGCTTCGCCACCGAGCTGATCCATCGCTGCCCCGGCGTGCGGGTGGTGGCGACGAGCCGCCGACCCCTCGAGGTCCCCGGCGAGTCGCTGCTGGTCCTCGAACCGCTCTCCCACCGCGATGCCGCGGCGTGCTTCCGGGCCAGGGCGGCCGATGCCGGAATGGACCTCCCTGCCGACGACCCTGCCCTCGACGAGCTCGTCGATCGCCTCGACGGCATCCCGCTGGCGATCGAGCTGGCGGCGGCCCGGACACGCCTCCTGTCGCCGGACGAGATGCTCCGGCTGCTCGACGACCGCTTCCGCCTGCTGCGAACCACCGGGCCCGACGACACCGGGAACCTCGACGATGCCGATGCCGCCCGGCACGCCTCGCTCCACCGCACCATCGCCTGGTCGTGGGACGCGCTCGACGACCACGACCGGGAGCTGCTCGCCCAGCTGAGCGTCTTCGTCGGGACCTTCTCGCTCGACGACGTCGCCGCGGTGGCGCTTCCGGGGGCCGACCCCTTCGATGTGATCGAGTCGATGGAGCGCCTGCTCAGCAACTCGCTGGTGGTCGCGACGACCGGGAGCGACGCCCGCACGCGATTCCATCTTCTGGACTCGATCCGCGAGTTCGCCGCGGCCCAGCTGGCCGACCCGGTCGGATCCAAGCACCGCCACGTGGTTCACTTCGCCGTGCTCACCGAGCGCCTCGACGCCGCCTTCCAGACCCCGGCCATCGACGAGGCGCTGCGGTCCTCCCACGCGGCGTGGCCCAACCTTCGGGCGGCGGTCGGCTATGCCCACGAGGACGGCGACACGACATCGATCCGGCGCATCGTCGCCGCCATCGGCGACTACGCCGAGCTGTTCCAGCTCTTCGAGCTCCTCAGATGGTGCGACCAGGCCGACCTGGGCGACCGACCCACCGACGGACTGGCCGCCGACGCCCTCGCGGTGTGGGCACGGATGCTGGCCCACAGGGGCGAGTGGGACCGGGCGCGGCAGCTCGCCGAGATGGCCCGGGACGCGCACGAGTCCCACGCCACCGTGCTGGCCACCATGTGGTGCGACTACTACCAGGGACACCTCGACCGCGTCGTCGCCGACGCCGGACGCCTTGCCGATCTCAGCCGCGGCGAGATCGGGATGGAGCGGGGGTTCGCCGACGGCTTCGTCGCCATCGCCGCCGCGGTTCGCCAGGAACCCGTGCTCGAGACCACCGACGTTCGACCCGACCGAGCCCAGCACGGCGTCCTCGGCGTGTTCGACTGCCTCTTCGCCGGGCTCCAGCTCTGTGCCGCCGATCCACAGCGGGCAAGTGAGCTGCTCGAGGCGGTGGTGATCGCCTCGCTGCGCCACGACTATCGCCTCCTGCTCGGGGCCGCGGCCAGCACACTGACCCAGATCACCCTGCCCGGCCAACCTCGGGAGAAAGCTGCCCGGACGTTGTGCCGGACCCTCGAGCGGTACCGGGAGCGGGGCATGTGGATGTTGATCTCCGCCGACACGATGATGGCGGCACGTCTGCTCGCCGACCACGGCGACACCGACACCGCCAGCCGGCTGTTGGGATCACGGCGCGCCACCGGCTACCGCACCGGAATCTCCGAACTCATCCGCACCCAGCTCGAAGACGAGCTCGTTCAGCGGATCGGACAACGCCGCTACGAGCAGCTCAGCGATCAGGGAGCGGCCTGGAACCCCACCCAGGCGGCCGGGGTGGCCATCGACGGCCTCCGCCGCCACCTCGTCGCCGACGATGGCTCAGAGGGTGACGGCTCGGAGGACGCCGGTGACGGCGTGGCGGAAACCCCGCCTGCTCAGGCTGGCTTGCGGGCCCGGAAGGTGTGAGCGTTGACCTGGAACTGACGGGCGCGATCCTCGCCGTTGGTGCCGCCGAAGGTGTCGGTCGGCATTCCGACCGCCACGTCGCTGAAGCCCGCCGCGGTGATCAGATCGCACCAATCGTCGACCGAGAGCGCGCCCGCGATGCAGTCGGTCCAGAGGTCGATGTCGCACCGGGCGGCATCGGGCACCTCGGCGCCGACGGCGATGTCGGCGAACTGCAGGCAGCCGCCGGGGCGAAGGATCCTGGCTGCCTCGGCGAACACCACCGCCTTGTCGGCCACGAGGTTGATGACCCCGTTGCTGATCACCACATCGGCCCACCCGGCGTCGATGGGAACGTCCTCGAGGATCCCCTCGCGGTACTCGACGTTGGTGGCATCGACCAGCCCGGCCATGCGGGTGGCCCGCTCCAGCATCTCGGGGGTCATGTCCACGCCGACGACTCGGCCCTCCGGACCAACGATCCGGCTGGCGACCAGGCAGTCGAACCCGCCGCCTGATCCCAGATCTGCCACTCGGGAGCCTTCTGGGATGGGTCCGGCGGCGAAGGGGTTGTCGACCCCGGCGAAGCTGGCGATCGTCTCGTCGGGCAACGCCGCCAGGATGTCGGACGGGTAGCCGAGCCGTTCGGCCAGGGGTCGACCGGTCTGGAAGTGGAACTCGGCATCGGGGTTGGTGGCGACGTCGCTGTACTTGCTGCGCACCGCGGTACGCAGCTCTTCCGCGTCGACGAGCAGGTCCTGGTTGGTGGTCATGGGGCTCCTCCAAGGGTTCGTCACGACCGGCTCCTTCACCGGCCTCCCGACACCGTCTCCCGAAGCAGGCCCAGAGTCATGAGGAAACCATGAGGGTTCGGTGGTTCCGAGGCCTGCACGCGCACCGGCCGGCCCCACAGGGCCGGCCGGTCGGTGGAGATCGAGGGGAGCGCTACTCCTCGGGAGGCTCTTCCATGTCGAGGTCGAGGCAGTCGAACATGGCTTCGGTGACCGCGAGGCCCAGTTCCTGTTCGAGCTCGGGATCATCGATGGACTCGAGGTCGCCGTCGCCCTCCTCGGATGCGGCAAGCACGGTTTCGGCACCGACAGCGTCGACGACGGCCTCGGCCATGCAGTCGGCGGCTTCGCGGTCCATGCCCAAGGCCTCCATCTCGCCCTCGCCCAGGAACAGGTCGCTCAGCTCACTCTTCGCTTCGGCTTCCGCGCCGCCACCACCCCCATCGTCTCCGCAGGCGATGAGTCCAAGTGCCAGGACGGGGATCGAGATGACGGCCGTGATTCGGGTACGGACTCGGCGCATGGGGGAGCTCCTTGCAGTGGGGGTCTGGCATCGTCCAGCGAACGGGTCGCCAAACGCTATTGGCCGCCGGGTTCGCGATCAAGGACCGATGCGCCGTGGGAGACTCGCCCGATGGAGCTCGCCACCCGGCACCGGTTCGCAACGGCCCCCGACCGCGTGGCAGCCGCGATGGTCGATCCCACGTTCGTTCCCGAGTTGGTGAAGATCCTCGACGTCGGAGCGGCGGAGGTGGTCGAAGCCGGCCATGACAGCACGAGCAGCTGGTTGTCCACCCGCCTCACCTACGACGGCTCGCTCGATCCCATCGCCGCGCAGGTCCTGGGGTCGAAGCATCCGAGCTGGGTGCAGACCTACCGCATCGACGCCTCGGAAGTGACAGGACAGCTCACCATCGAACCCGACCACCACGCGTCGCTCATCTCGTGCTGGGCCGACATCGCCCTCACCGCCACCGACGGGGGAAGCGAACGCAGCATCCGGGGGGAACTGAAGGTCCGCGTACCGCTCCTGGGCGGCAAGGCCGAACGGGCGTTGGTGCCCGCCATCGCAGCCCGGATCGACGCCGAGGCCGCGCTGCTCGACGGCTGGCTCACCCGGTCCTGAGCCACGCCCCGGCCGACGGCGCGACCCGCCAGATCCGCGACCATGCGCCACCATCGGGATCGGCGATCACCTCGCCGACCGCACCCGGCTCGCACAGCGCCACCACACAGCCACCCTCGCCGGGTCAGAGCCCTCCAATGCCGTCGCGGCGTCCCGGACCCGGCGGTTCTCCGATGAGACGTGGGCGGAAGCGACGGCCTCCCCCGACACGCACCGATCCCGTACCTGCCCATAGTCGGAGTCGGACAAGGCGCGCTGCTCGCCCGAGTGCACGACCACCACCTCGGCCCCGGCAGGCACCTCAACGGGCTGGAACCACCGCGGGTGCCGGGTCGAGGTCGCTGACCAGCTCGACCCGGTCGCCCCCAGGGCGGCCCTGGACGGTCACCCCCAGGTCGATGGCCATCGGCAGGACCAGACCCCCGGTGTGGTCGGTGTGGTCGCCGATGAGGTTCACCCGGCCGGGAGCGTGCGCGGTCAGGTGCATCCGGCCATTCTCGCGGCATCCTGATCAGGTGGGAACCGACCGTCATGTGGCCGATCTCGTCGACAGCGCCCTCGACACGACCGTGGTCCTGGGCTTCTCCCGGGTCGGCATCGCCACCCGCCGCTACCTCGACGAATGGTCGGGAGAGTCGACGGTCTGGGCCGCCGAGCTGCCCTCGATGTCGGGACAGACCGCCGTGGTCACCGGTGGATCGTCCGGACTCGGAAAGGCCGCCGCCACCCGGCTCGCGTCACTCGGCGCCTCGGTCTGGTTGCTGGTTCGCGACGAGGCCAAGGGCCAGGCAGCGGTGGAGGAGATCGGCGATGCCTCGGGCAACGACGATGTCAGCTTCCTGCTCGCCGACCTCGCCGATCTGTCGACGGTGCGGGACTGGGCCAGCGAGCTGTCGGCCAGCGTCGACTCGATCGACGTCCTGGTCCACAACGCCGGGCTCCTCGCCGAGGACCGGACGGTCACCGTCGACGGCATCGAGCTCACCCTGCAGGTCCACGTCGTCGCACCGTTTCTCATCACCGGCTTGCTGTTGCCCCAGCTCGCCGCGGCCGCGGGGCGCATCATCACCGTCGCCTCTGGGGGCCTCTACACCCAGCCGCTCGTCATCGACGACCTCCAGAGCGAGCACGACTACCGCGGCAGCACCGCCTACGCCCGGGCCAAGCGCGCCCAGGTCCTGATGACCGAGGAGTGGGCGACGCGGCTGGCTCCGCTGGGCATCACCGCCCACGCCATGCACCCCGGCTGGGCCGACACGCCCGGTGTCGAACGTTCGCTCCCGCGCTTTCATCAGCTCACCGCGCCGCTGTTGCGGTCACCCGACCAAGGTGCCGACACCGTGGTGTGGCTGGCGGCGACACCGACCGACCAGCTCGACAGCGGCCGGTTCTGGATGGATCGCAAGCCCCGACCCACCCACAAGGTGCCGTGGACCCGCAGCGGCGACGCCCACCGCGACCAACTGTGGGATCGCCTCATCCACCTGGCCGGCATCGACGACCCGACCCCGTAGGAGGAATCACCCATGGCTGCCACCTCGCACATGCTCGATCTCGGAACCGTCGCCCCCGACTTCGACCTGGCCGACCCCGACGACAACCGGGTCACCCGCGACGACGCCGCCGGTGAACACGGCCTGCTGGTCGCCTTCGTGTGCAACCACTGCCCGTATGTGAAGCACGTCGGGCGCGAGCTCGGACTGCTCACCCAGCGATGGATGAGCCGGGGCATCGGTGTGGTCGGCATCAACAGCAACGATCCCGAGGCCTACCCCGACGACGCCCCGGAGATGATGGCCGCGGCCGCCAGGGGCTGGGGCTGGGACTTCCCCTATCTGGTCGACGAGACCCAGCAGGTCGCCAAGGACTATCGGGCCGCGTGCACCCCCGACTTCTTCCTGTTCGACCGCGACCTGCGCCTGGTCTACCGGGGCCAGATGGACGAGAGCCGCCCCGGATCGGACGTGGCGGTGACCGGCGCCGACCTCGACGCCGCGGTCAAGGCGGTCATCGCCGGTGAGCCGGTGCCGGTCGACCAGGCACCGTCGATGGGCTGCTCCATCAAGTGGAAGCCCGGCAACGAACCGACCTAGCGCATCACTCGAAGGGTCGCTCGTCCCACCAGGGGTAGAGGTCGGGCAGGTCGGTGGCGGCCGACATCGTGAACCGGGGCGGGCGCTTCTCCAGAAACGACTCGACACCCTCACGGGCATCGGGAGAGGCACCCATGCGTTGCATGGCCCGCGAGTCGATCTTGTGGGCCTCCATGGGATGGTCGGCACCCAGCATCCTCCACATCATCTGGCGGTTGAGCGCGACCGATGCCGCCGACGTCTCGGTGGCGATCTCGACGGCGAGGTCTCGGGCTGCGCCCAGCAGCTCTTCCTCGGGATGGATCTGGTTCACCAACCCACCGCGCCGCGCCTCGTCGGCATCGAACACCCGCCCGGTGTGCACCCACTCCGACGCCTGGCCCATGCCGACCAGTCGAGGCAGGAACCAGCTCGAGCACGCCTCCATGACGACACCCCTCCGGGCGAACACGAACCCGAAGCGGGCGCTGTCGGCCGCCAGCCGGATGTCCATCGGCAGCGTCATGGTGACGCCGACCCCCACCGCCGGGCCGTTGACCGCGGCGATCACCGGCTTGGGGCTGTCGTAGATCCGCAGAGCCACGCGACCGCCACCGTCGCGCTCGGTGACCATCGGCTCGTCCGCCTCGGCACCACTCGGGCGCCGAGCGTCGGCGTCGAAGGTGTCGCCGCCGGCCCCGAGGTCGGCGCCCGCGCAGAACCCCCTGCCCCGCCCGGTCACGATCACCGCCCGCACATCGTCGTCGGCATCGATGCGGTCGAACACGTCGAGCAGCTCGTGCACCATCCGGCCGGTGAAGGCATTGAGCCGGTCGGGCCGGTCGAGGATGACCGTTGCCACCCGGTCCTCGACGTCGTAGGCGATCTGCTGGTACTCCATGGTCGCTCCCCTCCTGTGCCCGGAGCCGCTGCCTGTCGGGAGATCAGACGTCGAGGAAGCGACTCACCGCGATGCCAGAGCCGATGGCACCGACGAGCATGCCCACCACGAAGATGAACACGCTGGTGCCGACCAGCTCGCTGGTGCTGACGACGAACCCCTGCAGGACCTGGAAGCTCTCGGTGTTCTGCAGCCAGCTCTCGAAGAAGTTGTTGAGCACCACGACCGACCCCACGGCGATCGACGCGCCCACCACTCCCTGTATGAGGCCCTCGAGCATGAACGGGATGCGGATGAACCAGTTCGTGGCGCCCACCAGCTTCATGACCTCGATCTCGCGACGTCGGGCGAACATGGCCATGCGGATGGTGTTGAGGATGAGCAGCCCGGCGGCGAAGAGCAGCACCGCGGCCACGATGAGGATGGCGAACGACATCAGCCGCGACAGCTGCTGGAGGGTCTGCACCGCCTCGAAGGCGAACACCACGCGATACACACCAGGCCGGTTCTCGAACTGCTGACCGAGGGCGCGGATGGCATCGGCGTCGGGGTTGTCGGGCACCACCCGGAACGACGGCGGCAGGATCTCCGGCGACACCGCGTCGATCATCTCGGGGGTGTTCCTGAACAGCTCGACGAACTCCTCGTAGGCTTCGTCCTTGGTGACGTAGTGCCACTCGTCGACGGCGGGGCTCGATTCGAGCGCCTCACGGACCGCCTGCTCCTGGACCGGTTCGGCCTCGGGGTTGATGAAGACGATGAACTCGATGCCGCCCTCCCACCGGGCGGTGGCGTTCTGCACCCCCTGGCGGAGCAACAGCGCCGAACCGACCAGCGACAGCGACACCGCGACGGTGACCATCGATGCCAGCGTGAGGCTGATGTTGCGGAGGAGGTTGTGCCCGGTCTCGCGGGCGATGTAGTCGACCTTGGCCACGTTGTTCCTAGTCGTAGACGCCGCGCGACTGGTCGCGGACGATGCTGCCGTGTTCGAGCTCGATGACCCGGCGACGCATGGTGTCGACGATGCCGCGGTCGTGGGTGGCCATGACCACCGTGGTGCCGGTGCGGTTGATGCGGTCCAGCAGTCGCATGATGCCCACCGAAGTGGTGGGGTCGAGGTTTCCGGTGGGCTCGTCGGCCAACAGGATGAGCGGGCGGTTGACGAAGGCCCGGGCCACCGACACCCGCTGCTGCTCCCCACCGGAGAGCTCGTGGGGATAGCGGTGGGCCTTGCCCTCGAGGCCCACCAGCTCGAGGATGGCGGGCACCTGGGTCTTGATGACGTGCTTGGGCTGGCCGATGACCTCGAGGGCGAAGGCGACGTTCTCGCCGACGTTCTTGGTCATGAGCAGCTTGAAGTCCTGGAAGACGCAGCCGATGTTGCGACGCAGGTACGGGATCTTCCACGACGACAGCTGTCCGATGTCCTTGCCCGCGACGTAGATCTCGCCCTCTTCGGGGGTCTCCTCGCGGTTGAGCAGGCGGATGAAGGTGGACTTGCCCGAACCGGAGGCTCCCACCAAGAACACGAACTCACCCTTTTGGATGTCGACGCTGGCACTGCGCAGCGCGACCACGTCGTCACCGTAGGACTTGGTGACGTTCTCCAGCTTGATCACAGGGGCAGATCTCCCGGCGGGTCGGGGCTCGACGATGTTACGATCACGTTACCGCAGCGCGGACCCCTCACTGTGTCATCCCGTCAGTCGCGGTGCACAACGGCCATCGGCGCTCCCTCACGCTGGAGGCGCGAGGCCGTGCGCTCCCACGAATCGGGAGGAGCGGGCACGATCCGGTGGCCGGGAATCTCCACCTGGGTGGGCAGGAACCCGACCTCGACCACCTCGAACGGTTCCTGCGGGCCGGCCTCGAAGGCCACCTCGACCAGCACCCCGTCGCGGCGGGCAGGTTGGCCCATGTTCGACAACAGGTTCCCGACCCCGTAGGCCACCCAGGTGCCATCGACCACCTCGACCGGCTGGATGACGTGCGCGTGGTGTCCGATGATGAGATCGACATCGCCGGTACCGGCCACCGCGGCCGCCACGTCGCGCTGGTACTGGTTGGGCGCATGCACGTACTCGGCACCCCAGTGCAGGCTGACCAACACCAGGTCGGCGCCCTCGGCGCGGGCGCGAGCCGCGGCCTCGCCGATGCGCGCCGGGTCGATGAGGTTGGCCCGCCACTCCTCGCCTGCCGGGCGCCGCAACCCGTTGAAGCCGTAGGTGTAGGAGAGGTGGGCGATGCGGTGACCTCGAACCTCATAGGTGCGGATCGTGGCTGCCTCCTCGGCAGTACGGGCAGCCCCGGCATGACCGACACCCACCCGGTCGAGGTGGTCGAGCGTGGCGTCGATGCCGTCGACGCCCTGGTCGAGGGTGTGGTTGGAGGCGAAGGAGCAGCCGTCGAACCCCGCGGCGGCGATGGCGTCGGCCAGTTGGTGTGGCGCGTTGAACCGGGGGTAGCTCGCCAGCCCGGTGTTGTCGGCCGACAGAGGAACCTCCAGATGGCAGATCCCCAGGTCGGCACCACCGATGACATCGGCCACCGGCTCGAACATCGGACCGAAGTCGAACCCGTCGTCGTCGGCATAGCTGCGGGCCGACTCCCACACCGATTCGTGGATCAGGAGGTCGCCCCCGACGACCACGCTCATCCGTCGGGTCCGTTGCGACGGGTCGAGCCTGACCAGCGCCTTGGCCGGGGTGGAGGTCGCCGCGCTGATCGCGACCGATCGCTGGTGTCCGGCCAGCTGGGGGCCGGCAGCCCGGTCGGCCTCGGCGGCCGAGCACGCCGCGAGCACCGCTGCCATCACGCCCACCACGAGGGCGGGCGAGCGACAGCGGCCGGTGATCACTCGGTGTTCGCTGCGGCGCGCCGCCACCGCAGGTAGGACTCCATGAACCCGTCGAGGTCGCCGTCGAGCACGCCGTCGACGTTACCGACCTCGTGGTCGGTGCGCAGGTCTTTCACCATCTGGTAGGGGTGCAGCACATATGAGCGAATCTGGCTCCCCCAGCCCACCTCGTGCTGCTCCCCCGCGATCGCTGCCAGCTCGGCCTCGCGCTGCTCGCGCTCGCGATCGGCCAGCTTGGCGACCAGGATCTGCATCGCCCGGTCCTTGTTCTGGCGCTGGCTCCGCTCGTTCTGGCACGAGGTGACGATGCCGGTGGGGAGGTGGGTGATCCGCACCGCCGAATCGGTGACGTTCACGTGCTGGCCGCCGGCACCCGAGGACCGGAAGGTGTCGATGCGCAGGTCCTTGTCGTCGATGTCGATCTCGACCTCGCCCATCTCGATGAAGGGAACCACCGAGAACGACGCGAATGCGGTGTGGCGCCGGGCGTTGGAGTCGAACGGTGAGATCCGCACCAGACGGTGGACGCCCCGTTCGGCCTGCAACAGACCGTAGGCGTAGCGACCTTTGACGATGAAGGTTGCCACGGTGATGCCCGCCTCCTGACCCGCCTGCACCTCGTCGAGCTCGACGTCGAAGCCTCGGCGCTCGGCCCAGCGGATGTACATGCGCAGCATCATGTTGGCCCAGTCCTGGGAGTCGGTGCCGCCGGCACCGGAGTGGATCTCACAGACCGCATCCCGCTCGTCGTGCTCGCCCGAGAAGAGCGAGCGCAGCTCGAGCGCGTCGAAGCGGACCCCGAGTGCGCCCAGTGCGTCGTCGATCTCGGGCTCGAGGCTGTCGTCACCCTCCTCGCGAGCCATCTCGTAGAGGGTCTCGACCTCTTCGATCGCCTCGAGGAGCGAGTCGACCAGGCCCAGGTCGTCGTTGACGGCGGTGAGCTCGGTGGTGACCTGTCGTGCCTTGTCGGGATCGTCCCAGAGATCGGGGCGCGAGGCCTCGGTCTCGAGCTGGGGCTGGCGGGCCCGCAGCTCGGGCACCTTGAGGTACCCCTCGGCCTCGTCGAGACGGCGGCGGAGGACCACGAGCTCGTCGGTCAGGTCACGCACCGTTCACCGACCGTGGCACAGCTTGTACTTCTTGCCGCTCCCACAGGGGCAGGGTTCGTTGCGACCGGTCTTGTCCCAGTCGGATTTCACCACCGGGGTGTTGGTCTGCGGTTCGGAGGGCTTGCCGGGCTGGGCGGGCGCACCCGAACCGAGCACGCCGGTGGAGGTGCCATCGGGTGCGGAGTACTGGACGTCGCGGACCCGCGTCTCGTCCTGGGGTGCCGGGGGCTGCACCGCCACCTCGACGTGCATCACGTACTTGACGAAGTCCTGGGCGATGGCGGTCATCATCGCCCCGAACATCTCATAGCCCTCGCGCTGCCACTCCATGAGGGGGTCCTTCTGACCCATGGCCCGCAGGTTGATGCCGCTCTGCAGGTAGTCCATCTCCTGGAGGTGCTCGCGCCACTTCTGGTCGATGATGCGCAGCATGACCTGACGCTCGACCTGGCGCATGACCTCGGATCCGAGGGTCTCCTCGCGCTGTTCGTAGTAGGCGGTCGCCGCCGCCATGACGCGGTCGTAGAGCTCGTCGGTGGAGGTGGCATCGGCGAGATGATCAACGGTGAGCTCCGACGGCCAGTAGGTGGCCAGGTCGGTGACGAGCCCGTCGAGGTCCCACTCCTCGGTGAAGTCGGTGACGCAGTAGGTGCCGATCACACCGTCGATTGCTTGCGCCAGCGCTTCGAGCGTCTCGTCGCGGAGGTCTTCGCCCTCGAGAATCTGGTTGCGGCGCTGGTAGATCACCTTGCGCTGCGCGTTCATGACCTCGTCGTACTTGAGGACGTTCTTGCGGATCTCGGCGTTGCGCTGCTCGACGGTGTTCTGGGCCCGCTCGATGGCCTTGGTGACCATCTTCGCCTCGATGGGGGCGTCGTCGGGAAGCGCCCTGCCCATGACCCAGTTCATGGCCCCGGTGGCGAACAGGCGCATGAGGTCGTCTTCGAGAGACAGGTAGAACCGGCTCTCGCCGGGGTCGCCCTGGCGGCCGGCGCGACCCCGAAGCTGGTTGTCGATGCGGCGGCTCTCGTGGCGTTCGGTGCCGCACACGTAGAGCCCGCCGAGCTCGCGCACCTTCTCGCCCTCGCGCTGGGTCTCGCCCTCGAACCGGGGGAGCAGCTCGGCGATGCGGGCCTGGCCCTCGTCGATGTCGGGGTCGAGGCCTTCGGCCTGGGCTTCGCGCTTGGCCAGCAGTTCGGGGTTGCCGCCGAGCAGGATGTCGACGCCCCGACCGGCCATGTTGGTGGCGACGGTGACCCCACCGAGACGGCCGGCCTGGGCGACGATCTCGGCTTCGCGGAAGTGCTGCTTGGCGTTGAGCACCTCGTGGCGGATGCCTTGGCGGTCGAGCAGCCCGGACAGGGTCTCGGAGTGCTCGACCGACGCCGTGCCGACCAGCACCGGTTGCCCGACCCGGTAGCGCTCGGCGAGGTCGTCGACCACGGCGTTGAACTTGGCTTCCTGGGTCTTGTAGATGAGGTCGCCGAGGTCCTGGCGGATCATGGGCTTGTGGGTGGGGATGGGCACCACGTCGAGGCCGTAGGTGCCCATGAGCTCGGCCGCCTCGGTCTCGGCCGTGCCGGTCATGCCCGCGAGCTTGTCGTAGAGCCGGAAGTAGTTCTGGAAGGTGATCGTGGCGAAGGTCTGGTTCTCCTCCTTGATCTTCACGCCTTCCTTGGCCTCGACCGCCTGGTGGAGGCCCTCGGACCACCGACGTCCCTCGAGGATGCGGCCGGTGAACTCGTCGACGATCTTCACCTGGGAGTCCTGGACGATGTAGTCCTTGTCTCGCTTGTACAGCTCCTTGGCCTTGAGGGCGGCGCTGAGCTGGTGCACGAGGTTGGTGTCGACCTGGTCGTAGAGGTTGTCGATCCCGAGGGCGGCTTCGACCTTCTCGATGCCCGACTCGAGCGGCGAGACGGTGCGCTTCTCCTCGTCGACCTCGTAGTCCTCGTCGCGGGTGAGACCCCGGACGATGCTGGCGAACTGGTAGTACATCTGGGCCGCGTCGGCCAGGCGTCCCGAGATGATCAGTGGGGTACGGGCCTCGTCGATGAGGATCGAGTCGACCTCGTCGATGATGGCGTAGTTGTGGCCCCGCTGGGTCTTGCGCTCGAGCGACATCACCATGTTGTCGCGCAGGTAGTCGAAGCCGAACTCGTTGTTGGTTCCGTAGGTGATGTCGGCCGCGTACTGGGCTCGCTTGTAGGCCGGATCGTTGTGGCCGGGGACCACCAGCCCCACGTCGAGTCCCAGCCAGCGGTAGACGCGGCCCATCCACTCGCTGTGGAAGGTCGCCAGGTAGTCGTTGACGGTGACGACGTGTGCGCCCTTGCCGCTGAGCGCGTTGAGGTAGACGGGCATGGTGGAGACGAGGGTCTTGCCCTCGCCGGTCTTCATCTCGGCCACCCACCCGAAGTGCAGGGCGGCGCCTCCCATGAGCTGCACGTCGAAGTGACGCTGGCCGATGACCCTGTTGGCGCCCTCGCGAACCACCGCGAACGCCTCGATGAGCAGGTCGTCGACGGTCTCACCGTTGTCGATCCGCTGCTTGAACTCGACGGTCTTGGCCTGCAGCTCGGCGTCGGAGAGCGCCGCGGTCTCGGGTTCGAGTGCGTTGATCTCGGGCACCAGTCCCGCCAGGGCCTTGAGCTTCTTGCCCTCGCCGGCGCGGAGGATCTTGTTCAGCATTCCCATGAGGTCTCCGAGTCTACCGATGCGCCCTTGCGGTGGCGTTCAGCCCGCGTCTCCGGTGTCCTCGTCGGCGCCGGCATCGCTCCTGGCACGTCGGTGCAGGCCCTCGAGCGCTGCCCTCAGCTCGGTGCGGGCCATGGACGCGTCGACGCCAAGGGCTGTCGCGGCCGCGGGAATGTCAGCGCCCTCGGCCAGCCGGTCGAGCAGCTCGCGCTGACGATCGGACGGCGCCCACGCACCTGCGTCGTCGGGATCGGGCGGGGCGTCGCGCTGCGAGCGGCGAATGCGATCGAGCTCGAGGCGGACAGCTCGCGCCAGCGCCGGCCCGAGCACGACACCGCCCATGTGGACCGACCGGACCGCGTCGGGAAGGACCCCCATCGACTCCTCCTTGCGGAGATGGCCGACCGCTCCTGCCCGGATGGCCGCCAACAGCTCGTCGAGATCGTCGCTGACCGTCAACACCAGCACCCGCGACCACGGCCGGGCGCGACGGATGCGCTCGGTGGCCTCGATCCCGGTGCCTCCGGGCATGCGCAGGTCCATGAGCGTGACGTCGGGCGCATGATCGACGGCACGCTCGACCGCCTCGGCTCCGGTGGTGGCCTCGGCCACGACCTGCATGCCCGAGTCTTCGAGCGCGGTGACCACTGCTCGACGGAACAGGGGGTGGTCGTCGCACACCAGGACCCGAAGCGTGGCGTCATCGGTCATCGCTTCGCACGCTACCGGCTGTGGAGCCAGGGGCCGGGGTGGCCGCGGCAACGAGCCCGATCACGCGAGCGGCGCCGGCCCGACGCAGCGGGGTCGCCGCGGCAGAGAGGGTGGCGCCGGTGGTGACCACATCGTCGACCAGGACCACCACGTTGCCGGGGTGGCGGCGCACCCCGACGAAGGCCGCGACGTCTCGGTGCCGGGCCGAGGCCGACCGGCCTGTCTGGGACGACCCCGCCTGGCGGCGCAACAGGCGCCGTGCCGGGACCCGCAACCGGCGGGCCACCGCCCTGGCCAGCAGTTCGGCCTGGTCGAACCCGCGGGCGCGCCGCCGGGCGGCGGTCGTCGGTGCCCAGGTGACCACCTCGGGCCTGGCGCTTCCCGGCAGCACCGCGACCATGGCGTCGGCGAGCCAGCTCGTGGCTGCCCGCTGGTCGCGGTACTTGAGGCTGGTGATGAGGGGCCGGGCCGCGTCCTCATAGGACACCGCGGCATGGAGTGCGTCGAGCCCCGGCGGCGGGAGGAGGCGGCCGAGGGGTGCGAACAGTTCGACGCACTCGAGGCAGGGGGCACCGCCGGACCGGCGGCAGATGGGGCAGCGGGTGGTGGTCAGCACGACCCCATCCTCCCTGTGACCTGTGACAACTCGAGCGAGCCCGCCGGCACGCCGTCGCTAGCCTGCCCCGGTGGTCCACGTCCCCGTCACCACCAGCTTCATCGTTCCTCGGCGCGAGCTGGCGCTGCGTCTGCCCCGCCTGTTCCTCGGCTTGGTGCTGTGCGGGTTCGGCTTGGCGCTGATGATCAACGCCGACCTGGGGCTCAGTCCCTGGGACGTGTTGCACCAGGGCATCAGCGAACGCAGCGGGATCCCCATCGGCACCGTGGTCATCCTCGTCGGATGCTCGCTGCTGCTGATCTGGATCCCGCTGCGGGAACGACCGGGCATCGGCACCATCGCCAACGCGGTGCTCATCGGCACGACGGTCAACATCACCCTGTGGTGGCTGCCCGAGCCCTCACTGCTGTGGCAGCGGCTGGTGTTCGTCACGATCGGGGCACTGCTGTTCGGCCCCGGATCTGGCCTCTACATCGGAGCCGGCCTCGGCCCCGGGCCCCGCGACGGGCTGATGACCGGCATCGCCCGGCGTGGTCCCTCGGTGCGTCGGGTGCGGACCCTGATCGAGCTGGGTGCACTGACCACCGGCTTGGTGCTCGGCGGCACCGTGGGACTCGGCACGCTGCTGTTCGCGCTGACGGTGGGTCCCAACGTCCAGTTCTTCCTCGGACGCTGGACGCCACGACTCTGAGGTCAGCGGCCAGGTACATCCTGGCCCGGGGGTGCAGGACGTCGCGAACATCGACCAGGTCCGAAGTCCTGGCATGAATGATGGTAGAATCGGTGCCATGCGAACAACCATCGATCGCGCCGGGCGGATCGTCGTGCCCAAGGCCATCCGCGAACGACTTCGCCTGCTCGCCGGAGGCGAGGTCGACATCGTCGAGCGCGATGGGGTCATCGAGATCGTCGCCGCCCCTGCGTCGGTCGAGCTGACCGAGACCGCGGAAGGCCTGGTCGCGACCCCGATCGACTCGCTGCCGCCGCTCACCGACGACGAGCTGTTCTCCGCCCTCGACCGCACCCGCCGGTGACCGCGCTCGACACCAGCGTCTGCGTTCCTGCCCTCCTGACCTGGCACGAGCACCACGACGCCTGCCGCGAGGCAACGGTCGACGCCCGCTTGCCCACCCACGTGATCGTCGAGTCGTACTCGGTCATGACGAGACTCCCCGCGCCGCACCGGGTCGACTCCACGACTGCCGACCGGCTCCTCAATCGGTGGACCGACGACGCACTGCTGACCGCACCCGCCACACTGCAGCGGAATCTCCTCTCGTTGGTCGCGGGAGCGGGACTCGAGGGAGGGGCGGTCTATGACGCCCTGGTCGGCCTCACTGCGGCAGAGCACGGTGAGCTGCTGTTGACACGCGATCGGCGCGCGACGCGCACCTACGACCGGCTCGGCGTGGCGTACCATCTGGTCGAGGGCCGGTAGTCGGATCAGGTGGTCTCCTCGGCCATGGAGCCCTTGGGTCTGGGGTTGCGGGCGGCGACGATGTCGGCGTGGCGCTCGGCGATGCGCTCGCTCCAGTCGCTGGCGGTGAAGAGGTAGAAGCGCCGCTCGCGGATGGCGTCCACGACCAGGGCGGCCACCTCGTCCGGCGGCTGGTGACCGGCCATGAAGTCGCGGATGAGCGCCCGGATCTGCTCCTGCTCCTCGGGCTCGCCGATGAGCGGCTCGGGCACCTGCTCGGGCCGGTTCCGGTCGGACTCGGCGATGCGGGTGCTCACCCAGCCCGGGCACAGCGCGGTGATGCCCACTGGGGACCCCGCGGCCGCGAGCTCGGAGTGCACGACCTCCGACAGGGCCAGGACCGCGTGCTTGGAGGCGTGGTACGGCGCCATGCCCGAGAAGGCGGTCAGACCGGCGACCGACGCGGTGTTGACGATGTGGCCGTCGCCGTGGCTCATCAGATGGGATTGGAACACCCGGTGCCCGTGGACGACACCCATCAGGTTGACGCCGAGCACCCACTCCCAGTCCGCGGTCCGCAGTTCGTGCACCGGGGCCGACGAACCGCTGACCCCGGCGTTGTTGCACACCACGTTGACCTGCCCGAACCGGTCGAAGGCAGCGGCGCCGAGACGGTCCATCTGGCCCGCGTCGGACACGTCGGTCGGGACACCGATCGCCTCGGCACCGCCGGTGACGAGCTCGTCGACCAGCTCGTCGAGCACCGGCTCTTCGACATCGGCGAGGACGAGCCCCATCCCGTCGGTCGCGAAGCGCCGGGCCATGGCCGCGCCGATGCCGCTCGCCGCGCCGGTGATGACCGCCACCTTGCCATCGAGCTCGTGCACATGTCCCCCTCTTCGGTCGCGACCGAGACGAGAGCTGGCCGCCCTCGCCCGATCTGCTTCGCGACAGCAGTTGGCGCGCCCGTGGGCGCGTGAACCGCGGTCCTCCTTCGCCCGATACCGGATTCGATTCAGTACTTGTAGTGGTCGGGCTTGTACGGGCCGTTGACGGGAAGGCCCAGGTAGTCGGCCTGGTCCTCGCTCAGCTTGGTGAGCTTCACCCCCAGCGCACCGAGGTGCATGCGGGCGACCTTCTCGTCGAGGTGCCGGGGCAGCGTGTACACCTTCTGCTCGTAGAACTCCTGGTGACCCCAGAGCTCCATCTGGGCGATCACCTGGTTGGTGAAGCTGTTCGACATCACGAAGCTGGGATGGCCGGTGGCACAGCCCAGGTTGAGCAGTCGGCCCTCGGCGAGCACGAGCACCGAGTGCCCGTCGGGGAAGACGAACTCGTCGACCTGGGGCTTGATGTTGATGCGCTGGACGTCGGACATGCGGTTGAGGCCGGCCATGTCGATCTCGTTGTCGAAGTGGCCGATGTTGCCCACGATGGCCTGGTGCTTCATGCGGCCCATGTGCTCGGCGGTGATGATGTCCTTGTTGCCGGTGGCGCTGATGAAGATGTCGGCGGTGTCGATGACGTCTTCGAGCGTGGTGACCTCATAGCCCTCCATGGCCGCCTGCAGCGCGCAGATCGGGTCGATCTCGGTGACGATGACCCTCGCGCCCTGACCGCGGAGCGACTGGGCGCAACCCTTGCCGACGTCGCCGTAGCCGCACACCACCGCGATCTTGCCGCCGATCATGACGTCGGTGGCGCGGTTGATGCCGTCGACCAGCGAGTGACGGCACCCGTAGAGGTTGTCGAACTTGGACTTGGTGACCGAGTCGTTGACGTTGATGGCGGGGAACAGCAGCTTGCCGCCCTCCATCATCTGGTAGAGGCGGTGCACGCCGGTGGTGGTCTCCTCGGTGACGCCCTTGATGGCCTCGGCGGTGCGGTGCCACAGCTGGGAGTCCTCCTCGAGCAGACGGCCGAGCAGTCGAAGCACGACCTCGAACTCCTCGGAGTCGGCGGTGTCGGGCGAGGGCACCGCACCCGCCTTCTCGAACTCGACGCCCTTGTGGACCAGCAGCGTGGCGTCACCGCCGTCGTCGAGGATCATGTTGGGGCCACCGCCGTCGGGCCAGCGCAGGATCTGCTCGGTGCACCACCAGTACTCGTCGAGGGTCTCGCCCTTCCACGCGAAGACCGGGACGCCCTTCGGCGAGTCGGGGGTGCCGTCGAGACCGACCACTGCTGCCGCGGCGGCGTGGTCCTGGGTGGAGAAGATGTTGCACGACGCCCAGCGGACCTCGGCGCCCAGGGCGGTGAGGGTCTCGATGAGCACGGCTGTCTGCACCGTCATGTGCAACGACCCGGCGATGCGGGCACCCGCGAGGGGCTGGTCGTCGTAGAACTCGGCGCGGGTGGCCATGAGACCGGGCATCTCGTGCTCGGCGAGACGGATCTCCTTGCGGCCGAACTCGGCGAGGGAGAGGTCGGCGACCTTGTAGTCGAGTGCGCCGGCGCGGTCGACGGACAGTTCGGTGAGGGTCATGTGTGGTGGGCTCCGTTGGACGGGGTCGGGGGACCGCGCGACAAGCGCGGCGAACAGCACGTTCCGGGCCAGGCTGGGGCCCACTGACCCACTCTGCACAGCCCAGCCCCGGAAGGCCAGCCGACAGTGTAGCTACCCTGCGGTGATCCGAACCGCTTCGACCGCGGGGGCCGGACCGGGGTCGATCCCTTCTCGCCGCGCGATCTCGACCGCGGCCAGGTCGCCGATGAGCACCAGGTCGAGGAGCTGGGCCAGCGCCCCGTCGCCCTCGGCCTCGACCCTGACCTGGTCGGCCACGACCTCGAGCATGAGGTCGTCGACCCGATCGAGGCGCTCGGTGTCGTTGGGGTGCTCGTGGTCGTGACGCAGGTCGAGCTGGGTGAAGACCTGGCGGGTCAGGTCGCCGTGCTGGCCCCATCCGGCGACCTCGTTGTGGCACAGCTCGGGCACGAAGTTGGCGAACGCCGCCACCTTGGCGGTGAGGTTGAACTGCTGCTTCCAGCGCATCGCGGCCACCCGCCCGATGGGTCCGGCGCCGTAGACGACCGGCAGGGTGCGGTCGATGGTGCGGGCCACCCGTGCGGCCACATCGTCGACCGACACGAGCTGGTCGCGCCGCCGGGCGAGTTGGGCGACGGCCCGGTCGAGCCATTCGCGGCCACCGGGGAAGAAGCCCACCTGTTCGAGGGCGATGAGCCCGGCGACGGCCAGCGGGACGAACTCGAGCCGAGGTCCGACGTCGTCGGGCAACTCGATCACCGGGGTCTGCCAGGCGCTGGTGAGCTCGGCGAGATAGCCGTCGGACCTGGTGACCGACACGAGCGATGCGCCGGTCTCATAGGCCGCCTCGGTGGCCTCCACCGTCTCGTCGGTGGCGCCCGACACCGACATGGCGATGACCAGGCTGTCGGGGGCGACGAACGACGGCAGCTCGTAGCCGCGGTGCACGACCAGCGGCACCGCCATGAACGGGCCGGCCACCGCCTCGAGCAGGTCGCCGGCCAGCGCAGCCTCGCCCATGCCGATCACCACGACGTTGGACACCTGCTCGTGACGCGGCAGCCCGTCGACGGGCCCGGCGGTGTCGAGCATGCGCGCGATGCGTTCGGGACGGCCCAGCAGGGCGTCGCGCAGCCCCGTCGAGTCCGGTGCGTCGATGGTCATGGCCGCCTCACCCGTCGGAGCCGGCCGGCTCGAAGGTGGGGGCGATGCCATCGGACTCCGCCTTGGCCACCAGTCGGTCGTGCTCGGCGTCGTCGACCCCCTCGGCCTCGTCGACCAGCATGATCGGGATGTCGTCGCGGATGGCGTAGCGCCGACGCAGACGAGGGTTGTAGAGGGCGTCCTCGTCGGCGAAGTAGAGCAGTGGGCCCTTGTCCTCTGGGCAGGCGAGGATCTCGAGCAGCTTGGGGTCGAGCGCCATGGGTTGACCTTTCGCGGTGCTAGGAGGCGGTGAGCAGTGAGCGGACCTCGGCCACATGAGTGTCGCACTCGGCACGTGTGGCTGCTTCGAGGTTGAGGCGCAGCAGCGGTTCGGTGTTGGAGGGCCGGAGGTTGAACCACCAGTCGCCCAGGTCGACGGTGAGCCCGTCGAGGCGGTCCTGGGGATGATCGGTGTAGGCGGCGGCCACCTGCTCGATGACGGCGTGGGGGTCGTCGACCTCGGTGTTGATCTCGCCCGACGCGGCGTAGCGGTCGAGCGGAGCGAGCAGCTCCGAGAGGGTGGTGCCGGCCTGACCGAGCTGCTCGAGCACGACCAGGCTGGCGATGAGCCCCGAGTCGGCCCGCCAGTTGTCGCGAAAGTAGTAGTGCGCCGAGTGCTCTCCGCCGAAGGCGGCGCCGGTCTCGGCCATGAGGGACTTGATGAACGAGTGCCCGACCCGGGACCGCACCGGTTCGCCACCGTGCTCGCGCACCACCTCGGGCACCGCCTTCGAGCAGATCAGGTTGTGGATGATCTTCGAGCCGGGGTACTTCTCGAGCACTCCGATCGAGATCAGGGCGGTCGTGAGCGAGCCCGAGACCGGCTCCCCCCGCTCGTCGACGAGGAACACCCGGTCGGCGTCGCCATCGAAGGCGAGACCGACGTCGGCCCCCACCTCGAGGACGCGGGCCCGCAGGTCGGCCAGGTTCTCGATCTGGATCGGGTCGGCGGGGTGGTTGGGGAACGTGCCGTCGAGCTCGGGATACATGACCTCGAGGTCGATCGGCAATCCGGCGAACACCTCGGGCACGACCAGTCCCCCCATGCCGTTGGCGGTGTCGGCCACCACCTTCAACGGCTGCAGCGCCGCGGTGTCGATGAAGGAGTGGGCGTGGGCGACGAACTCGGCCATGAGGTCCAGCTCGGTACGGGTGCCATGCGTGGCGGCCGGCGGGGGCGGGTCGGCGGCGGTGGCCTTGATGTCGGCCAGTCCCGACTCCTGGCCGACCGGCGCCGCTCCGGCGAGGCACAGCTTGATGCCGTTGTAGCGGGCCGGGTTGTGCGACGCGGTGAACACCGCGCCGGGTGCATCGAGCGACCCGGCCGCGAAGTAGATCATGTCGGTCGACGCCAGGCCGATGTCGACCACGTCGAGTCCCTGCTCGAGCACGCCCTCGGAGAAGGCGGCCACCAGCTCCGGTCCCGACGGCCGCATGTCGCGGGCGACCAGCACCCGGTCGCGCGGCGTCGGTCCGTCGGCGACGAAGCGGGCGAAGGCCGTGCCGATCCGATGAGCGATGTCGGCGTCGAGCTGGTCGGGGTAGACGCCCCGGATGTCGTAGGCCTTGACGATCTGGTCGAGCACGGACTGCTGGGGGGACGCCATGGGCCAAACCTAAGCGCTAGGTGTCGTCGGGGACCACCCCGGCGGGCAGGGCGGCGGGGTCGAACTCGGAGTACCCACCGCGGCGCAGCCTCCACGAGATCCGCAACAGGTCGAGCACCAGCACCGCGGTGTCGCGGGTGAGCCGCACGCTCGATCCCGTCGAGTTCACGACCCGCACCGGAGATTCGAGCAGCGACAAGCGGTGACGCTCGGCCAGGGCGAAGAGCTCGACGTCGAAGGCGAACCCGTCGACGCGTGCGTCGCCGAACAACAAGGCGGCGACGTCGCGGCGGAAGGCCTTGAGGCCGCACTGGGTGTCGGCGTGATCGCCGGCGAGGACGAGGCGGACCAACAGGTTGATGGCCCGACCGCCGACGCGCCGCAGCCAGGAGGCCGGAACCTCGGCGGTGGATCCGGGGATGTGGCGGCTGCCGACGACCATGTCCCATCCCGCCTCGACCTCGGCGAGCAACGGCAGGACCTGATCGGGCGCGTACGCGAGGTCGGCATCGGTGAACACCACGGTGCGCCCCTTGGCCGCCAGTGCACCGGCGCGGACCGCAGCCCCCTTGCCCGAGTTGTGATCGAGGGTGATCACCTGGTGGGCGCCCGCCTCGGCGGCGGCAGCGCCGGTGCGGTCGGTCGACCCGTCGTCGACGACCACCAGCTCCATGCCGCCATCGAGGTCTCCGAGCACCGCCAGGATCTCGGTCACGGTCACCGCGATCACATCGCCCTCGTCGTAGGCGGGCACGACGACGCTGAGTCGGATGTCGCCCGCCGGTGGCGGTCGGCGGCTCGGCACCCCGCGCGAGCAGGGTCGTGATCGCCGGTTCACGCTCGTGGACTCACCGGATCGACCAGTGATTCGGACCCGTCCTCGTCCTCGCCTTCTTCCTCGTCCTCGCCTTCTTCCTCGCCCTCGTCCTGGTCCTCATCACGTTCTGGCTCCTCACGGGTCCAGATTGGCATGGTCAGCGGCGCGGCGCGGGCGAGCAGCACAACGAGCACGATCCCGACTCCGGTGAGACCCCACCCGGCGATCTCGACCATGCTGCGCCCGTAGTTCAACTCGACGGTGGTGTCGGTGGGGATCACCACCATGAGGTTGGGGCTGACCCGCCATGGGCCCTCGGCACCGGTGGCCCGCCAGTTGGGGAAGTACGACACCTTGACCAGCACCGGCGTGCCGGGTTCGGACACCTCGAAGCGCACCCAGTCGTCGCCCGACTCGATCTCGCTGACGTCGACCGCGGGCAGCGGACGACGGACTGCCTGGTCGGGGGTGTCACTGCGCTGCCAGCTCTCGGGCCCGTCCGACGCCAACAGCACCTCCCACCGGCTGGGGGTCTGGAACCAGTCGGCGGTGGGTGGCAGCCACTCGTGGCCGGCGTCGCCCACGTCGTCGAGCACGACCGGCTCGTGCTCGAGCGGCTCGACCAGCGGGGCCCCGTCGACCTCGAAGACCACCCACGGGCCGCTGCGGGCGATCTCGGTGAGATCGGGGTGCCCCTGGGCGGCGTTGGTGGCGAGATCGGACAGCGCCATGTAGTAGCGGACGCCCATGAGCTGGAGCTGCTGGGCACCGAGCTCGATGTCGAAGTCGCGATAGGGCATACCGCGTTGGGCGCGCGAGGGCGATTCGGACAGCGACGACTGGGCGAGGAAGTGATAGGGCGTGGTCATCGACGACTCGAAGTAGAGGCCCTCCATCGAGGCGATGCACCCGTCGGTCCACATCGGCAACAGCATGGGTGCCATGGGCGTGCCGTAGCGGTCGAGCTCGCTGCGGTTGTACTCCCACAGGGCGCGACCACAGCCGCGGCGTTCGCCGATGTTGGCCATGGTGAGCACCATGTCCCGGTACTCGGGCCACGCGTCCTTGCGCTCGTAGCCCCTGAAGTTCCACCGCGCCCAGCTGGGGATGTAGCTGCTGTCGGTGGTCTCGAACGCGAAGGGCCAGGCGGTGCCGACCACGGGCGGGACCGGCCACCGGTAGATGCCGTCGCGCTCCTGGCCGAAGGGCAGCGCGTGCAGGGGGAAGGCGACCATGGCGATGCCGACCGCGGCCGCCAGCACGGCTCCCCCGGCCGACACCCAGGCGCGCAGCTCGTTCCGGGTGGACTCGGCCACCCACCGCACCAGCTCGGCGGCGCCGAACGCAGCCAGCAGATAGGTGCACAGGTGCACGAACGGCAGGAGGCGCTCGTTCCAGAGCCGACCTTGGGGAGCGACGACGAAGCCGACGCTGCCGATCAGCGCCATGGCGATGAGGAACATGGCCGGCGCCGAGCGCCGGACGAGCGCGGCGACCACCCCGATGATGGCGACATAGGCCACCCATCTGGCCTCCTGGGGGAACACGCGGGTCAGCCAGAACCCGATCTCCTCCATCACCCCCGCATCGGTCGGCGGAAACTTCTTCTCCCACCCCATGTCGTTCATGAACCTGCGCTGCCCCCAGAACGGCAGCAGCCACCACATGGCCAACAGCGCGCCCACCGGGGCGCTCGTCGCGATCCACCCGAGTCCGGGCTTGGAGGGATACAGGGCGAGCAGCACGAAGGTGCCGACGATGGCGAAGAACAGCGGTATCACGTGGGTGAGCGCGACGAAGGCGATCACGACCGCCGCCAGTGCCCGGTAGCGCCCGGTCTGCAGGCCGTTGGCGACCAGCGCCAGGTAGACCACGGCCAGGGTGAGGCTGATGGAGAACGCGAACTCGCCGGCCAGGGTCGACGGGATGTTGCCGCCGAGGATGCTGTAGGTGCGGTCGAACAGGAAGCCCACCGAACCGACGGCGAGGAGGGCGGGTGCCGGGTGGGCGAGACCGGCGAGGCGCCCGAAGAGCCACACCGCGACCGGCAGGGTGACCACACCCGAGACCGCCACCAGCTTGAACGCGACCCCGTAGGGCAGGACGACGTCGAGCGCGACGATGGCCAGCATCGGTGGCACCATGTAGAACTGCAGCACCGGCAGTCCCGCGTACCAGTCGGGCGACCAGCCGGTGAGGCGCAGGTCGGGCAACAGGTGGTCCCGCAGGTACGCCGGAGCCCACACGTGCGCGCCCATGTCGCCACCCGCCGGTGTGGTGTCGGCGACGATCAGCCGGGGTTGGAGCTGCAGGATGGTGAAGACGACCGATCCGCCCACGATCAACCACGTGACCCAGGTGCTCACCTGGACCTGGCCCAGGCGCTCGACCAGCCGGTCGACCCGACGGTTCAGCGCGGCTGCCGCGCCGGGACGCGCGTCGTCGGCCGCCTCGGAAGGCGGCCCGTCGGCCTCGGATGACGGTTCGTGGCGCTCAGCAGGGGGCGACGACATGCGCCGCACATCGTGGCACCTGGAACCACCGGGCGGGAGTCGGTGCTCGCGGCCGGTCAGCGCGAACGGCGATGACGGCGTTCGGCGCTGGTCGCGGACAGCTCGCCCAGGGCCTCGTCGAGGGCCACGGGTTCACCGTCGTTGGCCCACTCGCGGGTGTCGCAGGTCGAGCAGGAGCGCATCGTGAGGTCGGTGCCGTCGCTGGACAGGTCGATCTCGATGATCGGCCCGCCGCAACGGGCACAGCGGGTGGACATGTTGGTCTCCTCCATCGCATCGCCCCGTCGCGCTCGCCCGAGCGACGACGCTCGCACCCGAAGCCGCGCTTCGCGTGCTCCCTGCAGCCTATGGCGTTCAGGACGTGATCAGCAGGATCGCGACGGTGGTGGCGTTGAACCCCACATGCGCCCAGATCGCCGGGCCGAGCCGGCCTGACCGCAGCGTGAGCCATCCGGCGAGCAGCCCGAACATGGCCAGGGCCGGGAACTGCAGGAGCTGGAAGTGCACCCCGGCGAACACCACGGTGGAGACGATGAGCGCCGGCCAGTCGCCGAACCGTCGCTGGACGCTGCGCAGCAGCAGCCCACGGAAGAACAGCTCTTCGACGACCGGGGCGCCCACCGCGACGATCAGCACGAGGAGCACGACATCGAGCGGTGAGGTCGCCATGTCGGTCAGTCCCCTGGCCGCTTCGGAGACGTCCTGCTCGCCGATGAAGAGGAAGAGGAACAAGTAGATGGCCGGCACCGCGAGGAGTTGGGTGCCGACACCCACGAGCAGGCCCTGGTAGAGGTCGGGGAGCCGGAACCTCCACCCGTAGTCGGCGACGACGCCGTTGCCCTTGGTCCTCGAGACCAGCAGCGTCCAGCCGCCATATCCCAGCCAGAGGAACGCCTGCAGCACGGTGAGCAACCCGAGCGAGACCTCGTCGAGCTGGAGCTCGCCGTCGCGGACGTAGCCGAGGGAGATGAGCACAACGGCCCCGCCGGCGATGGTGGCGATCTGGGCGATCAGGAGCCCCAGCAGGGCATCGCCGATCCCCCACCGGACCGGGCGGGTCACCAGTTCGTGGCGGTCGTGGCCCAGCGGGGCGAACCAGCCACGGGTCGACGAGCCATCGGGCGGCGGACGGTGCTGATCCCCCGCCGGAGGCGGCGGCAACTGGTCGGGCGACGGTGGTGGCGGCGACGACGACCGCGACGGTGGAGGTGGTGGCGGCGGAGGTGGCGGAGGTGGAGGGTGCTGGCCCACTGGGCCAGGCTAGGCGCCGCTGCGGCGAATCGAGCGCGCGGTCAGCTCGCCCTGGCCACCGGCACCCGCACCACGATCGCGTCGGCGCGCCGATCGTGGAGCATCCAGCCCCGCGGCACCGACAGCGCATCGGCGTGACGGCCACAGAGGTCGTGGGTCATCGGGTGCGGCTCGGGGGCCAGCGGATCGACCCACACGGCTTGTCCGGTGTAGTCGTAGGCGAGGGTTGCCGCAGCGGGCGCGGCGCACGTGGGTCGGGCACACGAGCGAAACATGGTGCGGAACCTAGCCCGACCGGCACGGTCGGGGTGGGATGTCACGACACCGTTCCAGTCGCGGACCCCGGATCGACGGATTGACCTCCTAACATGAGTGCATGAGCCCGAGCCCCCAGGCGCCGCCGCCACCGCCGCCACCTCCACCACCGCGCCGCCCGACCCCCGGCGGGCGCCAGGGAGGCAAGGGGGGATGGGGCCGCTGGTCGAACAGCAACCAGTCCTCCGACAGCCAGGGAAAGAGTCAGAGCCGCATGCCGCGCTGGACCATCTGGGTCCTCATCGGCGCGCTGGTGGCGGTGCTGGTCTTCCCGATGCTCGCTCCCAGCGACGACTCCGAGCACATCGAGTTCCACGAGTTCCGTGAGCAGGTCGAAGACGGCGAGATCGCCACCGTCGAGTACAACAACAACAACGGCGACATCACCGGCGAATACGTGGACGAGGAGCGCGGCGAGTTCCGCAGCACCGGCCCCATGCCGCTGTCGGACGAGGACCGCGAGCTCATCCAGGCCAACACCGAGCTCAACTTCGACACCCCCGAACCGAACCCGCTGTGGCAGTTCCTGCCCTATGTGTTCTTCTTCGGGCTCATCGTGTTGTTCTGGGTCTGGATGCTGCGCCGGGCCCAGGGCCAAATGGGTGGGGTGATGTCGGTCGGCCGTTCGAAGGCCAAGACCTACGACACCGAGCGGCCGGGCACCAAGTTCGCCGACGTCGCCGGCTACGAGGGCGTCAAGCAGGAGGTCACCGAGGTCATCGACTTCTTGAAGACCCCCCAGAAGTTCGGCGAGATCGGCGCCCGCATCCCCAAGGGCATCCTCCTCGTCGGTCCCCCCGGAACCGGCAAGACCCTCATCGCCCGGGCCGTCGCCGGCGAGGCCGGGGTTCCGTTCCTGTCGGTCACCGGTTCGGACTTCATGGAGATGTTCGTCGGTGTCGGCGCCAGCCGGGTGCGCGACCTGTTCGACTCGGCACGCAAGATGGGGCGGGCGATCATCTTCATCGACGAGCTCGACTCCATCGGACGCAAGCGCGGCGCCGGCCTCGGCGGTGGCCACGACGAGCGGGAGCAGACGCTCAACCAGATGCTGGCCGAGATGGACGGCTTCGAGCCCTCCGAGGGCATCGTCATGATGGCCGCCACGAACCGGCCCGACATCCTCGACCCCGCCTTGCTGCGCCCCGGCCGGTTCGACCGGCAGGTGGTCGTTCCGCTGCCGAGCCTCGAGGACCGCATCGCCATCCTCGGGGTCCACGTCCGACACAAGCGGATGGGCCCCGACGTCGACCTCGAGGTCATCGCCCGAGGCACGCCGGGCATGAGCGGCGCCGACCTCGCCAACCTGGTCAACGAGGCGGCGTTGTTCGCCGTGCGCTCCGGCGAGGACGCCATCCACAAGGACCACTTCGACGCCGCCCGCGACCGCATCCTGATGGGCCAGAAGCGCGACACCCTCGCGCTGTCCGACCAGGAGAAGGAGGCGATCTCCTACCACGAGGGCGGTCACGCCGTCTGCGCCGCGGTGCTTCCCCACGCCGATCCGGTCCACAAGGTGTCGATCATCCCCACCGGGGCGGCGCTGGGGGTCACCCAGCAGCTTCCCGAGGCCGAGCGTCACCTCTACCGTCAGGACTACATCGAGGAGTCGTTGGTGGTGCGGATGGGTGGCCGGGTCGCCGAGGAGCTCGTCTACGGCATCGCCTCCACCGGCGCCAACAACGATCTGGTCGGCTCCACCGAGCTGGCCCGCAAGATGGTGCGCGAATGGGGCATGAGCGAACGGGTCGGCCCCATGGCGTGGGGCTCACAGGGCGAGGTCTTCCTCGGCGAGGACCTCATGCACACCCGCGACTACTCCGACGACACCGCCCGGGTGATCGACGAAGAGGTCGAACGCATCCTGCGCGAGCAGGAGAACCGGTGCCGCGAGATCCTGCGCGAGAACCGGGCAGGGCTCGACCTGGTGGCCAAGGCGTTGATCGAGCACGAGACCATCGACGGCGACGAGGTCATCCGGCTCATCAAGGTCGGTCGCGGCGAGATCGCCGACGACGGCACCAGCCGCTCGGCCGAGGCACGCGACGTGGTGGAGCGCAGTCGCGCCAACGGTGGCGGTGACGACGACACCCCGGACGCCATCGCAGACGACGACGCCGGCGACGACACCGACGTGGCCGACGAGGTCGCTCAGGCCGAGTCCCGTCCCTGATCGGGAGTCGGCTGGGCGCCGCCAGGGTCCTGCGGCGTCTGACCGTGGTCGCAGCCGCCCGGCACCGAACCGGGCTCGCGCAGCTCGGCGACGGTGGCCCACAGGTCGGTGGCGGTGGCCGGGCCGACGAACGACGCCCGGACCACACCGCCGGCGTCGGCGATCACCACGAGCGGCACCCCGTCGATGCGGTAGCGCTGGTGCAGCTCACGGTCGGCACTGACCTCGACCTCCTGCACGACCACCTCGTCGCTCGCCAGCACCTGCACCTTCTGCCAGGTGCCCGCGCACGACGCGCACGTCGCCGAGGTGAAGACCGCGACCAACCACGGCGTGTCGGGCCGGTCGAAGTCGTCACGGTCGAGCTGGCTGGGCACCCGGTAGGTGCGCGGTTGGGTCGGGGCATCGGGCTGGCGCCGCTGGACGGCGTAGGCGATACCCCCGGCGACCGCGATCAACACCGCGGCGATGAAGAACTGCTCCATGGCATCGAGTGTGCCCGAACCGCGTCCAGGAGTCAGACCGGAGCCCGGCCTCAGCCCCCGAAGTCCATCCCCGGCGGGAGCTCGGCGTCGCCGGCGGAGGGGATGGCCACCTGCGCCAACCGGTCCAACGGATCGTGTACACGGGACGCGATCCCGGCGGCGAGGGGGTGGCTCGACTCGATCACCAGCATGGAGGTGCCGGCCCCGCTGACCCGATCGACCAGATCGTCGATGGTCATGCGACCCGAGGGCCCGATCTCGAACTCCTCGAACCCCTCGAGGGGACGCTGGGTGCCGCGGGAACGGATCGAGATGGACCCGGAGACGAGACGGTCCGGGTCGAGGTTGATCAAGGTGAGCGCCGCCGCGTCGGTCCCTCGGGTCCGCGGGTCGATGAGCAGCAACCGGCGACCGACGAGCGCGGAGCCGGACGAGGCGGTGATCCCGGGGCCTTCCGCCGAGCTGGCGACGGTGGTGACCCGCTCGGCCACCACCGCGACGTCGTTGAGCGAGCGGACGACCACCGTCGCGGTGATCGCGCCATCGACGAACCGGTCGACCAGTCGGGGCTGTTCGGTGAGGTCGACCACCTCGTAGCGGTTGGGGGCCACCGTCAGCTCGAACGGCTCCACACCACCCAGCTCACGGTCGCTGAGAAGCACCTCGACATCGACCTCGGCCGTGGCGGGACCGGGGTTGTACACCACCACCCGCTCGTTCAGGCCCTCGACGAGTCGAACCGACGGGTACACCCAGAGCGGCATCAATTCGGGTACGCCGAGATCGGTGGTGACCGCCCTCCGGGGGTCGGCGCCTTCGAGCCTCTCCTCGGTGTCGTCGAAGGTCTGGAGACGTTCGATGATCACCCGACCGGAACGGGCGGTGGCGGTGGCCGACACCTGGTCGCGACGTGCGACCTCGGCTCCGGCGTCGACCACGACGACGCTACGTCCGGGCACCACCACTCCGGTGAGCGCCTGGGGCTCCCTCGGCCCGTCGACGGTGAGGAAGCGGAAGTCGACCACGGCGTCGCCGGGATAGGGGTTGAAGAGCGCGAACAGCGAACGAGCGTCGGCGGAGGTGTCGCCCCACGCGAAGTGCCAGGTGTCCGACGAGGTGGACGCGCACGGCCCGCTGTCGGCTCCGGTCGGTCCGACCAGCTCATGGGAGACCGCCAGCTCACCGCCGTCGAGCTCGACCATGACCGCCACCGCGGGCCCCGTCGCCAGTTCGGCGACCTGCACCCGCTCGAGGCTGTTCGCCTCGACCTCGACCTCGGCGTCGACGGGATCGGCCTGGCCCGGGAAGGCGGTGAGACGGGCACGACGGTCTCGATCGGTGGGATTGGCGATGATGACGGTGTGATCGGCCGGTCCCTCCTCGCCGGCCGAACCCGCCGGGCAGTACCAGGTCGACCCCAACACGTCGGCCGACGCGACCATCGGCTCGACCCGGGACACACCGAGGTCGTCCGGCGCGGACGACGTGGGGTCGCGGTCGCGCTCGGCCACGAGGGCCGCGGCCAGGAGTCCGACCACCACCACGATGAACGGGACACGGGCGCGGGTCATCGGCTCGCCGCCTCATCGATCGGCGAGGAGATGGCGCGCCGGTGGCGGCGGGCGATCCTGCGCTCGGCACGGGTCCGGTACATGACCAGCGTGATCAGGGCGAGCACCGCCAGCTGAGCGAGCAGTACGAGGCGGTGGCCGACTGGTGTCGTCCAGGTCACCGACACGGTGCCCGAGTCCTCGACCGGGAACGTCGTCGCCCACCCGAGCCCGGGCTGGGACCCGAGCGTGGTGCCGTCGAGATCGGCGCGCCAGCCCGATCGCGGGGTGGAGCCGACCAGCACCTGTGCCGGTCCTGTGACCCGATCGGAGAAGGAGGTGCGCCCGAGTTGATCGAAGGGCCGGGAGAGGCCACCGAGCTCGAGGGTCGCGGCCTCGCGAGCGCCGTCGGGGATCGCCGGAACGTCGGAGACGGCGATGGTCTCGGCCTCCAGCGCGGAGACCGTCGGCGCCCAGGCTGCGTTTCGGTACACGGTGAGTGCGGGGTTGACGTCGATCTCGACGAGGTCGAGCTGCTCGGCGAGCACGTCGTGGAGCAGTTGGGGGTTGGGGTGTGACACCCCACCGAAGGGCACCGGCGCGCCCTGGTCGACCAGGACGAGGTAGCGCACGCCCATCGGCGCGAGGAGCCGTCCCAGGCGGTCGGTCCGCTGGGTGAGCACGAAGTCGAGCGAGCCACGCAACGGTGAGGTGGCGGGTTCGGGCGGACCGGGCCACAGATCGGCCAGGGTGGGCGTGCCCGAGATCGTGGTGGCGTAGGAGGTCAAGCCGTCGATGGGCCAGGACCCGAGGGGCAGCACCTCGGGGGCACCGAACCACACGACGCGGAACGGATCCTGCTCGACCTCGTCGTCGAGGAAGGCCAGCGCCTCGTGGTGCGATCCGCGGGGCACCATCCAGCGGCCTCCCACCGACGCCGCCACCACCGGGAGCAGGGCCAGGACGAGCGCGCCCACCGCGACCACACCGGCCAGCTGGCGCCACCCGAACACGCTGCTCCGGACATCGAACCCGAACGCGGACACTCCCAGCCCAGCCGAAAGAGCCATTGCCGCGGCGGCGGGAGCGAGGATGGCATCGACGGGAGGCAGAGGGCCCGGTACCCATCCCATGGAGGCGACCCAGACCAGCGCCCAGCACGACAGCGCCAGCGACCACGCCCGGGCCGCCCAGACCAGCCGCCACCGCCGCCCGACCAGCAGGGCGAACGCGGCCGCGACCAGCACCGCGGCGTTGAGCAGCGACGAGCCGATGGGCCCGGTGTCGAAGCGCAGGATGTGGGTGAGCGGCAGCGCGGTGGCCACCTCGGCCGACCGGCTGGCGGTCAGGGTGCTCCACGATGGGTCGGGGCTGAGCAGGTCGAACAGCCAGGGGACGTGCAAGACCCCACCCACGACCGCGGCACCGACGCCCACCACCACCATGCGGCCCAGCCCGCGCACGGTGCCGATCAGCAACGACCCGGGCACCATGCCCACCACCACGGCGAGCGGCATCAGCAGAAAGAGCGGATCGAGCAGGGCGGCGAGCGCCACCACCAGACCCAACGCCACCGCCTGGCGCCACAAGGGGGGCACGTCGTGGCGGGGTCCGACCCGGCGGCCGGGGTCGTCATCGGCGGCGCCGAACGGCGCCGCACCCGAGGACCGCAGGAGCCGCGCCAGCACCCAGGGCGCGACCGCGTAGGCGACCAACCCCCGCCAGGACCCGGTGGCGAGCGCGTCGTATCCCAGCGGCACCGCCGCGTAGGCGACGAGGGCACCGGCACTGGCGCGATGGGAGGCGAGGGGAGCGACCAGGCGCCAGACACCGACGAGCGCGAGGGGATACATGCCGAGGATGAGCACCGTGCGCAACAGACCCGTGGCGCCGAGGAACACGCCGCCGGCGACGGTGACCACCAGGCTGGCAGCGGGGGCGAACCCCTCGTAGCCGATGCCGCCTCGTCGCCAGCTCGAGAACCACTCGGACCACAGCGGGCCGAGCTGTTCGGGAAGTGGCACGAACTCGCCGATCGCGGGGATGGGCCTGGTCAACAGGTGACGGGAGCCGATGAGGAGGATGACCGCCACCAGCAGCCAGGCGAGCGCGGCGTCTCGGCGGCCGGGGCCGGTGACGCCCTCGATGAGGCGCTTGCCGAGGGTGGCGGCCGATCCGAAGGTGTCCTGATCGGTAGCGAGCTGGCCCCGCAGGAACGCGGCCACCCGGGCACTGCCGCGCACCTGCAACGACCGGACCTCGCCGTCGGGGACGAGCCGGGTCGCGGCGATCGACCGGCGCCGGTGACGCAGCGAGCCGAGGCGGCGGAGGTTCCAGGTCCACGCGGTGATGACGTCGCGCGCCTGGCCGGGGCGCCCGGTGACCAGCGCGAAGACCGCTTCGACGGCGTGGACCACCAGCAGCTGGGGAAGCACCACCGCCAAGCTCAGGAGCCGGTACGACGAGAGCATGGCCCGCATACGGTGGCGGAACTGCAGCCGGCGACGGTCGTCGACGACGCGCCGCTCGCCGAGCGCCTCGAGGTGCCGCACCCGGGCGTTGGGGGCGACCATGACCCGGGCCCCGGCGGTGTGGGCGCGCCAGCACAGGTCGAGGTCGTCGCCGAAGAAGCTGGTGTCGGGGTCGAAGCCGTCGAGCGCCCGCAGCAGATCGGCGCGCACCAGAGTGAACGCGTCGGGAACGGTGAACACGTCGCGCACGGCGTCGTGCTGTTCCTGGTCGAGCTCGTTGCGCTCGACGAGGGGGACGGGGAAGCCGAACTTGTCGGACCCCTCCCCCGCCGACAGCATGCGCCGGTCGTCGTCCCAGCGGACCACTTTGGGCCCCACGATGGCGGCGTTGGATCGGAAGGCTTCCTCGACCATCGAGCGCACGGCGCCGGGCGCGGGGGCGACGTCGTCGTGGGCGAGCACCAGGAAGGCCGGATCGCCGAGGCGGGGAAGGACGGCGTTGACGGCCCGCCCGAAGCCGCGATTGGCCTCGAGGCGGATGGTCCGGGCATCGGGAAGGACCTCGGCGACGCGGTCGGCCACCGGAACCAGGCTTGCCGCGTCGACCACCACGACCTCGAGCGAGGGGTAGTCCTGAGCACCCACCGCAGTGAGCGCCTCCTCGAACCAGGGTCCTGGTTGGTGGGCGACCATCACGAGGGTCACCAACGGTGCGGCGACCGGCTCAGGGGGCGCGCCGAGGGCAGGTTCCTGGGATTGCTCCGGAGCGCTCACGATCGCGGGAGACTACCGCGCGCTGGTCCCCTCACTTCGTCATCCATCCGTAACATGCGGCTCCCCGGTGGGACGCCCGAGCGATACCGTGAGGGCGATGGGATCCCCCGAACCCCCCGCGAGCTGGGACCAGATCGCCGAGCAGGTCGCCGCCACCGCCCGCGACGCGGCTGCGGTCGGCGTCGGCTTGGGGATCCTCGGTCTCAATCGCCTGCAGGCGCTGCGCCGCGACCTCACGGCCAAGCTCGACGAGGTGGTCAGGCCGCCCGCCGCCGACACCGACTCGTCCGAGGAGTGATCGCACGCCCACGGGTGGCAATCGATGCCACCGCACTGCTCGGTCCCCGCACCGGGGTCGGGGTGTTCACCTTCGAGCTGCTGTCCCACCTCCCCGGATGCGGGGTGGACGCGCTCGCCTACGCCACCTCGTGGCGGGGTCGGGGCCGGCTGGGCGAGGTCGTACCCCCAGGGGTGCAGGTGAGCAGCCGCCCCCAGGCCGCGCGACCGTTGCGCGAGCTGTGGCGCCGGTTCGACCGGCCGCCGATCGAGTGGTGGACCGGCGAGATCGACCTCGTGCACGGCCCCAACTACGTGGTCCCTCCGACGCGCCACGCCCCGAGTTTGGTCACCATCCACGATCTCACCTTCCACCACCACCCCGAGATGTCCACGCCCGACACCCTCCAGTACCCGGGACTCATCGCCCGGGCGCTGGGTCGCGGTGCGTGGGTGCACACCGAGTCCGAGTTCGTGGCCGGCGAGATCCGCGACCGGTACCGGGTCGACTCCGAGCGGGTGGTGGTGATCCCGCTGGGGGTGAGCGCACTGGCCGAGGCCGATCCCGCACGGGGACGCGACCTCGCCGGAGGTGAGCGCTACGTGCTGGCCCTGGGCACCGTCGAGCCCCGCAAGGACCTGCCGCTGCTCGTCGATGCCTTCGACCTCATCGCCGCCGAAGATCCCGAGATCAGGCTGGTCGTCGCCGGTCCCCACGGATGGGGTGCCGACGAGCTCACCGATCGGATCGAACGATCACCTCACCGCGACCGGGTCGTGCGCCTCGGGTGGGTCAGCGACTCCGACCGCTCGGCGCTGCTTCGGGGTGCACGGGTGCTGGCCTACCCGTCGCGCTACGAGGGCTTCGGCTTGCCGCCGCTGGAGGCCATGTCGGTGGGGACGCCGGTGGTGGCCACCGGGGTGGGTGCGCTGCCCGAGGTGCTCGGCGACGCGGCACGACTCGTCGACACCGGCGACGCCGCTGCGCTCGCCGGTGCCATCTCCGAACTGGTCGACCACGGCCCCACCCGCGACGGGCTCGTCGGACGCGGGCGACGGCGTGCGGCGCGCTACTCGTGGCAGGCGTGCGCCGAGGGCATGGCGAACCTGTACCGCCACCTCGCCGAAGCGGACCGATGACCCTGCCTACACTCGGCTCCGTGCCTGCACACGCCACGACATCCCGTCCATCTGCCATCGACCCTCGATGAGGGCGCTGGTCACCGGCTCCTCCGGGTTCGCCGGCCGCCACCTCGTCGAGCACTGCGAAGCTGCCGGCGACGCGGTCAGCGGCCTCGACCGCAGCGACGGGGTCGACATCCTCGACCCCGGCGCGGTGGCGACCGCCCTCGAGGCGGTGCGTCCCGAGATCGTGTACCACCTGGCGGGCTGGGCCGACGTCGGCGCGTCGTGGAAGAACCCACGCGCCACCTTCGAGGCCAACGCCGTCGGGACCCTCCACCTGCTCGACGCAGCGCGAGCGGCGGGCACCCGCCGGGTCATCGTCGTCGGATCGGCCGACGTGTACGGCACCGTCACCGAGGACGAGCTGCCACTCACCGAAGACCAACCGGTCCGACCCACCAGTCCCTACGCGGCCAGCAAGCTCGCCGCCGAAGCCCTGGCCCAGCAGGCCTGGCTGGGGTACGGGCTCGAGACCATCATCGTCCGGGCGTTCAACCACCTCGGCCCGCGCCAGAGCCCGCAGTTCGTCGCACCGGGGCTGGCCGACCGGGTGGTCCGCAACGAGCGCGAGCAGCTCGACGAGCTCGAGGTCGGCAATCTCACACCTCGCCGCGACTTCACCGACGTGCGCGACGTGGTGAGGGCATACCGCATGCTGGCCCTCGGGGGGACGCCCGGCGAGGTGTACCACGTGTGCTCGGGCCGCGACGTGTCGATCGGCGAGTTGGCCGAACGTCTCATCGCGCTGGCCCAACGTCCCATGACCCTGGTGTCCGACCCCGATCTGCAGCGTCCGGTCGACCTACCGGTGCTGCGGGGCGACGCCTCGAAGCTGTCCGCCGCCACCGGTTGGGAACCACGCTTCGAGCTGGACGGGACCCTGGCCGACCTGCTCGCCGAGGCGCGCGAACGCGTATCGCCCGCGCGCTGAACGGTCACGCGGCGACCGCCCCGCCACCAGCGGCAGACGGTTCGCCTCGGCCCCGGATCGTCGGTGCTAGACAGGCGGGATGACCAAGCGCGCACTCATCACCGGCATCACCGGCCAGGACGGCTCCTATCTGGCCGAGCTCCTGCTCGACAAGGGCTACGAGGTCATCGGCATGGTCCGGCGGTCGAGCACGGTGAACTTCGAGCGGATCGCCCACATCCAGGACCGGGTCACCCTCGTGTCCGGCGACCTGCTCGACGAGGTGTCGCTCATCCACATCCTGCGGGAACACCGTCCCCACGAGGTGTACAACCTGGCTGCCCAGTCGTTCGTGCAGACCTCGTTCGGCCAGCCGGTGCTCACCGGTGAGATCACCGGCCTCGGCGTGACCCGGATCCTCGATGCCATCCGCATCGTCGACCCCGAGATCCGCTTCTACCAGGCCAGCACCAGCGAGATGTTCGGCAAGGTGCAGGAGGTCCCCCAGAGCGAGGCCACCCCCTTCTACCCCCGCAGTCCCTACGGCGTCGCCAAGCTCTACGGGCACTGGATCACGGTGAACTACCGCGAGAGCTACCAGATCCACGCCAGCTCCGGGATCCTGTTCAACCACGAGAGCCCCCGCCGCGGACACGAGTTCGTGACCCGCAAGATCACCAACACCGTCGCCCAGATCAAGCTCGGTCAGACCACGGAGCTGCGCTTGGGCAACCTCGACGCCCAGCGCGACTGGGGGTTCGCCCGCGACTACGTCGAGGCCATGTACCTGATGGTTCAGACCGACGAACCCGACGACTTCGTCATCGCCACCGGCCGTACCCACACCGTACGGGAGTTCTGCCGCATCGCCTTCGAGCACGTCGGCCTCGACTACGAGGACCACGTGGCGGTCGACCAGAAGTTCTTCCGTCCCGCCGAGGTCGAACTGCTGATCGGCGACCCGGGCAAGGCCCGCGAGCAGCTGGGTTGGGCGGCCACGACCTCGTTCGAGGAGCTGGTGACGATGATGGTCGATGCCGACATGGACCTGCTCTCGGGCCGTCTCCGCCCGCTGGCTTGACCGGAGCCGGACCGATGCAGATCGCGGTGCTGGCCGGTGGGGTGGGCGCGGCGCGCCTGCTCGCCGGCATCGTCCAGGTCGTCGACCCGGGCGAGGTGGCCGTCATCGCCAACGTTGGCGACGATCTGGTGATCCACGGGCTGCACGTGAGCCCCGACATCGACACGGTCATCTACACCGTCGCCGGCGCCATCGATCCCGAGCGCGGGTGGGGGCTGGCCGGCGAGACCTGGCAGGCGATGGATGGCCTCCGGCGCTATGACGGCATCGACTGGTTCAACCTGGGCGATCGCGATCTCGGCACCCACCTGTTCCGGACCCAGCGGCTGAGCGAGGGTGCCTCGCTGTCGGAGGTCACCTCCGAGATCGCGGCGGCGTGGGGTCTGGGGTTCCGGGTGCTACCGGTCACCGAGGGACCGCTGCGCACGATGGTCACGGTGGTCGACGAGGGCGAGATCGGCTTCCAGGAGTACTTCGTGCGCCGCCGCCACGACGTGGCGGTCACCGGTGTCCGCTTCGACGGGGCCGAGTCGTGTGCACCGTCGCCCGGGGTGCTCGAGGCACTGGCGAACGCCGATGTGATCGTGATCGCGCCATCCAATCCCATCGTCTCGATCGGGCCGCTGCTGGCGGTGGCGGGGCTTCGTGAGGCGCTGGCCGCCCGGCGCGACGACGTGGTGGCGGTGTCGCCCATCGTCGCCGGTGCGGCGCTGAAGGGCCCCGCCGACCGGATGATGACCGAGCTGGGACACGACGCCTCGGTCGCCGGGGTCGCCCGGCTCTACCGCGACCTGGCCGCCACCCTCGTGGTCGACGAGGCCGACGCCGACGCCGCTCCCCTCGTCGAGGCCGAGGGCGTGCGCTGCGTGACCCGTCCCACGATCATGAGCCGGCCGGGGGTCGCATCCGGACCTGGCGCGCACCGTGCTGGGGTTGGAGGATCGATGACCGGGCTCGAGGTCTTCGGCATCGACGGCGTGCCCGAGGTGCGCCCGGGCGACGACCTGGCGGGGATGATCGCCGCGGCGGCGAGCGGCGGCGCGGGCACCGAGCTCGCCGACGGCGACGTGGTGGTCGTGACCCAGAAGGTGGTCTCCAAGGCCGAGGGGATGCTCGTCGAGGTCGACCCCGACGACCCGCTGTCGCACAAGCCGCTGGTCGAGCGCGAATCGGTCCGGGTGCTGCGGCGTCGCGGCGACCTCGTCATCAGCGAGACGGCACACGGGTTCATCTGCGCCAACGCGGGGATCGACCTGTCCAACGTCGATCGGGGCTTTGCCGCCCTGTTGCCCAGGGACTCCGACTGGTCGGCCCGGCGCATCCGCGACGGTCTGCGGGCCAGGGCGGGCGTCGAGGTGGCGGTGATCGTGTCCGACACCTTCGGTCGGCCGTGGCGACGGGGGCTGACCGATGTGGCGATCGGCGTGTCGGGCATCCACGCCGTGGTCGATCTGCGCGGCACCGAGGACACCCGAGGACGCGAGCTGGCGGTCACCGAGGTGTGCGTCGCCGACGAGATCGCCGGCGCCGCCGACATGGTGATGGGCAAGGCCTCGGACATCGCCGCGGCGGTGGTCCGCGGCGTCGACCCCGCGTGGTTCGGCGACGGGCACGTGGGGCGACAGGTCTTGCGCCACCCCAGTGAGGACCTCTTCCGGTAGGCCGTGGGCTGGCTCGACGCGCTCTTGCTCATCGGCGGTGGTCTCGTCGCGGGCGCGGTCAACTCGCTGGCGGGCGGCGGCTCGCTGCTCACCGTCCCCCTCCTGGTCTTCACCGGCACGCCGGGCACGATGGCCAACGGGTCGAACCGCATCGGCGTGCTCACCTCGAACATCGCCGCAACCTTGGAGTTCCGCCGCCAGGGGATCCGGTCACTGCCGAACCTGGTGCCGATCCTGACCGCCTCACTGGCCGGCTCGCTCATCGGTGCGGCCCTGGTCAGCCAGCTCGACGACTCGAGCTTCGAGCAGATCTTCGGGTTCTTGATGCTGCCGCTGCTCCTGTTGTCGTTGTACCGACCGAAGGTCGGGCGGGCACGCGAACCGTGGTCCCCGCCGGTCACCGTCGCGGTGTTCTTCGGCATCGGCGTCTACGCAGGGGCGTTCCAGGCGGGCGTCGGGCTCCTGCTCACCGCGGCGCTGCTGGCCAGCGGGTTCGACGTGGTGCGAGCCAACGCGATCAAGGTCATCGTCATCCTGGCGGCTACCGCGATGGTCCTGCCGGTGTTCATCATCTCCGGCGACGTGGCATGGGCCCCCGGCCTCGTCCTCGCCGCCGGGTTCGCCGCTGGCGGCACCCTCGGCGCGCACCTCACCATCCACCGCGGCGAGGTCCTCGTGCGGCCCATCATGGTGATCGCCGTGGTGGCATCGGCCACCAAGCTGCTCGGACTGTGGGGGTGAGCGAACCGCCGGAGCGAGCGCCGGCCGGAGAGGTATCAGCCTCGGTCGACCATCTCGGCCAGGCCGTCGGACAAGGGGGTCCAGGACGACCACCCCAGGTGGATGCGGGCCCGTCCGGGATCGAGGGCGAACCTCAGGGGCCCATCGGGCCCGCCCGTCGGAACGACCGGCACCGGTGCCTGCCCCAGCGCCTCGCCCACCGCCTCCACCAGCGCCTCGATCGAGGTCTCGACACCGGTCCCGATGTTGGCCACCAGCCCGCTTCCCTTGTCGGCGGCCCGGATGAAGGCGTCGACCACGTCGTCGACGTAGACGAGGTCGCAGGTCCGGGTGCCGTCGACGGCGACCTCGACCGGCTCGGCGGCGGCGACCGCCGGCGAGCACCTCAGCGACCAGGCCGTGACGCTGGCGCGGCCCGTACACCTCGGCCAGCACCAGGGTCGTGAACTCGAGGTCGTGACGCTCGCGGTAGGCGACCAGGTAGTCGACCACCGCCTTCTTGGCCACGCCGTGGGGAGTCAGCGGTTGCTGAGGGTGCTTCTCGCGGAGCGGGAGCTGGGCGCCGGTGGCAGGGGCATAGATGCCGGACCCACTCGAGGCGAACACCACCTTGCGGGTGCCGGCCCGGCGGGCACCCTCCAACACGTTGACCGAACCGCCGACGTTGATCTCGGCATCCGCGACCGCCTGGTCGAACGATCCGGTGTCGGCACGGGCAGCCAGGTGGAAGACCACCTCCGGCTCGCGCCGCACCATCAGGTCGGACACGCCCGGATCGCGGACGTCGACCTGGTGGATCGTGAGTCGGCCGGTGCGCGATGCCCGGGCATCGGCGAGGTTGCCGAGCGAGCCCGAGGACAGGTCGTCGATGACGTCGACGTGGTGTCCCCCGTCGACGAGGCGTTCGACCAGGTGCGATCCGATGAAGCCCGCGCCGCCGGTGACGAGCAGCCTCACGACGTCGCGGCGGGCACCCGCGCCTCGTGCAGGACGGCTCCGGGGTCGACCTCGACATCGCTGCCGATGACCGACAGGCCGTTGATCGTGGCGCCGGCACCGACCACCGAGCCGGGTCCGATGATCGACTCGCGCACCTGGGCCCCTTCCTCGACCCGGGCCCCCGGCAGGACCAGGGACCGATCGAGGGTGACCCCCGATCGAACGACCGCGCCGTCGCCCACCCACGAACTGGTGACCGTCGCCGCCGGGTCGACCCGTGCGCTCGGCGAGATGGCGGGATCGGCGCCGGCGGTTCCGTCGAGGTAGGCGAGGCTGATCTGGAGGTAGGTGTCGGGCGTTCCCGCGTCGACCCAGCGACCAGCGCGCTCGAGCGCGTAGAGGGTGCCGTCGGCCACCATGGCGGGGAAGACCTCGCGCTCGATCGAGACCTTGCGCCCGGGCTCGATGCGGGCCAGGACCGAGGGCTCGAGCACGTAGGTGCCCCCGTTGATCCAGTTGGTCGGGGCCTCGCCACGGGGCGGCTTCTCGATGAAGGCCTGGACTCGACCCTCGGCGTCGATGGGGACGACGCCGTAGCGGGACGGGTCGTCGACGGGGGTGAGGTGGATGGTGCCCTCGGCCCCGCGGGAGTGGTGGAAGGCGATCAGCTCGGTGATGTCGAGGTCGTTGAGCACGTCGGCGTTGCAGGCCAGGAAGGTCTCGTCGATGCCGGCCTGGGCGGCGGCGAACCCGATGGCGCCCGCGGTGTCGAGCGGTTCCGGCTCGACGGCATAGACCAGCTCGACCCCGGCGCAGGTGCCGTCGGGGTAGGCCTCGGTGAACCCGTCGGCCTTGTAGCCGAGGGCGAGCACCGCCCGGCTGATCCCGTGTGACGACAGGTGGGTGAGGACCCGTTCCAGCATGGTGGGCCCCGCCACCGGAAGCATCTGCTTGGGCGTGTGGAGGGTGAGCGGGCGCAACCGGGTGCCGAAGCCGCCGACGAGCAGCACCGCGGTCGTGACGGGGCGATCAGTCATGACCCGCCACGGTAGCCCCACCTCGACCGGCCACCCGGCGGTGGGCGGCGACGGTCGCCCGGGCGTTGCGCTCGGGGCTGAAGGCGTCGGCCCGCCGCCGTCCCCGCTCCCCCAACTCGACCCGCAGCGCCTCGTCGCCGAGGAGACGGTCGAGCGCGTCGGCCCACGCATCGACCGCGGCCGGTGGGACGAGCAGGCCACCATCGGCGACGACCTCGGGGATGGCGGTCGCGTCGGCCGCGACCAGGGGCCGACCGAGGCTCATCGCCTCGACCAGCGGCACCCCGAACCCCTCGTAGCGGGAGGGGAACGCCACCACCGTGGCCTCCTCGAGCAGGGTGACCACCTCGGGGAAGGTCACCCGGCCGAGGCGCTTCACCCGGTGGGACAGCCCGAGCGCCGCGATCTCGGTCATCACCTGCTGCTCGGCTGGACCGACACCACCGCTGAGCACGAGCGACACGTCCGGATGGTCTGCCGCCAGCCGGGACATGGCCCGCACGAGGGTGCGGTGATCCTTGTGCGGATAGGTGATGGCGGCGTAGAAGATGAATGGGCCGTCGATCCCGTGTCGTGCTCGCACCTCAGATGCCGGCGCCGGCGGCGGCAGCGGGGGCACCCCGTGATGCACGGTCTGGACCAACGCCGGATCGACCTCGAAGCGGTCGAGCACCGTCCGCCGCACCCAGTCGCTGGGGGTGAGTACGAGCCCTGCCCTGGCCACCGACCGAGGCACGGCCCAGGCCAGCCACGCCCGCTTGAGGGGGTGGAAGTTCTCGGGGTGGTCGAAGGGCTGCAGATCGTGGATCGACAGCACCGACGCGGGTCCCGGGACCAGGGGCATGGTGCCGCCCATGTGGTGCATGGCGTCGACCCCGCGCCGGCGGACACGCTCGGCGAGCCAGGTCTGTTCGGCCCCCACCCGCATTCCCTTGAGGCGGCCCGACAGCGGGAGCGTCTCGATCTCGTAGGACCCGGCCAGCTCGGGATGGGCCTCGACGAAGGGGGCGAGGGCGAACAGCACGTGGTGCAGGTCGTCGGGCGGATCGTCGGCGATGGCGTGCAGGGTGGTGGTCGTGGAGGTCTCCGAGCCTCCGACCACGCCGGGGACGAGCCACAGCAGGTTGATGCCCACGGTGGTGGTCACACCAGCTCCCGATAGGCATCGAGGGTGAGCCCGGCGGTGCGTGCCCACGTGTAGGCCGAGGCGACAGCCCGTCCCTGCTCACCCAACGCCGTGGCCGCCGTCGGATCGTCCAGGACGGAACCGATGGCGGCGGCGATGGCATCGGGGTCGCGAGGCTCGATCGCCACTCCCCCGCCGTCGACGAGCAGCTCCTCGGTGGCGGTTCCGGCCGAGGTCACCACGGGCGTGCCCTGGGCCATGGCCTCGAGCACCGGGAGCCCGAACCCTTCGAGCAGGCTCGGATAGGCGAACACCTCGGCCGCGGCGTAGATCGCGGGAAGGTCGTCGGCCGGCACGAACCCGAGGGGCTGCACCCGGTCGCCCAGCGCCTCGATCCGGCTGCCGAGATCGTCTCCCCACCCGGTCGGTCCGACGAGCACCAGGGGCGGGCCGTCGTCGGCCATCCTGGCGACGGCATCGAGCAGGGTGACCAGATTCTTGCGCGGCTCCATCGTGCCGACGAAGAGCACGAACCGGTCCGGCAGCCGGTACTCGGCCCGGACTCGTGCCACGGCGCCGTCGTCGACCGGCGGCGCGTCCACCCCCAACGGAACGAGGCGGAGGCGCTCGGGGTCGAAGCCGTTGGTGACACAGTCGTCGAGGGTCGCCCGGCTCGAGCACAGGACCAGGTCGGCGCGCTCGCGGGTGTGTTCGATGGCGGCGCGCATGAAGCTCACACCGCGGCGGGTGAAGTGCGACCGGTCGTGGAGCACGGCCAGGTCGTGCACGGTGACCACGAGCGGCACGGTGCGCGGCGGCACAGCGACTCCGGTGGCGTGGATCAGGTCCACCGGGCCGGTCGCCTCCTCGACGTGGGGCCACCCCAGGTGGTGCCAGCCCTCGTACATCAACAAGCGGGGGATGCGCAGCTGCTCGACGGGGATCGGTGGGACCCACGGCTCGGGCGGTGGCGCGCGGTGGCGGGCTGACACCCCGATCAGATCCACCTCACCGGAGGCGTCGACGGCGCGCACCGACTCGATGGCGGCGCGCGCCGTGCCTCCGGGCACGCGGTGCCAGCACTGCTCGAGGGTGACCGCCACTCGCATGGCCCGAGTCTGGCACGGTCCTACACTCTGGCCCCATGTCCCTCAAGGTCCTCGTCACCGGCAGCGCCGGTCTCATCGGTTCCGAAGCGGTCACGTTCTTCGATCGGATGGGCGCGAAGGTCGACGGGGTCGACAACAACATGCGGGCCGACTTCTTCGGGCCGCAGGGTGACGTCACCTGGAACCGGCAGCGCCTCGAGGCCACCTGCACCAACTACACCCACCACACCCTCGACATTCGCGACCGCTCCGAGGTCGACTCGCTGATCGCCCGGCTCGCGCCCGAGGTGATCATCCACACCGCCGCCCAGCCCAGCCACGATCTCGCCGCGTCACGACCCTTCGACGACTTCGACGTGAACGCGGGTGGCACCCTGGCCCTGCTCGAGGCCACCCGCCTGCACGCGCCCGACGCCGTGTTCATCCACATGAGCACCAACAAGGTCTACGGCGACAACCCCAACCGCATCCCCCTCGTCGAGCTCGACACCCGGTTCGACTACGATCCCGATGCCCGGGTGGTCGGCCTCACCGGCGAGGGGATCACCGAGGAGCTCTCGCTCGACCACACCACCCACTCGCTGTTCGGCGTGTCCAAGGTGTCCTCGGACCTCATGGTCCAGGAGTACGGCCGCTACTTCGGGATGAACACCGCCGCGTTCCGGGGCGGCTGTCTCACCGGACCCCACCACTCGGGGGTCGAGCTGCACGGCTTCCTCAGCTACCTGGTCACCCAGGCCCTCGCCGAGGGCGACTACACCATGATCGGCCACAAGGGGAAGCAGGTCCGCGACCAGCTTCACTCCCACGACGTGGTCAGCGCCTTCTGGGCCTTCGCCCAGCAACCCCGGCAGGGCGAGGCCTACAACCTGGGCGGCGGGCGCCACAACGCGGCCAGCAACCTCGAGTGCGTCGAGCTGATCGCCCAGGCCAGCGGAGGCAAACGACCCAAGCTCTCGTTCCGGGACGAGGCGCGCATCGGCGACCACATCGTCTACTACACCGACCAGGCGAAGTTCCGATCGCACTACCCCGACTGGACCCAGGATTATTCGCTCGACGCGATCATCGACCAGATGGTCCACGCGGTCCGCCGGGCCTGATCGCGCCCAGCCGCTCATGCGCCTCACGATCATCAACCAGTTCTTCCCTCCCGACCTGGCACCCACCGCTCACCTCGCCGCGTCGCTCGCCCACCACCGGGCCGAGCTGGGCGACGAGGTCACCGTCATCACCGGGCGATCGAGCTATGTCACCTCGGGTGGCACCGCCAACGGCACCGATGCCGACCACCCGGTCCGGGTCATCAGGGTGGCGACACCCGGCGGCGGCAAGTCGAGCGTGGTCACCCGCCTCGCCGGCTACCTGGGCTTCCACGTGGGGGCGCTGGTTCGGCTGATCGGGCTCCCCCGCCAGGACGTCATCGTCTCGCTCACCACCCCGCCCTACATCGTGGCCGGACCGATGCTGGCCCGGGTGTTCAGCCGGCGCACCCGGGTGATCCTCTGGAGCATGGATGTGTATCCCGACGCAGCCGAGCGCTTCGACCAGGTCGACCCTGCCGGCGCCGTCTCCCACCTGCTGCGGCGTGTCAACCGGTGGATCTACCCGCGTCTCGACCACCTGGTCGCCCTCGACGAACCGATGGCCGAGCTCCTCGTCGACCAGTACGGCAGCAGGGGCAAACCGCTCACGTCGGTGATCCCCAACTGGGAGCCGTCGTCGATGTTCCCGGCCGACGCCACCGTCGAGCCGTGGGCGGGCTATCGCGAGGCCGACCTGGCCGGACGCTCGGTCGTGGCCTACATCGGCAACACCGGCACCGGGCACCGGTTCGACACGGTGGTCGCGGCGGCAGCCCACCTCGATGCCGAGCGTGATGCGTTCCTCTTCGTCGGCGGCGGGGTGAGGTGGGCCGAGCTGGAGGCCGCGGCCATTCCCTTGTCGACCGGTCACGGGGCGCCACTGGTGCTGCACGGCTACCTCGACAAGTCCGAGATACCCGGTGTGCTGGCCGGTGCACGCGCCACGCTCATCACCCTCGACGACGACGCCCTCGGTGTCATGAGCCCCTCGAAGCTCCACGCCAGCCTCGGCATGGGACGGCCCGTGATCTACGTGGGTCCGCCGCGCTCCAACGTCGACGCCGCCATCGAGCGCTTCGACTGCGGGTTCTCGCTCCGCCACGGCGACGTCGACGGGCTGGTCGACGCGGTGCGTCGCCTCCGGGACGACGACTCGCTGCACGCCCGTCTCTCGGCCAACGCCCGGCGCGCCTTCGACGAGGCCCACTCCGACACCGTGGCCCTCCCCCGGTTCGACGGGCTGATCGACCGCTCCTGAACGATCAGGCCTGGCCCAACCGGCGGGCGAACCCCTCGGCGGTGCGAGCGAGCCCGTCGCGCAGGGCGGTCTTGGGCTCCCACCCCAGCACGTCACGGGCAAGGGTGATGTCGGGCCGGCGCTGGACCGGGTCGTCGACCGGCAGCGACTCGAAGACGATCTCGCTGTCGCTGTTGACGACCTCTCGAACCAGCTCGGCCAGCTCGAGGACGGTGAACTCGTCGGGATTGCCGATGTTCATGGGGCCGACGTGGTCGGAGTCGGCCAGTCGGATGAGGCCCTCGACCTCGTCGTCCACGTAGCAGAAGCTGCGGGTCTGGGTGCCCTCGCCGTAGATGGTGAGCGGCCGGCCCTGCAACGCCTGGACGAGGAAGTTCGACACCACGCGACCGTCCTCGAGTCGCATGGCCGGGCCGTAGGTGTTGAAGATGCGGGCGATGCGCACGTCGATGTCGTGGTGGCGGTGGTAGGCCATGGTCATGGCCTCGGCGAAGCGCTTGGCCTCGTCGTACACCCCACGTGGGCCGACCGGGTTGACGTTGCCCCAGTAGGTCTCGGGCTGGGGATGGACCAGGGGATCGCCGTAGACCTCGCTGGTGGAGGCCAGGAAGTAGCGGGCTCCCTTCGCCCTCGCCAGTCCCAACGTGTTGTGGGTGCCGAGACCACCGACCTTCATGATCTGGATGGGCAGCTCACCGAAGTCCTTGGGCGACGCCGGGCTGGCCAGGTGCATCACCATGTCGACCGGACCGTCGATCTCGAAGTGCCTCGATACGTCGTGGCGCACGAACTCGAGCCCTCCCCGGCCCCCCAGTGCGGCGACGTTGTCGTGGGATCCGGTGATGAGGTTGTCGACACACACCACCTCGTCGCCCCGGTCGAGCAGGCGGCGCATGAGGGTGGAGCCGAGCAGACCGGCCCCGCCGGTGACGACCACCCTGGCCATCAGCTGCGGCCGATGCCGTCGTAGGTGAAGCCCCGTCGCTTCAGCGCAGCCGAGTCGAGCAGGTTGCGCCCGTCGACGACCCGGGGTGCGGTCAACAGGTCGGCCACCTTGTCGAAGTCGAGCCAGCGGAACTCGTCCCACTCGGTCAGCACCGCCAGCACGTCTGCTCCGTCGCACGCGGCGTACGGGTCGTCGACCACGGTGATGCCGTCGAGCTGGCGGTGCACCGCGGGGTCGTAGCCCACGATGGTGGCGCCACGGTCCCGCAGCCGGCCGATGATCTCGAGCGACGGGGACTCGCGCAGATCGTCGGTGCGGGCCTTGAACGTGAGCCCCCACACCGCCACCGTCGTGTCGTCGAGGCTCCCGCCGACCAGGCGCTCGATCTTGTCGACCACGCGCTCGAACTGCTCGTCGTTGACCGCCAGCACGCCCTTGAGCAGGTGGAAGTCGTACCCCGCCTCGTCGGCGATGTGGGCCAATGCCCGCGTGTCCTTGGGGAAACAGCTTCCGCCCCAACCGGGGCCGGGCTGGAGGAAGTCCTGGCCGATGCGCTTGTCGTAGCCGATGCCCAACATCACGTCGGCGACATCGGCGCCCACGGCCTCGCAGATCGCGGCCACGGCGTTCACGAACGAGAGCTTGGTGGCCAGGAAGGCGTTGGCGGCGTACTTGATCGTCTCGGCCGAGGCGGGGTCGGTGACCATGATCGGTGCCGGGATGCCCATGTAGAGCGACGCCACACGGATGGCCGCCGCCTGGTGGTCGCTGCCGATCACGACCCGGTCGGGCTTCATGAAGTCGTTGACCGCCGACCCTTCGCGGAGGAACTCGGGATTGGACACCACGAACACGTCGCTGCGGCCCAGCGCCCGTTCGACGACCCGCGTCGATCCGACCGGCACCGTCGACTTGTTGACCACGATCGACTCGGGTTGCAGCACGGGACCGATCTCGGCCGCTGCCGCCTCGATGAACGACAGGTCGGCCGACCCGTCGAGCCCCTGGGGTGTCGGCACGCAGAGGTAGGAGAACTCGCACTCGGCTGCTGCCTTGGCGGCCCCGACGACGAACGAGAGCCGGCCCGCCTTGACGTTCTCGTGGACCAGGCGCTCGAGGCCGTCCTCGACGATCGGGATCTCGCCGTCGTTGAGGCGGCGGATCTTGTCCTCGTCGATGTCGGCGCACACCACCGTGTGCCCCAGAGCGGCGAACGCGGCTCCCGTGGTGAGGCCCACATAGCCCGTTCCGATGACTGCGATGGTTGCCGACATGGGCGCCAAGGTTAGTGCCGCATCAGCACCGGGGAGGCGGAGAGGACTCGTCGGCCGGAGCCTCATCATCGGTGCTGGGAGGAGCGGTCGACGGTGTCGTGGTGGAACTGCTCGACGACGTGCTCGTCGAAGCGGTGCCGCCGCTCCCGGACGACCCCTCTGAATCGCTCTGATCGTCGGGCTCGATGACGCCACGGAAGTCGGTGCCGGTGACCAGCTCGATGGGGACGAACGACAGCGAGCGGTCTTCCACCAGTCGTGGTGAGGTGACCAGGTACCGGGCGAGGAGCTCGGCCGAGGCACGCTGCCCGGGGTGATGGCGGATCTCGGTCCGCGAGATGGTGTCGCCTCTGAGGTTGTCGGTCATCGGGACCCCGAAGCCTGCGGCCCGCAACGACTCGGCCACGTCCCACGCCTGGTCGGGGGCGCCGCTGCCGTTGAGGACCCGGAGCCGCACCGTCTCGGGTGTCGGGTCCAGCCCCTGCTCGCCGCGGAACAGGTCGAGGACGGGGTCGGCTTCGGCTTCGTGCAACACCAGTGCCGACTGTCCCCGGATCATCTGGTCCGACACGTACCCCTGGAGGCTGTAGCTGTTGAGTTCCTCGGGGTTGAACAGGCGGAAGGCGGATGCGATGTCGACGATCTGGCCGGTGGTGAGCTGATCGTCGAGGACGAGGGCGCCGTCGACCGCGTTCAGCAGGGCGTTGAGGGTGACGGGGTTGCGGGCGCCGCGGTCGATCGCCCGGCTGAGCGCTCGGCGCATGAACTCCTGCTGGCGCTGCATTCGCCCGAAATCGGCCTGGCGGTCCGGGACCCAGCGGCCGTCGATCCGGTTCTCGTAGTGGCGGGCACGGGAGTACGCCAGCGCCTGGGCCGGGTCGAGCAGCTGGCATCCGGCTTCGGGCACGAACAGGCCACTGCCCTGGTCGCGGGCGGGGTGCGGGAAGTACACCTCCACCCCGCCGATGGCCGAGACCACCTGCTGGAACCCGGCGAAGTCGACGGCCACGAAGTGGTTCACAGGGATGCCGAGGTAGTCGTCGATCGTCTCGATCAGCGCGCTCGCTCCACCGACCGAGTAGGCGGTGTTGATCTTGTTGGACTGGTCGGTTCCCGCGATCGGCACCCACAGGTCGCGGGGGATCGACAGCAGCGCGGCGTCGTTGGCGGCAGGGTCGATCCGCAGGATCATGATGCTGTCGGTCAGGTCATTGGACTCCGGCCGGCCCTCGAGCACCGGATCATCCGGGTCGAGCCCTTCGGCGGTGTCGGTCCCGACCAACAGCACGTTCATGGCGCCCTCGCCCGAGGAGGCCTCGACCTCGGCCAGCACCCCCGACAGCGCCATCCGCGGGAACCTGCCGGCCTTCTCGTAGCCGTAGCCCAGCAGCGCTGCCGCCCCGAGGGCGACGAGCACCAGGGCCACGTTGACGGCGAGGAGCAGGCGTTGGGGCCATGTTCGTCGCCCGCGCACCCGTGATGGGCTTGACCGCACCGGTCCAGCGTACCAACGAGACCCGCGGCCGCTCACCGCGGCGGCTCCTAGGATCGGGCCATGACCAACTCGACCGACAAGGTGTGGATCAACGGGCAGGTGCTCCCCACCGACGAGGCCAGGATCTCACCGTTCGACCACGGGATGACCGTGGGCGACGGCGTGTTCGAGACGCTCAAGATCGTCGGGACCGTGCCGTTCGCGATGAGCCGCCACCTGCGCCGTCTCGAGCGCTCGGCCACCGCGCTCGGGCTCGAGGTCCCCGACGCCGATCTGGTGCGCGCCGCTGCCGCCGAGGTGATCGAGGCCAACGGCGTCGACGGCGGACGCCTTCGCATCACCCTCACGGGCGGACCCGGGCCGATGGGTTCGAACCGGGGCGACGAGGGCACCACCCTGCTGCTGGCCGTGAGCGAGCTGGCTCACAGCGAGCAGGGCACCGACGTCATGACCGTCGAGTGGACCCGCAACGAGCGCGGAGCCCTCACCGGGTTGAAGACCACGTCCTATGCCGAGAACGTGATGGCCCTGGCCCGTGCCGCCGCGGCGGATGCCAGCGAGGCCATCTTCGCCAACACCGCCGGCAACCTCTGCGAGGGCACCGGGACCAACATCTTCGTCGGGATCGAAGGGCGGCTCGTCACCCCACCGCTGTCGGCCGGTCCCCTGGCCGGCATCACCCGCGACCTCGTCCTCGAGGTCACCGACGCCGTCGAGGAGGACCTGCCCCTCGATGTGCTCTTCGACGCCGACGAGGCGTTCCTCACCTCGTCGACCCGCGACGTGCAGGCCATCGCCTCGGTCGACGGCATCGGGCTGCGCGAGTGCCCCGGGCCGCTCACCGAGGCCGCCGCCGCGGCGCTGTCCGAGCTGATGCGCAGCGACCTCGACCCCTGATCCGGGGCGGTTCAGGTGGCGGGGCGAAGGTGAACGACGTCGCCCGCGGCGACCGGGACCAGCTCGCCGGCAAGCTCGACCAGCAGATGTCCGTCGGGGGTGAGGTCGCTCGCCTGACCGGTGAGCGCCCCCGACGAGAGCTCGACCCGGACCATCCGGCCGAGGGTGCACGACAGGTGGCGGTAGCGGAGCAGCAGCGCCTCGCTCCCCTCGGCGGTGCCGAGCTGGGAGAGCATGGTCTCGAGGCCGCGCAGGTGGGCGACCAACAACTCCTCCCGATCGATCTCGCGACCCGCGTGGTGGTTGAGCGAGGTGGCGATGGAGGCCAGCTCGTCGGGCAGCGCGTCGGGCCAGTTGACGTTGAGCCCCATGCCGACGACCACCGCCGCGACCCCGTCGGCCTTGAGGCTCGACTCGGCGAGGATGCCGGCCACCTTGCGCTCCTCGCCGTCGGATCCCTCGACCATGAGGTCGTTGGGCCACTTGAGGCGGGGCCGCACACCGGCAACGGTGTCGCAAGCGTCGGACGCGGCCATTGCGGTGGCCAGCGAGATCAGCTGCAGCATCGCCACGGGGATGTCGGGACGCAGCAGGATCGAGCACAGCAGCGACGAACCCGGCGGCGCCTCCCAGCTGCGTCCCATCCGGCCACGGCCCGCCGTCTGATGATCGGCCACCAGCACCACCCCGTCGGCGGCACCCTCGGCCGCCAGCGCCAGCAGGTCGGCGTTGGTCGAGCCGGTGGATCCGACCCACCGCAGATCGGCGAACCGAGAACTTTCGAGCGCTCTTTTGGCGTGATCCCCCGGCATAGCTGTAACCATATGGAGGTGCTGTCCAAGATCCTCATCGCCAATCGTGGCGAGATCGCTGTCCGTGTCATCCGTGCCTGCCGTGAGCTCGGCATCGCGACGGTGGCCGTGTACTCCGAGCTCGACCGCGACGCCCTACACGTCCGCCTCGCCGACGAGGCCTACGCCCTCGGAGGCCAGACCGCCACCGAGAGCTACCTCAACACCGAGGCCATCCTCGACGCCATCGAGCGCAGCGGAGCCGACGGGGTGCACCCCGGTTACGGGTTCTTCTCCGAGAACGCCGACTTCGCCCGAGCCATCATCGAGTCCGGCACCACTGCCTGGATCGGCCCGCCGCCCGAGGCCATCGAGGTCATGGGCGACAAGATCTCGGCTCGGCTCGCCGCCGAGAAGGTCGGCGTCGCCGGGGTGCCCGGTACCACCGAGCTGATCACCGAACCGGAGCAGGTTCGGACCTTCGGCACCGAGTCCGGGTGGCCGGTCGCCATCAAGGCTGCCTACGGCGGTGGCGGGCGAGGCATGAAGGTCGTTCGCGGCCCCGACGAGGTCGAGGATGCCCTCGAGTCGGCCAAACGCGAGGCGCTCGCCTACTTCGGTCGCGACGAGTGCTACATGGAGCGGTACCTGACCTGGCCCCGCCACATCGAGATGCAGGTCATCGCCGACACCCACGGCAACTGCGTGTGGATCGGCGAGCGTGACTGCTCGGCCCAGCGGCGCCACCAGAAGCTGGTCGAGGAGTCTCCCGCCCCCGCCTTTCCCCCCGAGATCCGCCAGGCCATGGGCGAGGCCGCGGTCAAGGTCGCCGAGGGCTGCAACTACGTCAACGCCGGCACCGTCGAGTTCCTCTACCAGGACGGCGAGTTCTTCTACCTCGAGATGAACACCCGGCTCCAGGTCGAGCACCCCGTCACCGAGCTGGTGTCAGGCATCGATCTGGTTCGCGAACAGATCCGGGTCGCCTCCGGCGAACCGTTGAGCTTCAGCCAGGCCGACATCGACCTGCGGGGTCACGCCATCGAGTGCCGCATCAACGCCGAGGATCCCACCGGCGGCGCCTTCTCGCCCTCGCCGGGACGCATCACCGCGCTGACGGTCCCCCAGGGGTTCGGGGTTCGCTGGGACGGCGGATACGAGGCCGGCGACGAGATCAGCCAGTACTACGACAACCTCATCGGCAAGCTCGTCGTGTGGGGCTCGGACCGCGAGACGGCACGGCTGCGCATGCTGCGGGCCCTCTCGGAGCTGAACGTTGGAGGCGTGGCCACCACCACCCCCGCGCACGTGGCCATCTTGTCCCACGACGACTTCGCGACGACTGAGCACTCGACCAAGTGGGTCGAGGAGGTCCTCGACCTGTCCGCCACGGCGGCACCGCCAACCCCGGCACCGACCGAGGGTGAGGAGCCCCCCGAGCCCAAGGTGCGCCGCGACGTCGACGTCGAGGTCAACGGCCGACGCTTCTCGGTGGCGGTGTTCGTCCCCGAGAGCCAGATGGCAGCGCCCGGCCGCCTCTGGGAGCCAAGAAGGCCGGGTCCCGGCCCAAGCGGACAGCCAGCGCCCACGGCGGTGGCGGCGCGGCCGACGCGGGCAAGGTCACCGTCCCCATGCAGGGCACGATCGTGAAGGTGCTGGTCGAACAGGGCCAGGAGGTGGAGATCGGCCAGCCGGTCATCGTCCTCGAGGCCATGAAGATGGAGAACAACATCACCGCCGAGAAGGCGGGCACGATCAGCGCCGTGAAGGTCGCCGTCGGCGACTCGGTCGGCGCCGGCGACATCGTCATCGAGATCGACTGACCCCGCCACCGGGTCAGCCCACCAGGCCCTGCAACGCCTCGTCGATCGGGGTGTCGCCGCCGACCACCTCGAAGGTGTGGCCGATGGTGGCCGGCTCGTCGAGCACGGCAGCCAGCACGTGGGCCACGTCGGCTCGGCTGATCTCGGCCCGCTCCACGTGGCGGGCGAGTTGCACCCGGCCGGTGGGCGGATCGTCGGTCAGCCGTCCCGGCCGCACGATCGTGTGGTCGAGGCCCGACCCGCGCAGGGCCTCGTCGGCGTGGGCCTTGGCCCGCAGGTAGACGCTGAAGACGGCATCGTCCTGTGGTGGCTCGTCGGTGCCCATGGCGCTGACCATGACGTAGCGGGCGACACCGTTGCGGCGACACGCCTCGATGGTGCGCACCGCACCACCGAGGTCGACGGTCTCCTTGCGCTCGGCTCCCGACCCCGGTCCCGCCCCGGCGGCGAACACGAGGGCGTCGGCTCCGGCCACCGCGGAGTCGAGCTCGTCGTCGCCCGCTGTCTCGAGGTCGCACTCCACCGGCTCGGCACCGTCGGCCTCGAGGTCGGGCGTGTGACCGGGGTTGCGGATGAGGCCACGGACGCGGTGGCCGTCGCCCGCGAGGCGACGGGTGAGGAGTCTGGCGATCTGTCCGTGCCCACCGGCGATGACGACGTCCATCGTGTGGCGAACGAGGGTCAGCGGTTGCGGACGACGAGGGTGTTCGCGAAGCGGTCGTGGAAGCCCTGGTACCTCGGGTTGGTGACCGCGGAGAAGTACACGATCAACAGGACCGCGAGCTGCAGTCCGGCGATGGGCAGCAGCAGCGCGATGGCGGGGAGGAGCCAGCGGACCAGCGATTTGCTCGGTGGCGGCGCCTGGTCGACCTCTGTGCTGCGGATGCGCAACCCGAGCATGAGCTTGCCGACGGTGCGACCCCCGCTGGCGGTGCCGGTGACCTCGTAGAGGGCCCACACCACCAGCAGGATCAGGATGGCCAGCGTGGGGTTCTGGGAGACCACCTCGTCGTCGACCACCTCGATGAGGCCCGAGACCTGGGCGACCAGCGACCCGGCGAGGCCGACGATGAAGAGGTCGATGACTCGGGCGAGGCCGCGGGCCCAGATGGGGGCGAGAGATCCGGGCCCCGACTCGGGGAGCTCGTCGATCTCCCACTCGGCGTCGTCGGCGGGCGGGTCGTCGGACCAGGTGTCGTCGGGTTCGGGAACATCGGGGTGATCGTCGGTGGCCATGTCCGCCCGAGGCTACCGGGCGTGCGGGTCACGACGTCCAACCACGAGACGATGTAACCGAAGGCCGCCCCAACCGACAAGATGATCGAAGAACCACACACCCACGACCCGACAGAGGCATCCACCCCATGAGCAACACCCCCCGACATCGTTGGTTCATCGCCGTGCTCGCGGCCCTGATGATGCTCCTCGCCGCGTGCGGCAACGACGACGATCCCGCAGCGGTGGGTGCCGGCGACGACGGCACCAGCGAGGCCGACACTGACGACGCCCCCGACACCGACGACGACGAGGACACCGACGACACGACCACCACCACGGCCGAGCCGACGACGACCACCACCGAACCCGAGGTGGCCAGCGGCGCCGAGTGCGTGATCGGCACCTGGGTGAGCGACAACGATGCCTTCGCCGAGACCATGGAGTCGATGGCCGAGGGCCAGATGACCGTCGAGAGCGTGACCGGCCCCGTCACCATCGAGCTCCGTGCCGATGGAAGCGTCACCACCACCTACGACCAGTGGACGATCAACGCCGTGATGACGAACCCATCGGGCGAGGCCACGATCGTCCGCGACGGCGTCGATCACGGCACCTACACCGCCGGCGACGACGGCAGCTTCTCCATGACCGAGGTCGAATCGAACTCCACGGTCGAGGCCACGGCCACGGTGGGCGGCCAGACCATGACCATGCCACCGGTCGAGGGCATGCAGACCGACCTGATGGGCGGCGCCGGCACCTTCGAGTGCGAGGGTGACCGGATGAGCATCCAGGTCGAGGGTGGAACAGCCTGGATGGACCGCGTCGGCTGAGATTCGAGCCGGCCGCCGACCGGACGTAGCATCGAGCCATGAGCGAACAGCCGAGTGTGGACGACTGGGAGGCCCTCGCGGCCAAGGAGCTGCGCGGTCGCGAGCTCGACGAGCTGACCTGGCAGACACCCGAGGGCATCCCGGTCAAGCCGCTCTACACCGGCTCCGACACCGCTGGGCTCGACCACGTCGACACCCTGCCGGGCTTCGAGCCGTTCGTGCGTGGCGTGCGGGCCACGATGTACACCAACCGACCGTGGACCCTCCGCCAGTACGCCGGGTTCTCCACCGCCGAGGAGTCCAACGCCTTCTATCGCCGCAACCTGGCAGCCGGCCAGCAGGGCGTGTCGGTGGCGTTCGACCTGGCCACGCACCGGGGGTACGACTCCGACCACGAGCGGGTGGTGGGCGACGTCGGCAAGGCCGGGGTGGCGATCGACTCGGTGGAGGACATGAAGATCCTCTTCGACGGCATCCCGCTCGACCAGATGAGTGTGTCGATGACCATGAACGGCGCGGTGCTGCCGGTGCTGGCCTCCTACATCGTCGCCGGCGAGGAGCAGGGGGTCGACCACGCCCAGCTCTCGGGGACCATCCAGAACGACATCCTCAAAGAGTTCATGGTCCGCAACACCTACATCTACCCGCCCGAACCCAGCATGCGGATCGTCGCCGACATCATCGGCTACACGGCCGAGCACATGCCCCGGTTCAACTCGATCTCGATCTCGGGCTACCACATGCAGGAGGCCGGGGCGACGGCGGACCAGGAGCTGGCCTTCACCATCGCCGACGGCATGGAGTACGTCCGGACCGCACAGGCCCGCGGGCTCGACGTCGACGCCTTCGCTCCCCGTCTGAGCTTCTTCTTCGCCATCGGCATGAACTTCTTCATGGAGGTGGCCAAGCTTCGGGCGGCCCGGCTGCTGTGGTCCCGGGTGATGTCCGAGTTCGATCCGCAGAACCCGGCGTCGCTCATGCTGCGGACCCACTGTCAGACCTCGGGGGTGTCGCTCACCGAGCAGGATCCGTACAACAACGTGATCCGCACCACCATCGAGGCCATGGCGGGCGTGCTCGGCGGCACCCAGAGCCTGCACACCAACGCCTTCGACGAGGCGCTGGGGCTGCCGACCGACTTCTCGGCCCGCATCGCCCGCAACACCCAGCTCGTCATCGCCGAGGAGTCCGGGATCCCCAACGTGGTCGATCCCCTGGGCGGCTCGTACTACATCGAGGCCCTCACCAACGATCTCGCCGACAAGGCATGGGCGCTCATCGAAGAGGTCGAGGAGCTGGGCGGGATGACCAGGGCCGTCGAGTCGGGCATGCCCAAGCTGCGCATCGAGGAGTCGTCCGCCCGCCGCCAGGCCCGCATCGACCGGGGCGAGGAGGTCGTGGTCGGGGTGAACAGGTACCGACCCGAGAACCCCGAGATGGTCGACGTGCTCGACATCGACAACACCGACGTGCGCCGCCAGCAGCTCGCCAAGCTCGAGAAGGTGCGGGCCACCCGCGACGACGATGCGTGCCGGGCCGCACTGGAACGCCTCACCGAGGGAGCACGGGGCGACGCCAACCTGCTGGCCCTGTGCGTCGAGGCGGCACGGGCCCGGGCCACCGTGGGTGAGATGTCCGACGCCATGGAGTCGGTGTTCGGGCGCCACCGTGCCGAGATCCGTAGCATCTCGGGTGTGTACGGGTCGGCCTACAACGACGACGACGAGGGCTTCACCGCGGTGCAGGCCGACATCGAGGGCTTCGCCACCGACCAGGGCCGCCGGCCCCGCATGATGGTGGTCAAGATGGGCCAGGACGGCCACGACCGCGGCGCCAAGGTGATCGCCACCGCGTTCGCCGACCTCGGCTTCGACGTCGACGTCGGCCCGCTGTTCCAGACCCCCGCCGAGGCCGCCCGCGACGCGGTCGAGAACGACGTGCACGTCATCGGCGTGTCGAGCCAGGCAGCGGGGCACAAGACCCTGGTGCCACAGCTCATCGACGAGCTGAACACGCTCGGTGCGTCCAACGTCCTGGTCGTCTGCGGCGGGGTGATCCCTCCCCAGGACTACGACATGCTCCGGGCCGCCGGTGTCGCCGCGGTGTTCGGTCCCGGCACCAACATCCCCGAGGCGGCCCGCGAGGTCATCCGCCTCATCCGCGAGCAGCCCTCGGCAGCCTGAGTGGGCGAGACCGTCGACCACCTGGCCGGGGAGATCGTGGCGGGCGACCGGCGGGCCCTGGCGCGGGCCATCACGCTGGTCGAATCCACCCGCCCCGACCACCGCGACCGGGCCATCGCCCTGCTCGACGCGCTGCTCCCCCACACGGGCGACGCCACACGCGTGGGCATCAGCGGCAGCCCCGGGGTGGGCAAGTCGACCTTCATCGAGGTGTTGGGGCTGCACGTGGTCGGCCTCGATCACCGGCTGGCGGTGCTGGCCGTCGACCCGTCGAGCCGCCGTTCGGGCGGGTCGATCCTGGGCGACAAGACCCGCATGGTCGACCTGGTTCGCCACGATGCCGCGTTCATCCGCCCCTCCCCCGCCGGAGCCACCCTCGGCGGGGTGGCTCGCCGCACCCGCGAGGCGATGCTGCTGTGCGAGGCCGCCGGCTTCGGGGTGGTCTTCGTCGAGACGGTGGGGGTCGGCCAGTCCGAGACCGCGGTGTCCGACCTGGTCGATGAGTTCCTCCTGCTGGTGGCCCCCGGAGGCGGCGACGACCTGCAGGGCATCAAGCGGGGGATCATGGAGCTGGCCGACCTGGTGGTGGTCAACAAGGCCGACGGCGAGCTCGCCGACGCCGCCAACCGCACCGCCGCCGACTACCGCAACGCCCTCGGGCTCATGCGCCCCCGATGGGACGGCGAGGCGCCCGCGGTGCTCACCGCGTCGGCTCTGGCCAACCACGGGATCGCCGAGGTGTGGGATGCCATCGTGGCGCTGGCCGGCGAGGCCGAGGCCGCGAGCGAACGCACCCGGCGTCGTGCCCGGCAGGCGACCGCGTGGATGTGGGACGAGGTCCGCCAGGAGCTGCACGACCGGCTGCTGGGTGACCCCCGGGTGGCCGCGGCCGTCGAGGCCGCCGAGGCGGCGGTGTCGCGGGGCGAGCTCACCCCGGCCGCCGGTGCCCGCCAGATCCTCGGTCAAGCCGGCATCTGACCGGCAGTAGTCTGTGACGCTGCCCGACCCACCGACGAGATGGCGCCCATGAGCTCGGCCGAGGACCCCGACCTCCGCAACGACATCGAACTGATCGACGAGGTCGCGCGCCGATCGGGCGCCGAGGTCGGCTCGGCGGCCGCCCACCCCCCGATGGGGTCGCTCGGGGTGGCCCAGCAGGGCCTCGACGCCGCCCGCCCGTTCCTGATGATGGGCACCCAGCTTCCTCCCGAGGCCCGGTTGCGGTCGCTGAAGCGGTTGCTGCTGGCGGTGAGCCGGCCGGTGAGCAGCCACCAGGTGCAGTTCAACCTGGGCATGTTCCAGGCCGTCGAAGAGCTGCTGCTGGAACGCGAGCGATCCGCCGCCCGGCTCCAGGCGGCCCTCGCCACCTCCGATGTGACCATCTCCGAACAGGCGGCCGCGATCGACGAGCTGCGCGAAGAGGTCGCGGTGCTGCGCGGCCAGATCGACCGCCTGGCCAGGATCGCCCGCGACGCCGGCTCCGACGACGACGGTGGCGGGGGTGGAGGAGCCCGCGGCAACCAACTCAGCCGCGAGCTCGACGCCAGCCACGACCGGCTGTACCGCGACCTCGAAGCCACCTTTCGTGGCTCGGCGGAGCAGATCCGCGACCTGGTGTCGGCCTACCTGGACGATGTGGCGACCGCCTGTGAGTCGGCCCCGCTGCTCGACATCGGCAGCGGCCGGGGCGAGTGGCTCGACGTGCTGGCCTCACGCGGGATCGAGGCCTACGGCATCGAGATCAACGAGGCGTTCGTGGCCGACTGCAGCGCCCGGGGTCTCGACGTCCGCCGGGGCGACGCGCTGGCCCACCTCCACGACCTGCCCGATGCATCGCTCGGGGCGGTCACCGCCTTCCACGTGGCCGAGCACCTCGATCTCGACACCCTGATCGACCTCATCGACGCCGCGCTGCGGGTCCTGCGACCGGGTGGGGTGCTGCTGCTCGAGACCCCGAACCCCACCAACGTGTCGGTCGGCGCCGCGTCGTTCTACCTCGATCCCACCCACCTGAAGCCGTTGCACCCCCAGTTCCTGGAGTTCCTCGTGGCCAACCGGGGGTTCTCCGAGGTCGAGGTCCGCTACGTGCATCCGTCCGAGCACCGGCCGCTCCCCCACTGGCCCGACGGGGCTTCGTCCGACGACGCCGAAGCCGGGGAGGTCGACGAGTCGCTCGGTCACCTCAACTGGGCGTTGTTCGGTCCACTCGACTACGCGATCGTCGCCCGCCGAGCCGGTGGGTCCGACCGGTGACCGCCGGGTTGCACATCGCCCTGGCCAAGCCCGACTTCGGTGTCCACGGCGGGTTCGAGCGGGTGGTCGACCGGGTCGTCGCCGGCTTGGAGCTCGACGGGCACCGGGTCGAGCGCGTCGGGGTGACCCGGCCCGCCCGGCCCGTCCCCCTCCGGGGCCTCGAGGTCGACCTGCGGCAGTGGGAGCGCAACGCCGAGTTCTGCTCCTACGCCGCCATGCTCGAAGGGTTCGAGCAGCTCGACGCCTCCCGGTACGACCTGGTGATCTCCACCCAGCCGCCGTCGTTCGCCGTGGGCCACGACCGTCACCTCTCGGTGTTCTTCCACCACCAGCGGGTCTGCTACGACCTGGCCGACATCTACGTCGAGGCGGGGTTCGCCGACCCCTTGGTGCACCGGCACATGGTCGCCGCGGTGCGGGCCATGGACCGCCCCCACCTCGCCGGGGTCACCGGCTTCCTCGCCGGGTCCGAGGTCGTCGCCGGGCGCATCCGCCGGTTCCAGGACCGTGACGCGATCGGCATCTTCCACGCCGGCGTCGAGGCCCCCGGCGAACCGGCACCGATCCCCGACCAGCCGGCGGCGCTCTGCATCAGCCGCCAGGAGTTCCCCAAGCGCACCGAGCTGTTCGTGCAGGCCGCGCACCTGCTCGGACGGTCGGGGTCGACCGTCGACGCGCACCTCGTCGGCGGTGGCGGCCGGCTCGGCTGGGTCGACGAGCTCGACCGTCGCCTCGCCGCCGCCCCCGATCCCGGCGCCTTCAGCCCAGCCGATCTGTGGTGCAACCCGGGGATCCCCTCGGGGGCCGGGGGCCCCGATCCGGCAGCGGTGCGTCGACTCACCGTCTGGGGTCGGGTCGACGACGACCGGCTGCGCTCGCTGATGGCCGCCTCGACCTGCACCGTGGCCCCCGCGCTCGACGAGGACTACGGCCTCACCGCCATCGAGTCGATGCTGGCGGGCCGACCGGTGATCGTGTGCGAGGACGGCGGCGGCCTCACCGAGCTGGTGCGCGACGGTGTCGATGGTCTGGTGGTAGCCCCCACCGGGGAGGCCATCGCCGCCGCGGTCGACCAGCTCTGCTCGGACCCCGACTCAGCGGCGGAGATGGGTGCGGCGGGCCGCTCCGCCGCGCTGGCCTACAACTGGGACCGTGCCCTCGACGAGGTGCGGGACGCGATCGCGAAGGTGGCGGCGTGAAGATCACCGTCGTCGCTCCGCAACCCGTGCCGCCCAACTGGGGCGGGGCCGAGCGCGCCACCGAGGGGCTGGTCCACCACCTGGCCGAGCACGCCGGGCACGAGGCCGAGCTGGTGCGCCTCCCCGTGCCCGAGTCGACCCTCCACGAGGTGATCGACGGCTACCGGCGCTTCTCCCGGCTCGACCTGTCGGGCTCCGACGCCGTCATCTCGTGCAAGTACCCGGCGTGGATCACCCCCCACGAGCATCACCGGCTGCTCATGTTCCACCCCCTGCGCGGCCTGTACGACACCTACCGGACCTTCCGCCTGCCCTACACCGTCGACACCGGCGAGCGGGCCGTCCGCCGCCTGGTCGAGCTTGCCGAGGGCGAACCGGACCGCGACCGCCTCGACGAGCTGTTCGGAGCCTACGACGACGCCGTCGCCCAGCTCGGTGCCGATCATCCCTGCTTCTCGCTTCCCGGACCCCTGGCCCGCACGCTGGTCCACCACCTCGATCTGGTGGCGCTGGTGCCCGACTCGATCGAACGCCACCTCACGTTGTCGAGCACGGTGGCTGCCCGTCCGGGGTATCTGCCCCACGGGGTGATGCCGCTGGTCGCGCACCTGCCTTCGGACCTGCCCACCGTCGAGCGTCACGACCCGGTCCACCTCGTCACCGCCAGCCGCCTCGACGGCCCGAAACGCCTCGACCTGTTGATCGCCGCCTTCCGCCGGACCGACGTCGAGGTCCCGCTGGTGATCGCCGGCACCGGACCCCAGGAGACGGCGTTGCGCGACATGGCCGAGGGCGACGAGCGGATCCGCTTCGCCGGCTTCGTCTCCGACGACGAGCTGGCCGAGCTCTACGGCCGTGCCATCGCGGTGCCGTTCGTACCGCTCGACGAGGACCTGGGCCTCATCACCCTCGAGGCGATGGCGGCGGGCGCACCGGTGATCACCTGCACCGACTCGGGTGGGCCCACCGAGCTGGTGGCCGACGGCGCCACCGGGTGGGTGGTGCCGCCGACGGTCGATGCGCTGGCCGCGGCCATCGAGGAGGCGGTCGCCGATCCCGAGCGCACCACCGACCTCGGTGCTCGTGGCCGGCGTCGGGGACGCCTGGTGTCGTGGGACCGGGTCGCCCGACGCCTGCTCGACGGCCTCGAGGAGCCCGCGCCGCCGGCAACCGCCCCACCGGTTGCGCCGTCGACCACGGCGGCGCCGGGCGGGACCCGCCCCAAGGTGGTCGTCGCCACCACCTTCGCCCTCGAGCCGGCGCTGGGGGGCGGCCAGATCCGGGCGAGGAACCTCTACCAGGCGCTCAACGAGTTCGCCGACGTCGAGGTCGTGTGTCTGGCCCCCGCCGACGCCCGCTCGGGCTCGCGGGAGCTGGCGCCGGGCTTCGTCGAGACCGTTGTGCCCCGCTCGTGGGAGCACCAGCGCCGGGAGAACACCTCGTCCCAGGATCTCGGCGTCCCCACCGGCGACGTGATGATCGGCGAGCTGATCGAGTGGACCCCCGCCTACCCCGAGGCGCTGGCACGCGCTGCAGCGGGCGCCGATGCCCTGGTGCTGGCCGAGCCCTACCAGCTTCCCTCGGTCCGGGCCGCCGGCATCGACCTGCCGATCGTCTACGACGCCTACAACGTCGAGGCCGGCTTGAAGCGCTCGGTGTTCCCGCCCACCGCCAAAGGGCGAGAGCTGCTGGCGGCGGTGGAAGACGTCGAGGCGGCGGCGATGCGGGCGGCCACGCTGGTGGTGGCCTGCTCCCCGCAGGACGCCACCGAGCTCGCTGAGCGGTACCCGGACGGGACCGAGCGCAAGGTGCTGGTGGTCGGCAACGGCGTCGACCCCGACCAGACCCCGTTCACCGCGCCTGCTGCCCGCCGGCGGGTCAACCGGGCCTGGCTCGACCGCTTCGCCGCCTTCGCCGATGCGAACCGTCCCCACACCGACACCATGGGGGTGTTCATCGGCAGCCACCATCCGCCCAACCTCGACGCGGTCGATCTGCTGTGCGACGTCGCCGCCGAGCGGCCGCATCTGGTCGTGCTGCTGTGCGGCAGCCACACCCTCGCCCTCTACGGTCGCCGCCTGCCGCCCAACGTGGTCTCGATGGGGGTGGTCACCGCGCCGGTGAAGGCGGCGCTGCTGCGGGCGGCCGACGTGGCCTTCAACCCCATGCGGATCGGGTCGGGCACCAACCTGAAGATCCTCGAGTATCTGGCCGCCGGGGCACCGGTGCTGTCGACACCGTTCGGGGCGCGGGGGCTCGAGGTCGTCGACGGTGAACATCTCGTGCTGGCCGAACCGGGCGACTGGCCCTCCGCGCTCGATCGGATGATGGCCGACACCGACGGGTTGGAGCATCGGGCCCGAGCCGGGCGCGCCCTGATCGAGCAGCGCTACAGCTGGAGCGCGCTGGGGCGGAGCTTCGCCGACGCGGTCGCTCCCCTGGTGGGGGTCGAGGGTCGCTCACCGACCTGAGGTGCCGGACCCGGGGCCCGCCCGAGCCGCGGCGTCCCACCTTGCGCCGACAACAACCAGCGGTCAGGGGCCGACGGGACCGGCGGTCAGGGTGGTGGTCCGCTCGACGGTCTCGTCGGGGCGGCGGGTGAGGGTCTGTTCCACCTCGGGCCCCGATGCCTCGGCCTCGACCGTGGGGGCCACCCCCACCAGACCGAGCGCCTGGGGGCTGCGAGCCACGGCGTAGAGGTCGCGGCCCTCGGCCGACCACTGCTCGGCCAGCCTCTGCCAGCCGTCGGGTCCGATGCCGACCGGGACGACGCTGGTGGGGACACCGCACCAGGCCCGCAACGCGAGGGGTGCGGTGAGACCGAGGTTGTCTTCGGGGATGACGCCGATGGCGGCATCGTCGCCGACCTCCGCACAGATCGAGGAGACGGCGTCGGCGAGGCCGGGGTGGGGCCTGGCGTCGCGGATCGGCCAGGTGGCCAGGGCAGGCGGCAGCACCAACACGACGGAGGCGACGGCCGTCGCGACCGTCGCCCGTGCCGGCACCGGGGCGAGCCTGGTGGCGGCGTCGATGACCCACCCAGCCAGCAGCACCAGCAGGGGCAGGGTGACGACCAGGTAGCGGCGCATGGCCCAGAGGTGATCGGGGCTGATCGACGGGCGCCACAGGTAGAGCACGGTCACCCCGAACCCCGCCGCCACCAGCAGGGTCACCGCCGACGGCTCGAACCGGCGCCCCGCCCGCCACAGCACGAGGGCGATGCCGACGAACCCGAGGGCGACGGCGACCGGGCCCAGGTACCAGCTCAGCCACTCGATGGAGTGCTCGGCGTAGCGCAGGGTGGGGTCGACGACCGAGCCCTCCCGGGCCTGGATGGCGGCGATGAAGTCCGAGTCGTCCCCCCGCACGGTGCTGATGGCGGGCCGCACCAACCACCCGAGCACCGCCCCCAGGCCCACCAGCACCGCGGCGGTCGCGCCCAGCGGGGCGTTCCAGCGGTCGCGGGCGCGGACCCACCACGGCGGTGCCCGGTCGGCCAGCACGACACCGGCGACGGCGAGCATCGCCACCACGACCAGCGTGCCGAGCAGCGCCAGCAGTTCGGGGGTCAGGCGCTCGAGGTAGGAGGGGCTGCGCAGGGCGAGGTCGACGAGCCCGAGCGAGATCGAGACCGCGGCTCCGGCGGCGACCGCGGCGGCGGTCCTCACCATCTCCCGACGGTCGGAGCCGGGCGCGGTCCGCAGCGCCAGCGCGAGCCACATCGGGATCAGCACCAGCAGACCCACGCCGTCGATGCGGGCCTGGAAGGTGGCACCCAGGAGCAGTCCGGCCACCGCGCCGGTGGCGAGGGCCCGGCTCGGGCGCGACAACCTTGGCCGCGACAACGTTGGCCGCGGCGACGCCGGGGACATCGCGTCGAGCAGCAGACCGAGACCGGCGAAGAGCAGGATCTGGGTGAGGGGCTCGGAGTAGGCGTCGCGGCTGAAGAACACCTGGACCGGGCTCACCGCCAGGGCAGCGATCGCGGCAGTCGCGGTCCAGGGGCGCAGCATCCGGGTGGCGAAGCTCCACACCGCGGCCAGGGCCACCGCGCCCAGCAGCGCGGGGACGATCAGCAGTCCGGTGGTCCCGCCGATCCAGTGGCCCCATGCGAGCAGCACCGGCAGCAGGTGGCTGAACTGTGGGGCCCGGGCCGAGCCGGCACGGTCGTCGACGGGGTGGAAGCCGAGGTCGGTGCGCTCCGCGGTCTCGTGGCGGGAGAACGGGTCGTCGGGGGTGGTGACGAGCAGCTGACCCTCGTCGGCCAGCCAGCGGCCGGTCGTGACATAGACCCCCGGGTCGCGGTCGGCGAGCAGGTGCTCGCCGTGGGATGCCACGTTGCTCACCGTCACCAGGCCGATGACCACCAGCGCGGCGGCCGCCGCCAGTCGGGCACTGGTGCCGGACCGGTCTCGGCTCCGGCCTCGGCCGACGGAGGTCTCGGTGGGGGTCCGAACGGCGAGGATCAGCGCGGTGCTCGCCACCACCGCGGCCACGGTGGCCGGCAGTGGGCGGAACCACCCGATGACGGCCAGCACCAGCCCGCTGGACGCGGTGCCGGCGATGGCGAGGACCACCGTGGCCACGGCCCGTCGCAGCCCCGACACCGGGGTCTGGCCATCATCGGTGGCGTTGGGCATCGCAGGCTGGTCGGTGGGCGCGGGCTCGGTCGTGATGGGCCGAGGCTAGTGTCCGCGACCGTGCGCGGAGCCTGTCCATGACCACCAACTCGAAGCATGCGGCCCGGATCTCGACGGTCATCGGCGCGCTCGTCGCGCTCGGCGGGGCGGTGTTCGTCGCCACCCGCATCGCCGGCCAGTGGCCCGAGGCCCGAGAGGCGCTGCGGGGCGCGGCGTGGGGCTGGCTGGTCCCCGCCACCCTCGCCGCCGCCGCGGGCATGACCTGGTTCGCCACCTCGTGGAGGTCCTGCATCCGGGCCCTCGGCGACGACGCCCCCATCCGGACCGTCATCGGCTGGTACTACCTCGGCCAGCTGGGCAAGTACCTGCCGGGGGGCCTGTGGCCACTGCTGGGACGCGGCGAGATGGCCACCCGCAGCGGTCTGGCCCGACCGGTCGCCTACAACAGCGTCGCCCTGTCGATGGCGGTGACCTACCTGGCCGCGGCGGTGGCGGTGGTGGTCCTGTTGCCGGTGAACGCGTCGGCGGGCGAAGGTGGCACCTGGTGGCTGCTGGCGGCGGTCCCGGTGGGCGCCGCGGCGCTGCACCCCAGCGTGCTCGGCCGCCTGCTGCGGATCGCCGAGCGGGTGCTGGGCGACGGCGCCCACCCCCGCATCCCCGCGTGGACGGTCTCGATCCGTCTCATCGCCCGCCACCTGCCGGGGTGGGCGGCGATCGGGCTGGCCACCTGGCTGGTGGCACTGGCCTTCGACCCCGACGCGCCGCTGGTGCCGGTGGTGGCGGCGGGCATCTTCTCGTGGATCGTGGGGTTCGTGGCCATCCCGGTGCCGGGCGGGATCGGTGTTCGGGAGGCCGCGTTCGTGGCCGCGGCCGGGTCGCTGGCCCCGCCGGTGGCGGCCACCGTCGCGGTGGTCTCGCGACTGCTGTTCATGGTGGTCGATGCTGGTGGGGCGGCGGTGGCAGCCGGACCGCTGCGGCCACGAACCGCGGCCCGGGCGGACCTGCGAGCGGACCGCGACGCGGAGGTCAGCGAAAGCCCTTCATCAGCTCCTTCGGCACCTCGCGGCGACGACCGGTGAGGCTCTTGATGCGCAGCACCCGAACGGCGAACCAGCGGATGTAGCGCATGAGGTGGCGGTGCAGCTCGACGGTGGCCTTGCGGACGTACAGGTACCGGTAGCGGCCGGCGCGCTGCAGCGCGAGCTTGCGCACCAGCTCGCGGTGGAACTTGGCGACCTGACGCCGGGGGGCGAGCTGGGCGGCGGGGCGGTTGGGGCCCTGGAGGTCGGGGGTGTGCACGCCGAGCTCGCGGAGGTGGTCGGCGTAGGCGTAGGCGACGTCGCCGTAGACGACGGGCCGCTTCTGGGACTCCTCGACCTCGGCGGTGGTGACGTCGGCGATGACGATCCGCTCGTCGGCGGCGAGTCGGCGGACGGTGGCCTCGGCCTCGGCGTTGCGGCAGGTGAGGAGGCTGATGCCGGTCTTGGAGGTGACCGTCGCCGGGAGCCAGGCGTCGCCGACGACGATGTCGGCGAGGAAGTTGCTGTGGTTGATGCACACGTGGCAGCGGGGCAGGTTGAACGAGCGGTCGAAGGCCACCTGGTAGCCGAAGTCGACCCGGCGGCCGATGGCGTGCTCCTCGTCGCCGGTGCGGATGCGGAGCTTGCCGATGGGACCTTCGCCCCGGTAGGCGATGTCGGTGATCTCGTCGAAGGGGATCTTCTTGAAGTGGCTGATGGCCCGCAGGGCGTGGTGGCTGTACTGCCAGCCGCACAGCAGGCCGACGGTGAACGCGATGCGGTCGCGCAGGTGGGGGGCGTGGGTGAAGACGTACTGGTAGATGCCCTCGAGCTGGCACGGGATGGCCACCACCACGTAGCGGCCCTCGTTGGCCTCGAGCAGGCGAAGGGTCTCGGGCTGGGACAGGTTGTGGTAGATCGAGCCGGGCAGCTCGTCGACACCGTCGGGGTCGGTGACGAGGCGGGGTTGGAAGTCGAGCCCGGCGACGTGGCCGAGGGCGATGACCCCGTCGATGTCGTCGCGGTCCAACAGCTCGAGCAGCAGCTCCTTGATGAGACCGCCCGACGAGGCCCGGCGGTTGCGTTCGAGGTCGGTGCTCTGGGCCAGCATCACGGCCTCGACCACCCCGAACTCGGTCTGCTCGGCGCCGGGGAACAGCTTCTCCTGCAGGCCCGCGTAGTCGACCGCGACCGCGGGGCACACCGCCGCCGCCTCCGGCCCGCCCACCGATTCGGGTTCGAAGATCTGCTTGGTGGGGTGCAGGGTGACCTTGACGGTGGGGTCGGCCAGCTCGCAGGCGCCGCAGCCGATGCACATCGACGAGGCGATGACGCCGCTGAGGTCGTGACGGATGGTGGTCAAGGGGTGCGCTCCTGGACGGGGGCGTCGGGGCTGGTCGGTGGCGGTCGGCGGGGGCGGGAGGTGGTGGCCAGCACCGCTTCGATCTCGTCGAGGTTGCGGGTGGCCGAGGCGACCACCGCAGGCAGGCCGGCGGCGATCGCGTCGGCCCGCTCACCGTGTTCGTCGCGCACCCGCTCGACGCGTTCGGCGATGCCGGCGGCGGTGAGGTCGGCGTAGTCGATGACGACGTCGTGCTGGCCGAAGCGGTCGAGCACCTCGCCGTACTTGTGGCTCCAGCCGACGACCACCACCGGGGTGGCGACGGCCAGGGCCGAGACCATGGCGTGGAACCGGGAGGTGACGAGCAGGTCGCAGCGGGCGATGACGGCCCGCAGCTCGGTTGGCAACAGGTCGAGGTCGACGAAGGTGACCCGGTCGGGGTCGGACACGCGGTCGAGCACGGCCTGGCAGACGGGGCGGTCGTCGAGGCGGGTGGGCAGTGGAGCGGTGCTGGTGGAGTGGGCGAACAGGGCGACGCGGTGATCGCCGACGTCGACGAGCCGGTCGACGAAGGCGGCCAGCTCGCCGACGTAGTCGATGTCGTTGGCGACGCAGAACCCGTCGACCACGGCGCTGGGGGCCACGCCGATCCACGGGTGGTCGCCGTCGGGCAGCAGCTCGGCGGCGCGGGCGGTGGCGGACTCGGGGACCGCCATGAGGAAGGCGAGGTCGTCGGCGGGGGTGTGGGCGATGCCGAACCGGTCGAGGTGGGCGGCGGTCTGGTCGCCACGGGACACGATCGAGTCGATGCGGGGCAGGGCCAACCGGGCGAGCACCCGGTTGAGCGGTGTGCGGAACGGACCCATGGCCTGGGAGGCCTTCACCTGGGGCCGGCCCAACAGCCACGGCACCAGGTTGAGCAGGAAGCCGTAGACACCGAAGGTGACATGGCGCGAGTCGGAGTAGGAGATGCCCGACACGTCGACCACGAGGTCGGCCCGCCGCAGCGATGCCAACGCCGGTGGTCGGCACACCCACCCCCAGGGGAGCCGGGCGAGGCGCAGCACGGCGGCGACCAGGGCCAGGGGAACGACGATCGTGGCCAGCTCGGGTGCCCGCAGCGACACTGCACGGGCCGGGCTCTTCGCCCGGGCCAGCGCGTCGGCGTCGGGTCCGGGGTAGGTGGACAGCACGTCGATCTCGACGTCGTCGAGGCGCGCCGGCAGCTGGTCGACCAGGGCCTGCACCATCGACGCCGCGCCCTTGTTCGCCGAGTAGGCCGCGCCGAGCGTGGCGATCCGCAAGGTCATGGGTGGGTCATCCTACCCCTCGGTGGCGACCCCTCCGGTGCGTGCGCGCTCGGGCCAGGGGTTCTACCCTCCTGTGGTCCCCCGCCCCGAGAGGTCGCCGTGAGTGTCGAGGTCTCTGTCCTGCTGCCCGCCTACAACGAGCGCGACAACCTCCGCGAGCTGATCCCCCGCATCCGTGAGGTGCTCGACCGGATCGACCGCACGTGGGAGATCGTGGTGGTCGACGACGGCAGCACCGACGACACCGCGACCGCGGTGGCGGACTTCGACGATCCCGGAATCCGTGCCGTGCGACTGCGGCGGAACTCGGGCAAGTCCGCCGCCCTCAGCGCCGGGTTCTCCCGTCTCGACGGCGACGTGGTCGTGTTGATGGATGCCGACGGTCAGGACGATCCCGACGAGATCCCCCGTCTGCTCGACGCCCTCGACGGCGGCCTCGACCTGGTCACGGGGCGCCGGGCCCGGCGCAACGACCGGTTCGTCAAGCGCAACACGTCCAAGGTCTACAACTGGGCCACCTCCAAGGTCAGCGGCGTCCCCGGACGTGACTTCAACAGCGGGTTCAAGGCCATGACCCGCGACGTCGCGGTGTCGCTGGAGATCTACGGCGAGCTGCACCGCTACATCCCGGTGCTCGCCCACTGGAACGGGTTCGTGGTCGGCGAGGTCGACGTCGAGCACCACGCCCGCCGACACGGGCGCTCGAAGTTCGGTCGGGCCCGGTTCTGGCGGGGGTTCCTCGACCTGGTCACCGTCAAGTTCCTCACCACCTACACCGCCCGCCCGTTCCACCTCTTCGGCGGGCTGGGGGTGCTGGTCGGCGCAGCCGGCGCCGCGCTGCTCGGGTGGATGCTGGTGCTGCGGATCCAGGGCGAAGCGATCGGTGGCCGGCCGGCACTGCTCACCGGCGTGCTGTTCGTGGTGATCGCGGTGCAGATGGTGTTCTTCGGGCTGCTGGCCGAGCTGATCGTGCACCTCCGGCGCCGCACCCACCTCGACTCTCCCGTCGAGGTGGCCAGGCCCCACGAGTTGGCACCCGACGACCCCGCGGCCTGACCGGCGCCGGGCACCTCACGAACGCGGCTCAGGAGGGCGGCTCGACCTCGAGCGCGTCTCGGGCGGCGGCCACCAGCTCGTCGCGGTCGTAGCCGCTGGTGGCCACCCAGTCGCGCAGGTCGAAGAACACGTAGCGCCCGCTCATCTGCGGGTCACCGACCAGCTCCATCAGTTCTGCCACCAGGGCGTCGCCGTCGTCGGCGAAGCCGGCCCGGTCGACCCAGATGCCGTCGAAGCCCATGCCGGCGATGACCGGAAGGGCGTCGGGCACGGCCATGGCACCCACCGTCTGCTGCCAGTCGGCCTCGGGGCGTCCCTTCACCGCGCCGTAGCTCCAGCGCAGCGACTCGGACTGGAGGTAGCCGGCGAGGTGGTCGTAGTCGACCATGCCGTGCACGGGTGGGTGCTCGGGGAACGGGATCACCGGGTACTGGAAGAGCGCGGCATCGTCGGGGAGCTGGGACTCGATCTCGCGGACGAAGCCGCGGAGCTGTTCGGTCTCGGCGGTGATCGCCTCGTAGTCGGGGCGGGTGACCCGGGCGGTGTCCCACAGGTTGAGCACCAGCAGGGACCCGAGCAGCGCCCACGCGACGACGCGGCCACCGGGACGGGGGCGGGTCCGCAGCCAGGCGACGGCCCGTTCGAGTCCGACGGCCACGATCACCAGCGAGAAGAAGGCGATGAGCACCACGATGCGGTTCCACACCCGGATCTGGGAGAAGCCGGCGATGGCGAGGACGACCGACAGGCCGCCGAGGGTGCCGAACAGCACGGCGATCATCGCGCTGGTGGCCGACACGCCGAGCAGTTGACGCCGGTCGTCGGGGGGTCGGGGGCGACGGACCAGCCCCCAGCCGAGGGCGATCACACCGGCAGCGACGAACCCGGCGGCGCCGAGCAGCCCGAGTGACTGGCCGTTCTCGCTCGGGACGGGGCTGCGGTCGATCGTGAGGCGCCCGTACTCCCCGAGGGTGTCCGAACGGTGGTTGAACTCGGGCAGCAGCACCCGGCTGAGCTTCAACCCGTAGTACTCGCTCTCGGTGACCAGTCGACGGACGCCGTCGTCGTTGGTGCCCTCCGATGCCCAGTGCAGGAACGAGGGAGCGGTCTGGACGGCGAAGACCGCGATCGTGGCCGCGACCACCGCGCCGGCGGCGGCCAGGGGTACCCAGTCGCGTTGGCGGAGGGCGACGACGATGCCGAGCGACGCCAGCACCGAGGCGCCGAAGGCGACCATCATCGTCTCCCAGGACCCGACGACCACGACGAGGATGCCGGCGGCGGCCACCATCCCTGTCCGCAGGTTGTTCCGCAGGCGGGGGTGACCGCGGGGGGTTCTGGCGTCGGGGTCGCGCAGGAACGAGCGGCGGGCGCTGGCGCACCACACGATGAGCAGCGCCATCAGCGCCACGTTGGGATAGACCGAGCGCCACAGGTGCTGTTGGTGGTGGGCGAAGTGGAAGGGAAGGAAGGTGAAGGCGACCGCCACCAGGGCGGCCACCGGCCACGAGAACCCGAGGTGGCGCAACACCAGGTGCGCAACCACCGCCGTGAGCCCGAACCCCACCAGGTAGTAGACGTTGATGGTGAGGCCCACGTCGTTGCCGAGGATCGTGCCCAGCACCTTGAGCGCCAGGAACTGGAGCTGCTCGCCGCCGTGGGGCAGATCGAGGTAGGTGCCGCCGAAGGGGGCGCCCAGGTCGGGGTTGCGGTGCCACCAGCCGTGCTCGAGGGTGTTGCGGACATAGACCTGCACCAGGCGGGCGTCGTTGGTGAGGTAGAACGGCAGCCGCAGGCTGGCCTGCCAGGCCCGGTACAGGTAGATGGCGATGGCGCTGCAGAAGGCGAACAGCCCGGCACTCTCGAGGGCGAGCCACCGTCCCCGGTCGTGCCACCAGCTCCTGGCCCGCTCGGCGGTGCCGCCACGGGGCGACGAGGGTTGCGGTGCTGCGCTCGTCGGACCCGATCGGTCGGGGCTGGAGGGCTCGGTCGAGGTCACGAGGAGGCGCGGGTGCAGCGAGCGGTTCGCTGCGGAGGCTCTACGATAGGCCGGTCCTGCTCGCTCGTCGCAAACGTCTGAGGTCCATGGTCACCCCACTCGAGGACGCTCCGCTGGTCGACGTGTCGACCCGCCCCAGTCTCCCGGCCCGGGTCAGGGCGCTGTGGCGGTCGCGCGAGCTGCTGGCGAACCTGGTCCGCAAGGAGCTCAAGGTCCGCTACAAGGACAGCGTCCTGGGATTTCTGTGGACGTTGCTGAACCCGTTGCTGTACCTGGTGGTGTTCTCGCTCGTGTTCGCCGAGATCATCCGGGTCGACGTGCCGGTCTTCGGGGTCTTCCTGCTGAGCGGGCTGCTCGCCTGGAACCTGCTCAGCGCCGGGGTCAGCGGTGGGGCGGCGTCGATCGTGGCCAACGCCCCGCTGGTGCAGAAGGTGCGCTTCAGCCGCGAGGTGCTGCCCATCGCGGTGGTCGGCGCGGCGGTGGTGAACTTCGGCCTGCAGCTCGTGGTCCTGGTGGCGGGCATGGCCGTGCTGCGTCATCCGCCCGACCTCGCCTACCTGCCGGTGCTGGCGGCGGCCTTCGTGGTGCTGGTGCTGTTGACCACCTCGCTGGCGATCGGGCTCAGCGCCATCAACGTGTCGCTGCGCGACACCGGTCACTTCGTCGAGCTCGGTCTGCTCGCCTGGTTCTGGATGTCGGCCATCGTCTATCCGTACCACCTGGTGGCCGACCGGTTGGGTGATCTCGAGTGGCTCACCCTGCTCAACCCCATGGTTCCGGTCGTCACCGCGTTCCAGCGCACGCTCTACAACCCCGATGCCGCGGGGGTGGTCCCCATCGACGTGAGCGCCTGGTGGTACCTCGCCCGCCTCGGGGTGGTGGTGGTCATCTCGCTGGTGATCCTGGCGGTGTCGGTGTGGGCCTTCGCCCGCCTCGAAGACGACTTCGCCGAGGAGATCTGATGGGTTCGGTCACCATCGAGGTGGATTCGGTCTCCAAGGAGTTCGCCCTCCGCTCCGACCGCTCGAAGTCGCTGAAGGAGCGTTTCATCGGCCGGTCGGGCCCGGTCGAGCGGTTCCTCGCGCTCGACGACGTGTCGTTCTCGGTGGTCGAGGGCGAGACGGTGGGGCTGCTGGGCCACAACGGTTCGGGCAAGTCGACGCTGCTCAAGTGCGTGGCCGGAACCCTGCGGCCCTCGTCGGGCACCATCCGCACCCGTGGCCGGCTGGCGGCGCTGCTCGAGCTGGGGGCCGGGTTCCATCCCGACCTCACCGGCCGCGAGAACATCTACCTCAACGGTTCGATCCTCGGCCTGTCGGCTCGCGAGGTCGACCGGGTCTTCGACGACATCGTCGACTTCAGCGAGCTGGCGCCGTTCATCGACAGCCAGGTCAAGCACTACTCGTCGGGCATGTACGCCCGGCTGGGCTTCGCGGTGGCGACCAACATCGAACCCGACGTGTTGCTCGTCGACGAGGTCCTGGCGGTGGGCGACGAGGCGTTCCAACGCAAGTGCCTCGACCGCATCCGACGGTTCCAGCGCGAGGGGCGCACGATCCTGTTGGTGAGCCACGCCGCCGACGTGATGCGCGAGGTGTGCGACCGGGTGGCGGTGCTCGACGGCGGGTCGCTGGTGACCGTCTCCGACCCGGGCGAGGCGATCCGGGCCTTCCGCGACGCGCTGCGACTCAGAGGGGTCGAGGCCGCCGCCGACCAACCCGCCCGGCCGGGTGAGCACCTGGTCACCCGCGAGGTGTCGTTCACCGAGGTCGCGGTCGAGTACCCCGACGGTGGCGACCACGCCGAACCCGGTGGCCGGGTGCTGGTCCGCGCCGGCTACCACGCCACCCGTCCGGTCGACGACGCGGTGTTCGCGCTCGAGATCTACAACGATCGTGGGCAGCGGCTCACCGGGGTGAACACCGACATCCTCGACGTGGCGATCGACCGGCTCGACGGCGACGGCGAGGTCGTGTTCGAGCTGACCGATGTCCCGCTGCTCGACGGGTCCTATCCGGTCAGCCTGGGGATCCACACCCACGACGGTGGCACCGAGTACGACCACCGCGACCAGCTCGAGCGCATCGCGGTGGTGAACCCCACCCGCGTCCAGGGCCGCGTCTGGTTCCCGCTGCAGGTGACCCACCGGCCCGGCACCCCACGGGGGTGACCCACCGGCCGCGGTCGGTCGGCCATACTGTGTGGGCGGGCGGAGTGCCCCCTCCGGGGTCGTACGCGTTCATCTCTCCCGAGGCACACCATGACCGCTGAACCCTCCTCCCGCCCCGCCGCCGGCACCTCCCGTCGTGCCTTCATCACCGGTGCAGGCACCTCGCTGGCCTGGGTCGCCATCGGGGGCGTCGGCCTCCCCTTCGCCCGCCAGACCCGACCCGGACTCGACGTCGAGTCCATGGCCCTCACCGACGGTGTCACCCCCTTCGCCACCAACGGCACCACACCGATCACGGTCGGTCCCGGGTGGACCACCGCGGTCGACCTGCCGCTGCCCGGCCCGATGATCACCGTGGGCTGGGACGGCGCCAACGACGCCGAGCTACGGATCCGGGGACGGGGCCCCGACGGCTGGTCGCCGTGGGTCCACGCCGTGGCCAACCCCGAGGAGGCCCCCGACCCCGGGTCGGGCGAGGGAAACGGTCGGGCCGGCGTCGGACCCATCTGGGTGGGCGACGGCACCGAGACCGTCGAGATCGAGCTGGTGCGGGGGCAGATGCACTCGGTGCGCCTCGACACCCTGCGCCCCCGCGACCCGTCGCCGGGCTGGTTCGGCCTCGCCGCCGCGGTCGCGGCGCCAGCCGGGCCCGGCATCGTCCGCCGCAGCACCTGGGGCGCGGGCGACTGGGCATCGGAGAACGGCAACTGCGGTCCCGGCCCCCGTCACGCCGACCGGCTCGAACGCCTCATCGTGCACCACACGGTGAACGTGAACGACTACTCGGCGTCGGAGGCCCCGTCGCTCATCCGGGGCATCTACCACCACCACGTCAACAACAACGGCTGGTGCGACATCGCCTACAACTACCTCATCGACCGCTTCGGCACCATCTACGAGGGCCGCACCGGCAGCCTCGACGGGCCGGTCATCGGCGGTCATGCCGCGGGGTTCAACACCGGCAGCGTCGGCATCGCCCTGCTGGGCCAGCACCACCCGGGGGCCAGCCCCCCTGCGGCCACGGTCTCCACCGCCCAGCGCCAGGCCCTCCGCCGGCTGATGGCCTGGATCTGCGGCGAGTACGGCCTCGATGCACGCGCGGCACGCTCGGCGGTGAGCCTGGGGTCGAGCCGCTACCCGGAAGACACCAGAGCGTGGCTGTCGACGGTGTCGGGCCACCGCGACGTGAGCGCCACGTCGTGTCCCGGCGACCACGTGCAGACCCAGCTCGCCTCGCTCCGCGACCAGGTCCAGCACGACGTGATCCACAGCATGCCGTTCCCGCTGCCCAAGTGGCGGCCCGCTCCCGACGAACCGGCGCTGTTCACCCTCGACGCCTACGGCGGCCTGCATCCCGCGGGCGGCCAGGGCGTGCTGCATCCCCGGCAACGCAACTACTGGTCGGGCTGGGAGGTCGCCCGCAGCGCGGTGCGCATGGATGTGGGCGGCTACATCCTCGATGCCTACGGCGGCCTGCACGGCTTCGGGCGGACGCCCGCGGTGCAGCCGTCGTTCTACCGGCCCGGCCACGCCGTCTGTGTCGATGTGGCCCGCGGTCCCGACGACTTCACCGGCTGGGTGCTCGACTGGTCGGGCGGGCTGCACCCCTTCGGCAACGTCCCCGCGGTCGCCCCGTCGGCCACCTGGCCGTTTCGCAACGTCGCCCGGGCCGTGGAGACGATCCGGGCGGGCACCGGCGGCTACGTGCTCGACGCCTTCGGTGCGCTGCATCGCTTCGGCAACGTCCCGGTGCTCGAGGGGTCCGAGCCCCGCTGGCCCAACTGGGACATGGCCCGCGACTTCTGCCTGCGACCCGACGGCACCAGCGGGTGGATCCTCGACGCCTGGGGTGGCCTCCACAGCTTCGGCGGTGCACCGCGGCACTCGTCGCCGGCCTATGAGCGCGACGTCGACCACGCCCGCAGCGTCGTGGCCTCACCCGACGGCAACGGCGGGTGGGTCATGGACCGCGACGGGTTCATCCACGCCTTCGGCGACGCGCCCACGCCGTATCACCGCTCGACCTGGCGCGGCGTCGGCATCGGCCGCGCCATGATCATCCGCCGCGACCGTCCGACCCTCACCGAGACCCAGCCCGAGGCAGAGCCAGACGAGGTGATCCGCAACCAGTAGCCCGTTCTGCCGGCGTGGCTCACCGCGCCCCACCAAACCATGTTCTGCCGGCAGGAAACGACCTCAGGGGGCCGATGGTGCCGGCAGATCCGGCGGGACCGCCCCGCCGTCGAGGCGGGACCGCAGGGCGTCGACCTCGGAGCGCAGCTCGGCGATCTCCTCGACCTGTTCGGCGACGGTGACCTCGAGGGTGGCGAGGCTGGCCCGCAGGCTGCCCACCGCTCGGGTGGCGGCGTCGGCTTCGGCGACGCCGCCGAGGTCGAGCCTGCCGGCCACCCACCTGATGCGCACCACCAGCGGGCGCAGGACGCTGCGGGCGACCGCCGCCAGCTTCCGCTTCGGGCCGCCGCCGTCGGCTGCGGTCACGCGCAGTTCCCGGTGAGGCGCTTGTACTCGGAGGTGTCGGAGAAGACCAGCATGAGCCGGCCCCGCGAGATCGCGCCGGACTCGAGTCGTGGCATCCAGTGCTCACGGCCTTCGCGGTCGGCGGGACGGTTCATGACGCTGGTGTAGACCCGGTCGAGGAAGTCGGCGTCGGAGAGCTCGCCGTAGAGGCGGTTGAACTCCGACGAGGCGGCGAAGTGGCTCGAGATGCGTTCGAGGCCCCAGCCCCGCTCGCGCCGGTCGGCCCAGAAGGCCATGCCGGCGCTGTCGTAGGCACGACCGAAGTAGGCGGTGTAGAGGCGCTGCACCGAACCGAGGCCCTCGGCGGGACAGGACACCGAGCCAGGAGACGGCGACGGGCTCGGGGCGGGTGCGGCCACGACCTGGCCGAGGACGAACCAGTCGGAGTAGAGGCCGGCGTTGCGGCGGAACTGGTTGCCGCTGATCTCGACGTTGCCGCCGCTGAACTCCAGCCGGACCCGGTCGACGCGGCCACCGTCGGGGCCGAGCCCGTTGCGGGACAGCACCGTCACCGCCTGCAGCGACCCCTTGCCGTAGCGGGACTCGAGGGTGCTGACCGGCACGTTGAGGGTCCAGGTGTGGCGGGGCGACACCTTGTCGCCTTCATCGGGCACGGCGGGGAACCAGCCACGCGAGCCGGTGGCCCCCTGGGACTTGGTGTGTCCGCCGGTGGAGGCGGAGTACTGGGAGTAGATGGGTTCGCCGCCGCGGACTCGGATCTCGCCCGCGGTGCTGGCCACGGCCTGGTTGGTGTTGGCGTGCTCGAGGACGGCGGTGGAGCCGTTCTTGCGCTCGGCTCGGCCGCCGTAGACGTGACACGAGGTGGTGTCGCAGGTACGGGCGTAGCTCCAGCGGTTCTCGGCGATGGTGTAGGTGCGGGCGGCCACCGCCTGGGCCCGCAGCGCGTGGATGCCGCCGGGCACGTCGCCCCAGCTGGCGGGGGCCTCGCGGGGCACCACGCCCCGCAGGTAGGACTCGAGGGCCACGGCGTTGACGGTGCGCTGGACGCCGCCAGGGTCGGCCACGGCGCGGATGTCGCCGCGGTACCAACGCATGTTGGACCCACCGGTGCACACGGCGAGGGTCTGGTCGAGGCTGGGGTTGGTGACCTGTGGGGCCTTGATGTGGATCTCGGAGCTGGCGATCTCGAGGCCGTCGACCCGGGTCCAGGGGCCGGCGCAGCTGGGCGCGTGCTCGACGTAGAACCGGTTGGGGGCGAAGCGGCGGAAGCGCATGGCCTTGTCGCGCTGTTGGACCGACTGGCCTTCCTTGGTGGTGATGGTCATGTTGCCCTGGGCCAGATAGGCCGAGGTGTAGCCGTCGGTGTGGGCTTCGAGGCGCACAGTGATGAGCTGGTTGCCGACCGAGCCGGCGGTGGTCTGGCCGTAGAAGTGGTTGAGGATCTGGGTGTAGCTCCACCCGTGGTCGCGGGCGTAGCCGTAGGCGCCCCACTGGCCGAGCCCCACGCCGTGGCCCCAGCCCCTGCCGTCGATGGCCAGGGCGGTGGTGGTGCCGCCGGTGCTGAAGGTGGTGACCTCGCCGTCGGGGGCGGGCGGGGTGTCGGGGATCTCGACGTGGTCGCCGGGGGCGTACTCGGTTTGGGCGCCGGCGGGGCCTGCGGCCACGAGGGTGGCACCCAGCAACGAGAGCAGTCCGGCCACCAGGAGCACGGGGCGCGCGAGGGCGGCGCTGGTGCGGGGAGCCGGGCGGGTCGAAGAGTTCTGCACTGGACAACCTCAAGGTCGGTTAACTGCCGGAGCGGCCTGCGGCCATCTCCACCCGCGCCCTACATGGCCGACACTACTCTGTCATGTCGGCAGTGTGGGGCACACACTTGAGACTTCCGTGGCTGCACCCGTAGCGCACCGGGCAGGCGGGTAGTGTGCCGCCATGCGGCGTCGCACAGCCAGAGCAGCCGCGGCTGCGGCCGCGCTGGTGGCAACCACCTTCGGGGTGGCCGTCGGCGTCGACCTCGGGATGGCCCCGGCACCGCTCCTGGCCCAGCCCACGGTCCAGTCGGGCGACCCCTCCCCCGCCGCCGAGCCGGTGCCCGAGGGCTCGGGCGGGGTCGAGCCGCTGGCCGCCGACGGGTCCGAGCCGGGGGTGGCGTTGCCCCAGCGGGGTTCGGTGTACCGGCTGTACCGGGCGTTCTTCCTCCGCGAACCCGACCTGGCGGGCCTGATCCACTGGGAGACCCGCCACCACCTGGCGGGGGTCGACCTGTGGCGGGTCGCGGAGCGCTTCGCCACCTCGTCGGAGTTCCGGGGCCGCTACGGCGAGCTGACCGACGCCGGGTTCGTCGACCTGGTGTACCACAACGTGTTCGACCGGCCGCCCGACGGTGGCGGCGAGGTCTACTGGCTGGACCGGCTGGCGGGGGGTCTTGGCCGGGGGGCGATGATGGTCGGGTTCTCCGAGTCGACCGAGATGCAGCGCCGCACCCGGTCGGTGGCGGGGCATCTGGTCGCCCCTGCACCGGCGCCACCGGTCGACCCGCTCCCCGACCACGACGACTGGTTGGGCTGGCTCAACCTGCACCGCGACGGCGCCGGGCTCGGCACACTGGCCGAGAACCCGTTGTGGAGCCAGGGGGCCGAGGCCCACGCCCGCTATGCGATCCGCAACCAGGAGCTCACCCACGACCAGGATCCGTTGCTGCCGCTGTCGTCCCCCGAGGGCCAGGCCGCGGCCGAGGCGTCCAACCTGTTCGGCGGGCTGGCGCCGCTGACCAACCAGCAGACCATCTCGGGGTGGTTGAACAGCCCGGGACACGCGGCGTGGATGCTCAACCCCGACTGGTTGGCCACCGGCTTCGGTGAGCACCACCAGCCGACCGAGCCCGGTCCGCTGCGGTGGGTGGCGGTGCTCGACGTGCTGCGGGGCACCGCCGAACCGGCCCAGGTGCCCGACCTGGTGCAGTTCCCCGGGCACGGCCAGACCGTGCACCACCGTCCCAACCACCTGTATGTGATCTTCCCGGTCCCGGTGACCGGCCCCTACGAGGCCGAGGTGCTCGTCGACGGTCAGACGATCCCCGCCGACGCCGAGCGGGTCCAGTTCGGCAACTATCCGGCCAGCACGGTGGCGATCTCGCTCGACCGGCACGTGCCCTCGGGGTCGACGGTGGTGGCCGAGGTGAGCGCCGCGTCCCAGGACACGGCGTGGACCTTCGACGTCGGGGCGACACCGCCCACCGCGCCCACGGTCAGCTCCACGACCACCCCGTCGGGGCTGATCGCCCTACGCCTGGGTCCCGGCGACGACCTCGGCCACGACGACCAGCCCGTGCACCGGGTGGTCGAGCTGTGGCAGGAGGGGGAGCTGGTCGAGCGGGCGGTGGCCGACGCCGACACCGAGCTGGTGTTCCTCCACGGCGGCCCACCGGCGCCGGGGCTCGAGATCCGCACCTGGGCCACCAACGGGGTGGGAACGAGCCCACAGCGGGTCTTCGCCTACTGATCGGCGTCGGGTGGGGGCCGGGCCGAGACGGCCAGGGCCATGACGGCCAGGGCGGGCAGGCCGATGAGGCGGTCGACCGCCGAGCCGATGACCCCGACCGAGGCGGCCAGGCCCACCAGCGGGGCGATGGCGCCGGCCAGAAGCTCGCGGACGCCGAGCCCGCCGGGGAGGATCCCGATGAGCGAGGCGAGGATCCCGGCGACGGCCAGGGCGATGGCCTGGCGGGGTTCGATGGCGAAACCCAGGGCGTGGACGACCAGCAGGTAGCGCCCGGCCCCCACCGCCACCGAGGCGACCTCGACGGCCACCAGGGCGAGCACGGGGCCGACGGGCAGACCGCGGGTGAGGGTCCAGGCCGCCACCGCGGCCCCGGCGACGACGACCACGCCGAGCAGCGTGGCGGTCAGCGCCGCAGCCCGGTGGTCGCCGTCGAGTTGCAGGATCCCGGCGGCGAGCAGGGCGACCCCGACCCACACCGCGCCGGCGACGGCGGTGGCCCACACGGCCCGGCCGGTGGTGGCCCCGCGGCGGCGCAGCGCCTGGGCCCGCACCGCGACCGCTCCGGGGAGGGGCAACAGGTTGGCGGCCGAGGCGAGGATGGCGATGCGGGTGGCTTCGACGGTGCCGACCCGGTAGCCGACGAGGCGGGCGGTGACGGCGTACTCGGCGCCGTTGACCAGGGCGGTGAGCGGCGCGGCGGCCACCACCCCCACCGCGATCAGCCACCAGCGGGGATCCTGGTCGAGGTCGGGTAGGGCGCTCCAGCCGATGAGCGCGGCGGCGACGAACGCGGCCGCGGCCACCAGGTAGAGCACGCGGTGGCCTCCGGCCCTGCGGGCGGTGAGCGCCCGGGTGGCGAGGTCGCGCCACCGGCGGCTCACGGGTGGGTGGTGTGGCCCTCGGCGACCAGGCGCCCGGTGGTGCGACCGAGGAAGGTGGCCATCTGGGCGCGGGTGACCGCCCGGTTGGGGGCGTAGAGGCCGTCGCCGACCCCGAGGGCGATGCCGGCCGCGGTGACCCGGGCGATGGCCGGCTCGTGGGTCGACCCGTCGGTGTCGGTGTAGGTGTGCTCGGCGGTGGGCAGCGGGGTGGTGGCGCGGTAGGTGGCGGTGCGGTCGAGGAAGGTGGCCATCTGAGCGCGGGTGACGGGGTCAGCGGGACCGTAGGTGCCGTCGTCGCGCCCGGCGACGATCCCGGCGGCGGCGAGGCGGTTGATGGCCCCTTCGTGGTCGGCTCCGTCGTCGTCGCCGAAGGCGTCGGGGACCGCGCCCCGGCGGGAGGGGACCCGGCCGTCGGTGGTGGTGATGAGGCGGTCGAGGAAGGTGGCCATCTGGGCGCGGGTGACCGCCCGGTTGGGGGCGTAGAGGCCGTCGCCGACGCCGAGGGCGATGCTCCATGCGGCCACGCAGCCGATGGCGTCGCCGTGGGGGGCGTCGGGGTCGACGTCGTCGAAGCCGGGGGTGGCGAGTCCGGCGGGGCACGCCTGGTCGAGCAGGATGGCGGCCCGTTCGGCGGGGTCGAGACCGGCGAGGGGGATCACCTCGCCGGCGGCGGTGACGGCGTCGAGGGGCTGGACGAGGCCGTGTCCGAACGACTGGTCGGACCCGGTGGGGCCGAGGTCGAGGGCGCTGCGGTAGAGACGGTCGCGCAGCCCGGTCGCCGAGTCGGCGGGATAGCGGGCCCACACCAGCGCGGCGGTGCCGGTGGCGACCGCGGCGGCCATGGAGGTGCCGGACTCCGCGGAGTAGGCCCCGCCGGGGGTGGTGCCGTGGATGTCGACGCCGGGGGCGGCGAGGTCGACCCATGTGGCCTGGGTGGAGAAGGTGGCCCGCTCGTCGAGCCAGGGGTCGCTTCGGGTGGGGCTCGAGGTGGCGGCGATGGCGACGGTCTCGGGCCAGGCTGCGGGGAACACCGGGGCGTTGAGCGTGCCGCCGCAGACGCCGCTGCCGCTGGAGCCGCAGTTGCCCACGGCGGCGAGCACGGCCACGTCGTGGTCGACGGCGTGCTGCACTGCGGCCTGCACGACCGGGTCCTCGCTGGTGGTGCCGAGGCTGAGGTTGATGATGTCGGCGCCCTGGGACACCGCCCACAGGATGCCGGCGGCGAGTTGGGTGTTGGTGCCCTGGCCGGAGTCGTCGAGGACCCGCACCGGCAGGATCGACACGCCGGGCGACATGCCGGCGATGCCGATGTTGTTGTCGGCGACGGCGGCGATGATGCCGGTGACGTGGGTGCCGTGGCCGAGGCCGTCGCTGACGTCGGAGTCGACGGGGGCGACGGGCTCGCCGGCGACGGGGACGAAGCCGACGAAGTTGCCGCCGGTGCGGATCTGTCCGGCCAGGTCGGGGTGGTCGCGGTCGACGCCGCTGTCGACCACGGCGATCAGGATCGGGGAGCCGTTGTCCTGGCGGCGCCCGTCGGCGTGGGTCCACACCGACTCGGCCCCGACCCGGTCGAGCGACCACTGGATGGGCCGCATGATGTCGTTGCTCATCTCGGTGAGGGCCTGGTACGTGACCTCGGGCCCCTGGGCGAGCGTGCCGGGTCGGCCGTTGGGGGTGTGTTCGATCGTGGCGGTGCCGTCGGGGCCGGCGACGAGGGCCACCACCGGACCGGTCTCGGCGGGCGGGGGGCCGGACTGGGCGGTGGCCGGGGCCGACGCGGCGACGGTGGCCAGCACCAGCAGGAGCGCGGTGGTGGCGGCGAGGGCAGTCGTGCGGCGGGTGGGACGGTCGGGGTCAGCCAACGGGCACTCCCAGCGCTCGGGTGAGGAAGCTGGCGAGCTGGCCTCGGGTGACGGTCAGCTCGGGGGCGAAGGTGCCGTCGGCGCGCCCGGTGGAGATGCCGGCGTCCATGATCGCTCCGATGCTGTGGTAATGGGGGTGACTGATGTCCACGTCGGGTACATCGGCGGGCTGGGGGTCCAAGCTGAGGGCTCGCAGCAGGAAGGTGGCCATCTGGCCCCGGTTGACCGCCGCGTCGGGCCCGAAGGTGCCGTCGGCGCGCCCGGAGGTGATGCCGGCGGCGACCACGGCGCCGATGCTGGCGTTGTGGGGGTGGTCGGCGGGCACGTCGTCGAAGTCGGCGGGGGTGGGGGTCAGGCCGAGGGCCCGGGTGAGCACGGTGGCCATCTGGGCCCGGGTGATGGGCTGGTTGGGCCCGTAGGTGCCGTCGGTGCGTCCGGAGGCGATGCCGCGCTCGGCGAGGGCGATGATGGCGTCGGCGTGGGGGGTGCCGACCAGGTCGGAGAAGGTGACGATGCCGGTGACCGAGCCGATCCAGGCGTGCACCGCGCCGGTGGTGAGGTACACCGCGGGGGTCTCGGCGCACCGCAGGGCGGTGCCGAAGCTGACGATGCCGACCTGGCGGGCCCGGCCACGGTCGTCGGTGGTGACGAGCGGACCGCCGCTGTCGCCGGTGCAGGCGTCGGCCGGGGCGTCCTCGTCGGGGGCGGCGGTGCAGCGCATGGTGGCGGGGTCGTAGACGCCGGGGTAGTCGCCCTCGCAGCGCTCGTGGGTCTGGATCGGTCACCGAGGCGGCCTGCAGCCGGGTGGGGAAGCTGGTGGTGGCGGCGTCGAGCGCACCCCAGCCGTAGACGGTGGCGGTGGTGCCGGCGGCGAGCAGGTGGCGCTGGTGGGGCCGGGCGAGGGTGATGGTCGATGCCACGGCGTCGGTGCCGGCCACCCGCAGGAGGGCGGCGTCGACCGGGGCCCGGCACTCGAAGGCTTCGCGGCCTTCGAGGGGTCCGCACTCGGCGGAATCGGGGTGGACCAGCACCTCGTCGACCGCCAGCTCGACCAGCTCGGGGGCGTCGAGGTCGGTGCTGCCGGCGCCGATGGCCACCTGGGCGGGGGCGAGCGCATCCCCGGTGGCGGGGTCGACCACGCAGTGCGAGGCGGTGAGGACCCACCCGGGGGCGACGAGGGTGCCGCCGCACACCTGACGGTCATAGGCGCTGGCCTGCCCGGCGCGCATGACGGCCACGACCCAGGGGGCGGTGTCGGGTTCGGCGTCGGTGCCGCCGACCACCTGGGCGGTGACGGTGTCGCGGTCGGCGTCGGTGGTGGCGGCCGGGGCGACCGCCGCGGTCGCCAGCACCACCAACAGCGCGACCACGGCCGCGGTCAGTGTCCTGGCCAGGGGTCGCATCGACCAATGGTCCCACGATCGGGTCCGGGGTGGCAGGGCGGGGGCGGTCATGGCAGTGCGGTGACCCCTCCGGCGACGAGCTCGGCCATGGACCGGGCGAGGAAGGTGGCCATCTGGTCGCGGCGGACCGGGCTGGCCGGGTCGTAGGCGACGGCGGTGACCCCGGCGGCGATGCCGGCCTGGGCGATGCCGTTGATGTTGCGCTCGTGGGTGTCGAGCGAGTCGTCCTCGAAGAAGTCGGCGTCGGCGGGCAGCGGGGTGCCGAGGCGGTGCTCCCAGGTGCGGGCGATGAACGACGCCATCTGGGCCCGGGTGACGGGGGCGTCGGGGCGGTAGAGGCCGTCGGAGAACCCGCCGACGATGCCCATGGCGGCCAGCCGGTTGATGTTGGGGGCGTGGGAGTGGCCGGCGGCGTCGGGGAAGGCGGCGGGCGCGGTGTCGGGGACGGTGGCCCCGGAGGCTTCGAGGAACCGGACGAGGAAGGTGGCCATCTGGCCGCGGGTGACCACCCCGGTCGGTGCGTAGCGCAGGGGCGTGACCCCCTGGGTGATCTGCCACCAGGCGACGCAGTTGACCGCGGGGGCATGCGGGTTGGCGGTGCCGAGGTCGTCGAAGGTGCTGGCGGGCACCACCGGGTCGGGGCAGGCGGGGTCGATGCTGCGGGCCGCGGCGGTGGAGATGTTGCGCCCCCACTCCGACAGCACGACCACGGCGCCGCCGACGGCCCGTTCACCGCCGGTGGGCCGGTTGCGGACCTGGCCGGCGATCACCATCGTCGAGGAGGCGCCGCCGTCGAGCATGACGCCTTCGATGGCGCCGAGGCGGGCCAGCAGCCGGGCGGCTTCGGGCAGGTTGATGCCGACGCTGTAGCCGGGCCGGTCGCCGTCGACGGTGACGAGCAGCACCTCGCCGGCGGGGGTCCAGCCGATGATGGTGCGGGGCCGGCGGCCTTGGGTGGCCGGCGCGGGGTCTTCCCACGGGAAGTGGTAGCGGCCGTTGCGCAGCAGCACCGGCGAGCCGCCGATGGCGTGGTGGGTGGGGCCGATGTCGACGGTGAGGATCGCCGAGGCGAGCCCGGCGGCGCCGTGGGCCCACATCAGCTCGAGGTCGTGGGTGCGGTCGCCCCTGGCGGCGATGACGACGTGGCCGGCCGGGATGGGGCTGTCGCCGTCGGTGCTGCGGTCGACGATCTCGAGTGGGGCCTGGCCCACCGGATGGTCGGCGCCGTCGGCGAGGCGGGCGGTGACCTCCAGGGTGCCGGCCGGGGTGCCGGTGCTGGGGCCGTAGCGGCTGGTGTAGAGCGCGGTGCCACCGTCGCGGATGCTGCGGTTGATCCGGTCGAGGGTGAGGTCGACCTCGGCGCCGGTCTGGACCCGCACGGTCCAGGTGAGCTCGTCGGTGGTGACGGCGCTGAAGCGGCGGCCGCCGTCGATGAGCACGGCGCCGTGGGTGATGTCGCCGATGCCGAAGCGCAGCTCGCCGCCGGTGACGACGGGCCCGGCGGGGAGCCCGTCGGCGAGGTGGTAGTAGTCGCCGTTGATCGCGGCGACGCAGCGGACCCGGCGACACATCGAGGTGGTGGTCTCGCGGGTGGGGGTGCGGGCCTGGTGGTCCGACGCGGTGACGATCTCGAGGCGGGCCAGCACCGAGGGGGCGAGGCGCAGGGCGTGGACCTCGGCCTGGGGCGAGCCGCGCTGCAGGCGCAGGTACTCGATCCCGGGGGTGGGTTCGGAGCGCGAGGTGACGTGGTAGCCGGTGGCGTGGGGGACCGGGTCGGCGTAGGGCTCGAGCTCGTCGGCGGCGACCGGGGCGAGGGGTGCTCCGGCGGCGACGAGGGCGATGGTGAGGGCCGCGGCGAGGCCGAGGGTGGCGGCCCGGCGGCGAGATCTGGGGGTGGGGGTCATGGTGGGCACGTTCCTCCGTGGAGACACCAGCGGTGCCGGTCGATGGGGAGGTGGCTGCGCCGGGTCGCCGGCCCGCTGCGATCCCGACGCGAGGAGCGGGGGCCAGCTCGTGGCCAGCCCCCGCTCCTCGAGGGTGTTGCTATGCGGTGAAGGTCAGACCTTCACGTTGGTAGCGGTTCCCTTACGGGTTGGTGATGAGGACGAGATCGCCGTCCTGCGGATGCCGTGACGGGATCGGTCTCAAGCTGACCGTCATCCTCGACCATGACAGTGACCGAGGCGCCAGCATCGATCGCGCCTGCGATCTCATCAACCGACGTGATGACGCCGTCGACAAGGATGCCCGCATCAGGCATGGAAACCTCGACCGTGACGACGTCGCCATCGACGAGGATGTCGAAGGATCCGGCGGCTCCACCCAGAGTGCCGTTGGAGGCAGTGCCACCGACGTAGGTGCCGGTGATCGAGCCGGCCTCGGCTTCGTCATCCTCGTCGGCTTCGACGACGGTGAAGGCGAAGTCCTCGACGCCACTAGACCGGGTGTAGGTCACCCGCACGTAGTCGTCTGTGCCCAGGCCGTCGATCGCGTCGTCGAGCCAGGTACCGATGCCTGCCAGGTTGTAGGGGGTCCCGTCGGCGCTGAAGCGCTGGGTCCCGGCAGTGTATTCACCGGAGTCCAACTGGAATGGGCTGGCGCCGGCCAAGTCGTTGCCGACGTTCCACTCGTTGGTCTCGATCGTCATGAGGATCGGATCATCTGTGGCGTCGACCACGTCGGCGCCGCCGCTGATGTCTCCGTTCTGGAGCCGGTAGATGACGTCGGTGTCAGCGTCGCCATCGTCATAGTTCTCGACGGTGAGAGTGTCGCCGAAGCTGATGTTCGCCTCGAACACTGCATAGGTCACCGTGTTGTTGCCGACGCGGTAGACCGGAGCGTCCGCAGCATCGCCGCTGGTGTTGTTGTCCAGCTCAAGCACGGTGGTGCCGGAGGTGTTGTCGTCTGGATCAGCGAGGAATCCCATCTCGACACCCGAATAGGGCTCGATCAGGTTGGTCGTCGGGCCGGTGAGGTCGAGGCCGTAACCGACGGTGAAGCCCGCCGCCAGGACGTCCTGCGGGGTGACGTCGTGGGTGTCGGCGTCCTCGTTGTAGGTGACCATCGCACCAAGCTGGGCGGAGGCGCCGAAGACGGTCTCCGTCGCGGGCACACCGGTCACCATGAAGGTGGGATCGTCGCCGACCTCAACCTCGACGACCTCGTCGCCGGTCGAGAAGATGTAGTTCGGATTCCCTGCGCCAGGCGTGGGATCGTAGGCCTCGATGATGACGCCGCTGACATCGGCGCCGGGGACCTCGAAGCCGTTGTCGACCAGGTGGCGGACGATGAACGCTGCCATCTGCTGGCGGGACACGAAGCCCGACGGCACGTAGTTGCCGGAGGCATCACCCTGGGAGATGCCGACCGAGCCGATGCCGTTGACGGCGAGGCGAGCCTCGGCGTCGAGGGTCGAGATGTCGGGGAACAGGTCGTCGCCGGTGAAGCCGTCGCTGTAGGCGAACCCGGTCAGCTCCTCCTGGAACCGATCGATGAACAGCGCCATCTGGCTACGACGGATGCGGTCCTGGGGCGAGAACTCGGTGGCCGAGGTGCCCTGGACGATGCCGGCGTTGGCCAGCGCGTTGATGGCGTCGACGAAGTCGGCGTCGAGACCGGCGAGGTCGGTGAACCCGGCATCGCTGGTGTCCCAGGTCAGGCCGGCAGCGGTGCCGACGCGGTAGTAGAACAGCGCCATCTGGCTCCGACGCACCTGCACCGCAGGCGAGTAGGTGGTGGCGGTGGTGCCGGTGGTGACTCCGAAGGCGGCGAGACAATCGATCTCGGTCTCGAAGCCGGTACCGGCGGTATCGGTGAACCCGGCATCAGGTGCGTCATCGCAGGTGCTGATGTCGGGGGCGGGTGCCGGCTGCGCACCAGCGGGGCCGGCGAGCGGCACCAGCGTGAGGGCGAGCATGGCCGCCATCACGATCGCGATGCGGCGCCGCAGTGACGTCGCAAATGAGTGTTGACTCAAAGCATTTCTCCTCGTTGTGGTGGGAAACCGGCAAGGGGCTCCGATGTCGGCCGGATCGGCCTGGTCGATGAGCCCTGCCCATCTGACTGCAACGGGAAACACCCGAGCACAGTCGGTGCGAACGTTACAGACCTGCGACAACCAGGATCAAGGACCCTGGCGTCACGGGACCGTCACGCTCGCCGCTCGCCCCACCCGCAGGTGAGGCTCACACGTCCGTAACCGTCACCGGATCGCAACGGGGTACCACCTCGGCCGGAATTTCTCTCGGACGGTTTCAGGGCGCTGAGGTCCAGAGCTCGAAGCGCTCGACCCCGCCGTCGCGGCGGTAGTGGAGCGACAGCCCGTCCGTCGACCAGCTCGCCGATCGTCGAGCCGCCGGTGCCGTTCACCAGGAAGTCCTCGATGTCGGTGTAGTCGTAGGCCGTGCCGTCGACGCTGAACTCCTGTTCACCGGCGTCGTAGGCGGCCTGGCTGAGCACGAACGCGTCACCGCCGGCGAGGTCGTTGCCGCCAACGAACTCGCCGTGGTCGACCTGCACCGCGATCTGGACCCCCGGGTCCGGGGCACCGATGTTCGCCTCGTCGCCGATGAACGCCCTGCTGCTGTGGTTGTTGAGGGTGGCGATGCGCTCACCGCCCTCGTCACCGATGGCCAGGGTGTCGCCGAAGTTGATCTCGTCCAGGAACTCGGACTCGGTGACCGTCGTGGACGCCACCCGGTAGGTGTCGACGTCGCCCCAGCCGAGGTCGGCCGAATCCACCAGCGTGATGCCCGACACCAGCTCGACCAGGCTCGCCTCGATCGGCGACGCCGTCAGGTCCAGGTCGGGGCCGACCACGAACCCGTGGAGGGCGAGCTCCTCGTCGTCGCGAGGGACCACGTCGTGGCTGTCGCTCGCCCCCTCGTGGACGATCTGGTGGCCGAGCCCGGTCGTGCTCGACGACAGCGCGGCCTCGAAGGCGGCCTCGGTCGCCGGTTCCCCGTCGATGAAGAACGCGTCGCCGGGTTCGATGTCGACCTCGACCAGCTTGTTCCAGTCGGAGAAGACATAGCCGCTGCCCGAGGTGTACGCGACGAGGACGCCCCCGACCGGGGCGCCGGGCGCCGCCAGATCGTTCTCGGCCAGGTGGCGGACGATGAACGCCGCCATCTGCTGGCGGGACACGAACCCCGACGGCACGTAGTCGCCGTCGCCGTCACCCTGGGAGATGCCGACCGAACCGATGCCGTTGACCGCCGCCCGGGCCTCGGCGCCCAGGGTCGAGATGTCGGGGAACAGGTCGTCGCCCGCGAAGCCGTCGCTGTAGGCGACGCTCGTCGCGTGCTGCTGGAAGCGGTCGATGAACAACGCCATCTGGCTGCGACGGATGCGGTCCTGGGGCGAGAACTCGGTGGCCGAGGTGCCGTTGACGATGCCGGCGTTGGCCAGCGCGTTGATGGCGTCGACGAACTCGGCGTCGAGTCCGTCGAGGTCGCCGAACCCGGCATCGCTGGTGTCCCAGGGCAGGCCGAACTCGTCACCGACCCGGTGGTAGAACAGCGCCATCTGGCTCCGGCGCACCTGCACCGCAGGCGAGTAGGTGGTGGCGGTGGTGCCGGAGGTGACACCGAAGGCGGCAAGGCAGTCGATGACCGCCTCGAACCCGGTGCCCCCGGTGTCGGTGAAGCCCGCCGATCCCACGTGACCGCAGGCCGGCTCAGTGTCGGGCGGCGCCGCAGGGTCGGCCCCGACCGGCGCGACCCCCACCACCGATGCCGACAGCGACACGACGGCGACCAGGGCCGCCACGATCGGCGCCGTCGTTCTCCGGGCTCGATACCCGCTCATCGTCCCGCTCCCTCACGCGCGTGTCGATGCCCCACCCACGCTAGTGCGCGAGTGGGGGCCGGCCTCGTGGCCGGCCCCCACTCGTGCTCGTGGTCGACCGGGGACCGATCGATCCCCGAGAGTGGCTACGGGTTGGTGATGAGGACGAGATCGCCGTCGGCGTAGACGTCGACCTGCGTCGCGGTGTCGCTGATCTGGCTGTCGTCCTCGACCGAGATGGTCACCGACGCACCCGCATCGACGTCTGTCGGCACTTCGTTGACGGCAGTGATGACACCGTCGACGAGGATGGCGGCCTCGGGCGAGCTCGCGATCACGTCGTAGACATCACCGTCGACCAGGACCTGGAAGTCCACCGAGGTGCCACCGGCAGATCCCGGATAGACGGCGCTGCCAGCGACGAAGGTGCCACTGATGCTGCCGGGCTCGACGGCGGGATCCTCGGCGTCGACCACGGTGAAGACGAACTGCTCGACCCCGCCGGAGCGGCTGTAGGTCAAGCGGATGAAGTCATCGCCCTCGAGGTCGTCGAGTGCCCCGGTGAGCCAGGCGTCGATGCCGTCGTGGTCGTAGGGCGCGCCCTCGGCGGTGAAGCGCTGCTCGCCATCCACGTAGCCCGTGTCGGTCAGGGTGAACCAGGTGTCGGACGTGTCGGGCTCGTTGCCGATGGGCGTCACGCCAGCGGGGCTGACGGCGGCGTACTCGACCCGACCGTCGGTGTCGACGCGGATCTCGATGTCGTTGCTACCGAGACCGGTGATGTAGTCGCCCGTGTCGGCGAAGCCGCCGACGATGCTGTCGTTCTGGAGCCGGTAGATGACCGCCTCATCGGCGTCGTTGTAGTTCTCGACGGTGAGAACGTCGCCGAAGCTGATCTCGGCGGCGAAGGCGTCGTAGTCGGCGACGGTCTGGTTGCCGACCCGATAGATCGGATCGTCCGCGGAATCACCGCTGGTGTTGCGGTCGAGGTCGAGCGAGTCTCCGAAGTCGGTCGGGTCGGTGGGGTCGGTGTTGAACTCCAACGTCGCGCCGGAGTAGGGCTCGATCAGGTTGGTCGAGCCACCACCACCGGCGTGCAGCTCCTCGCCGACGACGAACCCGGCGGTGAGCACGTCCTGCGGGCTGACGTCGTGCGTGTCGGCATCCTCGTTCCAGGTGATCATGTCGCCCACGCCAGCGCTGCCGGCGAACACGGCGGCAGTGGCCGAGACGCCGTCGAGGAAGAACTCGGGATCAGCCCCGACCTCGGCGGTGACGATCTCGTCGCCGGTGGAGATGATGTACTCGTCACCGGTCGCCGCGGCATCGCCGGGACCGAAGTCGTTGGCCTCGATGATCACACCGCTGACGTCGGCGCCGGGGACCTCGAGGCCGTTCTCGGCCAGGTGGCGGACGATGAACGCCGCCATCTGCTGGCGGGACACGAACCCCGACGGCACATAGTTGCCGGAGGCGTCACCCTGGGAGATGCCGACCGAACCGATGCCGTTGACCGCCAGGCGAGCCTCGGCGCTCAGGGTGTCGATGTCGGGGAACAGATCGGAGCCGGTGAAGCCGTCGCTGTAGCCGAACCCGGTCAGCTCCTCCTGGAACCGATCGATGAACAGCGCCATCTGGCTGCGACGGATCCGGTCCTGGGGCGAGAACTCGGTGGCCGAGGTGCCCTGGACGATGCCGGCGTTGGCCAGCGCGTTGACGGCGTCGACGAAGTCGGGCTCGAGACCGGCAAGGTCACCGAACCCGGCATCGCTGGTGTCCCAGGTCAGACCGGCGGCGACGCCGACCCGGTAGTAGAACAGCGCCATCTGGCTGCGGCGCACCTGCACCGCAGGCGAGTAGGTGGTGGCGGTGGTGCCGGTGGTGACACCGAAGCCGGCGAGACAGTCGATCTCGGTCTCGAAACCGGTACCGGCGGTATCGGTGAACCCGGCGCTCTCAGCGTCGGCGCACGCCGCGCTGATGTCGGGGGCGGGTGCCGGCTGCGCACCAGCGGGGCCGGCGAGCGGCACCAGGGCGACGGCGAGCATGGCCGCCATCACCATCGCCGTGCGGCGCCGCCAACGCGCCATCGGGGATCCGTCACTCACTGGACAACTGCTCCTCACTCGAAGATCGTGCGATCACCACGCCCACGACGTGGCTCCCCTACAAGTACCGGACACCTGCCCGAACACCAACGCGGGCACCGCGACGCGTTCAGAACGAGAAGTCGAAGTGCTCGACCCCGCCGGTGCGGTAGTACTCGACCGAGAGGCCGTCATCGATGAGCTCGCCGATCGTCTGGCCCCCGTACCCGTTGACCAGCAGATCCTCGATGTCGTCATAGTCGAAGAGACTGCCGTCCACCGTGTACTCCTGGACACCATCGTCATAGCCGTCGCGGGTCAGCACGAACGAGTCGTCGGCGACCAGGTCGTTGCCCCCGACGAAGGCGCCGAAGTCCACCTGGAACCCGATCTCGACCCCTGGATCGAGGAATCCGATGTTCGTCTCGTCGCCGATGGGCCCCGATACCGCGCCGTTGTTGATCCAGACGGTCCGGTCGCCGCCGACGTAGGCGATCGACACGGTGTCGCCGAAGCTGACCTCGTCGCGGAACTCCGACTCGGTGGCGTCCACCGAGTCCACCCGGTAGGCGTCGATGTCGTCCCAGCCGACCTCAGCCGAGTCCACCATCGTCACCCCCGAGACCGGCTCGTCGATGCTCGCCTCGATCGGCACGACGTTCAGGAAGAGGTCCGAACCGACCACGAACCCGTGGGCGGCCAGCATGTCGTCGTCGAGTGGGGTCACGTCGTGCTCGCCGGTCGCCGAATCGTGGTCCATGACGTGGCCGAGACCCGTCGTGCTCGAGGCGAGCGCCGTCTCGAAGTCGGCCTCCGACACCACCCCGCCCGAGATCGAGAAGGTGTCGCCCGGTTCGATGTCGACGTCGACGAGCTGGTCGCCGTCGGAGACCGTGTAGCTGTCACCGGAGTCGTAGTCGACGAGATTCCCCGAGACCGCGGAACCCGGCGCTGTCAGCCCGATCTCGGCCAGGTGACGCACGACGAACGCCGCCATCTGCTGGCGGGACACAAAGCCCGACGGCCCGTAGCTGCCCGCGCCGTCACCCTGGGTGATGCCGACCGAACCGATCCCGTTGACTGCGCCACGGGCCTCGGCGCCAAGCGACCCGATGTCGTCGAACAGGTCGGACCCGGAGAAACCGTCGCTGTAGGCATACCCGGTCGCGCGGTCCTGGAACCGGTCGATGAACAGCGCCATCTGGCTGCGGCGGATGCGATCCTGGGGCGAGAACTCGCCCGGCGAGGTCCCCTGGACGATCCCCTCGTTGGCCATGGCGTTGATCGCGTCGACGAACGCCGGGTCGAGCCCGTCCAGGTCGCTGAAGCCCGCGTCGCTGGTGTCAAAGACCAGTCCGAGCTCGTCACCGACCCGGTGGTAGAACAGCGCCATCTGGCTTCGGCGCACCTGCACCGCCGGCGAGTACTCGGTGCCCGAGGTGCCGGTGGTGACACCGAAGGCGGCGAGACAGTCGATGACGTCCTCGAACCCGGTGCCCCCGATGTCGGTGAACCCCGCCGAGCCCACGTGCCCGCACGACGGCTCGATGTCGGGCGGCGGCGCCGGCTGCGCACCAGCGGGGCCGGCGAGCGGCACCAGGGCGACGGCGAGCATGGCCGCCATCACCATCGCCGTGCGGCGCCGCCAACGCGCCATCGGGGATCCGTCACTCACTGGACAACTGCTCCTCACTCGAAGATCGTTCGATCACCACGCCCAGGACGTGGCTTCCCCACGGCTACCGGACACCTGCCCGAACACCAACGCGGGTACCGTCGGCGCATCGCCGTCGACGCCAACGCCACCAGAACCGACCACCGACCTCACCAGCCGCGGAGCACCGCCCGATGCGGGTGACCGTCGCGGCCTGGGCCGGTTCGACCAACCTCGGCGACGAGCTCATCCTCGCCGCGCTCGTCGCCCGGTTGCGCGACCACGGTCACGAGCCCGTCGTGCTCTCGGTCGACCCGGCGGCGACCGAATCGACCCACGGGGTGGATGCCGTGGACGCCCACCGGCCCGACGCCCTCGGCGCGCTGCGCCACAGCGAGGCGGTGGTGTTCGGCGGCGGCGGCCTGCTCCAGGACCGCACCAGCGACCTCAACCTCCCCTACCACCTCGCCCGCCTGCTGGCCGCACCCCGCACGATCCCCGCCGTCGGTGTCGGCCTCGGCGCCGGACCCCTCCACACCCACCTCGGCCGCACGCTCGTGCGCCGGGTGCTCCCCCGCCTCGACGCGGTCGCGGTGCGCGACGCGCCCAGCGCCACCGTTCTGCGCGGCCTCGGCCTCCCCCACCCCCGCCTGGGCGCCGACCTGGCCCTCGGCCTCGGACCGCCCACGGGCCCACCCCAGGGGCGACTGGTGGTGTCGCTGCGCCCCTGGACCTCGACCCGGCGCCGCCTGCCCGTGCACCTCCGCCGCCAACAGACACCCGAGCGCGTCATCGACGCCGTGGCCGCCGGGGTCGACGCCGCCGCGGCCAGCACCGGCCTGGCGGTGCACTTCGTGGCCCTCGACCCGGTCCGCGACCACCCACTCCACCAGGCCGTCGCCGCCCGCATGCGCGCACCCGCCACCCTGGCCCGACCCGACGTGCACACCGTGCTCGACGAGATCGCCACCGGCGAGGTGGTCATCGCCATGCGCTACCACGCCGCCATCGGCGCGGTGCTGGCCGGCCGCCCGCTGGTCGCCCTCTCCTATGACCCGAAGGTCGCCGCCCTGACCGGCGAGCTGGGAGCCGGCGCCCGGACACTCGCCTGGGACGACCCCGCCCTGGCCACCGCGCTCCCCGACGCCGCCGCCGCGGTCGCCGGCCACCACGACCAGGTGGCCACGACCCGCCGGCGTCTCCAGGCCCGCCAGCGGGTCAACGACGAGGTGCTCGACCTGCTCCATCCAGCTCGGCCACCAGCTCGTCGACGATCTGATCCGACGGGCTGACCTCGCCGCGCGACCGGGGCGGGCGCCGGTGGCGGTCGGGATCGGCCACGAACCGGGCAGCCACCCCGGGATCGAGGTTCGACAGCACCACGTTGTCGCCCACCCCGTCGGAGCGTTCGGTGCGGCGCCGCCACAACAGCGTGGGCACCCCCAACAGCGCGCACTCCTCCTGGATCGAGCCGCCGTCGGTGATCACCAGCGGAGCGGCCCGCAGCATCTCGACGAACTCGCCGTGGGGCGCCAGATCGACCAGCTCGACCCCGGCGTCGCGCAACGCAACGTCGTGTCCGCCAGACCGCAGCGTGGCCCAGGTGGGGCCGTGCACCACGAAGCGGACGGGACGGTCCGCGGCCAGCCCGACCACCAGCTCGACGAGGGCCTCGACGGTGGCGGCGCGATGGAGGTTCTCGACCCGGTGCATGGTGACGATCGCCGGACCCGACCCCGCTTCGCCGCCGGATGCGGCAGGCGACCGCGTCGGCCGAGGTGTTGCCCGCCAGTGGCACCACCCGACCCCGCACCCCCCGCATGGCCGCCAGGTTGGCGACCGCGGTGTCGTCGGGGGCGAACAGCAGGCCCGACAGCCGCATGACCACCAGCCGCACCGCCTCCTCGGGGAACGGGTCGAACACGCTGCCCGACCGCAGACCGGCCTCGAGGTGGGCCACGGTCAGCCCCGCCCGGCGGGCCAGCAAGGTGGACAGCAGGGTCGAGGGGGTGTCGCCGTGCACCACGCAGATGCCGCCGTCGCCGCCGAAGACCTCGTCGCGCACCCGGCGACCCGACACCAGGCGGGTGGCCATGCGCGCCGCCCAAATCATCGCCTGGGGGATGGAGGTGATGTCACGGTCGCCGCCCAGCAGCAGGTCGGGGTCGCGCACCCCCAGCTCGGAGCGAAGTCCCGCACTGAGCGCGCCATGCTGGCCCGAGTCGATCAACCGGTAGGGCACACCCCGCGCGTCGAGGCGGGCCAGCACCGGCGCGGTCTTGATGTACTGGGCCTTGGTGCCGATGAAGACGTGCAGCCGGCCACCGCCAGCGGTCACGGCTCGGTGGTGTCCGACGTCTCTTCGTCGTCGCCCGAACCCGAGTCGTCGCCCGGTGGCGGCGGCGGGGGCGGCAGCACCTGACCGTGGCCGTCGCCGTCGTTGCCGGTGCCGTCGTCGACCAGGCACTCGCCGGTGGCGGGATCGACCTCGACGCCGTCGGAGCACTCGTCGGCCGGAGGCGGCGGCAGCACCGGCTCGGCGTCGGGGTCGGTGGGCAGCTCGGGCTTGAGCTCGGGGCCGGTGTAGTAGTCGTAGTCGTCGGCCGGCTGGGTGACCGGAGGATCGGTCGGGTCGGGCGCCTCGGTCGGGTCGGGCGCGTCGGTCGGGTCGGGCGCCTCGGTGACCGGAGGCTCGGTGGGAGCAGGAGCGTCGGTGGTGGAGGGCGCCTCGGCCGGCACGGACTCTCCGGTCGTGTTGACCACCACGGCCCGTCCCACCCCGGCTCCGTGATCGAAGCCAGGATCGGGGTCGGCGAACGGGCCCGTGATGTGGTGGAGCAACCCACCGCGGTCGGCGACGTTCATCGGCAGCGGGTCGGCGGCCAGCGGCGCCACGTTGGCGACCATGACCACCGAGGCCACCACCGCCGCCTTGGCCCGGTTCGACACCCGGGGCCGCATGGCGACCACGTTGTCGGCGCGAGGTGAAACAGCCGCCCCGGCGGCGGTGGCCGCCGCCGCGACCGTGGCCGCCTGGCGAGCAGCGGGAACCGGACCCAATGCCAGCTCGGCCGACAGCTCGCGGACCACATCATGCTCGGCACCCTCGCCCCGGCCCTGGCGCGCGCCGTCGACGAGTCGGTCGAGGTCAGCGTCGGTGAGGTGGTCGAGGTTCATCGATGATCCTGCTCGGTCGTTCGCAAGTTGTTACCGACGCGCGAAGCCGCAGGGGTACGTGCCGACGTACCCAATTTGTGGTCGCGGGCACGGATCGCGGCCGCGAGCCCTCGGCGCTGCAACGCCTTGACCGCCCCCGCGGGCTTGTCGAGGGCCTCGGCCACCTCGTCGATGGTGAGTCCGTCGACCAGGCGCAGGCGCAACACCGCCCGTTGGTCGCCGGTGAGCGAATCGATGAGACCGAGGGCGTCGTCGACCATGAGCCGGCTCATGACCTCGGCCTCGACGTCGTGGCCGTGCGAGGCGCCATCGAGGTCGGCGTCTTCGACCGGATCGACCGGGCGGCGGGCGAACCGGCGACGCTCGTCGATCACCCGGTTGTGGGCCACCATGAACATCCACGACCGGAACTGGGCGGCGGTGCCCTCGAAGGCGTGCAGTCGCCGGGCGACGTCGACGAACACCTCGCCGAGCAGGTCGTCGGGCTCGCGGCCGCCCTTGGAGAAGAGATAGCCACGGAGCGGACCGGCGAAGGTGCGGTAGAGCTCGGACCAGGCGCGCTCGTCGCCCGCCTTGGCCCCAGCCAGCACCTCGTCGAAACCCGCCTCGTCGTGACTCACCTGCACAGTCTGCCTCACTTGGGGACCTGGGAGTGGTGAGACGCCCGTCCCCGTCGGGAGCCGGTCCTGCCCCAGAACCATCGGCAGCCTACCCCACCGTCTGGAGTCCCAACCCCAGCGGGGCGAGGAGATGTCAAGCGGTGAGCCGGCGGAACTCCGAGGACTCGGAGAACTCGACCATGAGATCGCCGCGGCTGAGGCCACCACCCATGCGGTTCAGCCAGTACTGGTAGCCACCGGCGTCAGGTGAGCGGTCCATCACGTTGCGGTAGACCAGGTCGATGAAGCCCCGGTTGTCGAGGTGGCCGTAGGTGTTGTTGAACTCCGAGGAGTCGACGAAGCGGTCGGCGATCCCGCCGAGGGCGAACCCTGCCGACACCCGGTCGGTCCAGTAGGTGTGGCCACCGGTCTCGGGCTCACGCTCGAAGAAGGCCAGGTACAGACGCCGGACCTGGGCCGAGGCGACCGAGTAGCTCACCGGGGTGGTGCTCGAGGCGACGGCACCGCTCTCGGGAGCCTTGGCGAAGCGGAAGGTCACATAGATCCGGCTGCCCTCGTAGACGACCCCGACACCGAGGTAGTTGAAGTCGCCGACGATGTTGTCGAAGTGCGCCGGGCTGGCCACGAACATGTCGTGGAGGCGCTCGACCTCGGGGCCGTAGCCCACGTTCTCGCCCGCCCGTCGCCAATCCGGAAGGCGGGCGGCGGTGTCGGCGGCGAGGGTGGTCGTGTGGAAGATCTCGCCCTGGGCCGCCATCACCGACGACCAGTTGCGGGCATCGGCTCGGAGACCGCTGTGGGAGGTCAACGGGGCCAGCCCGCGATCGGACCGCTCGGTGTTGAGCAGCTGCAGGAACTGGGTCTCGGCGGTGGCCGGGTCGGCCGGGCGGTCCTGCGCCTCGACCGGAGCGATCCCGATGGCGGCGACCATCAGCACGGCGACGACACTCGCAAGCAGGCGGACGCCGAGGCGTCCAGTGGTGGTTCCCGCCCGGGTCTCGTCGTGTGTGCGGTCTTCGGTCATCGTGTCCTCCGTTGGATCTACTGGAGGTATCGACACACCGACGACGCCGACTTGAGGACGATGAGACCAACGGCCCCCCTTTCCGGGCCGATGTGACCGATGACCGCGCGTTCAGGCCGTGGAGGGGGCCGAGCTCGCCTGCTGCTCGCGCAGGCGGACCGCCAGCAGCACCGCCAGCAGCACCGCCACCGTGACCGTTCCGGCGACCAGGCCCAGCTCGACCCGCAGGTACAGGTCGCTTCCGGCCGCAGTCACGAGGGCGAACACCGCGACCCCGGCCGCCCAGCCCAGGGCCATGCGGGCCGGAGACGCCAGCGCGATGAGCGACTGGCCGAGCGCCACGGCCAACATGAACACCGCGCTGCTCAACGCCAGCAGGCCCAGATCGCGGTTGCCGAGCACGAACCCCTCACCGAAGGTCAGCCGCACCACGGTCGGCCCGATCGACCACGCCACCAGCGTGGCCACCACCCCCAGACCGCCGACCGCCACCAACAGCTTGCGCAGCGCGGCATGGAAGTCGTCCCAGCGGTGGCCACCGGCGAGCAACGCCAGCTTGGGCAGCAGCGCCGCCTGCACCGCCTGGAACAGGAACAGCGGCACGCGGGCGATCAGCAGCCCGGCGAGGAACCGGCCCGCCTCGGCGGTCTGGCCGTCGGTGGCCAGGATCTCGATGGCGAGGGGCCCCGCGTTGAGCAGCAGGGCGGTGAGCATCGACCCCGCGAGCAGCGCCCCGAGCGACGCCGTCAGCTCGCCGGTGCGGGCCCGTGGTCCGGGGCTGACCAGGCCACGCTGGCGGGCCAAGGCCACCGCCACCGCGATGAACGGCACCAGCCCCACGGTGAGGCCGTAGGGGCCGGCCGTGGCGACCCCGAGGGCGAGGAACCCGACGCCGACCGCCACCCGCAGCGCCCCTTCGGTGGCGAAGTAGGTGGCGTAGCCGTCGAAGCGGCCCTCGCCGGCCAGCACCCCGCGCACCAGATGGGCGATGCAGTAGCCGACCAGCGCGAGGACGAACCCGGCGAGCAGCAACGCCTGCTCGTCGAAGAACAGGTCGTAGATCCACGGGGTGGCGGCCAGGGTGGCAACGCTCACCACGATCAGCAGCGCGCCACCGAGGACCGCGGCCTGGCGAATGACCGCCGACGCCCCCTCGCCGCGTGCCCGGCGGGCGGCGACGGTGCGGCTCACCTCCTGCTCGACGGGAAGGAACAGGCCCGGCGCGGCCAGGAACACCGCCGCCCACAGCACCGCCAGCGCGCTGAACCGCTCCTCGCCCAACCCGCGCGCGGCGAGCACGGTGAAGGCGTAGGCGCCGATGCCGTTGGCCAGCAGCCCGATGCCCACCGAGAAGGTGCCCTCGGGCAGCGGGTTGACGCGGCGGAAACGCTCGAGGAGCGACCCCGCTGACGCATCGGTGGACATGGCCGGCGAGACTAATGGGGGTCGACTAGACCCGCCGGCGCCCCCGACCGCGAGTGACGGGCCGGACGCTCGGCTCGGCTCGGCCGGACCGCTCAGCTCAGGCGGAGGCTCCGACCGGCGCCTGGACGGGGTGCGGAGCGCACAGCTCGTCGTACTCGGCGATGACCAGCTGGTCGGGGTCGACCGAGCACGCCGGGCAGTTGGGGTCGCGGCGCACCTTGAAGGTGCGGAACGACTGCTCGAGCGAGTCGTAGGCCAGGAGGCGCCCGACGAGCGGATCGCCGATGTCGAGGATGATCTTGATGGCCTCGAGCGCCTGGATCGAACCGATGATGCCGGGCAGCACGCCCAACACCCCGGCCTCGGCGCACGACGGCGCCAGCTCGGCCGGAGGCGGCTCGGGGAGCATGCAGCGGTAGCACGGCCCGTCGTGGGGGGCGAACACCGTGACCTGGCCCTCGAACCGGAAGATCGAGCCGTGCACCACGGTGGTGCCGGTCTTCAGCGACGCATCGTTCAGCAGGTAGCGAACGGGGAAGTTGTCGGCACCGTCGATGACGATGTCGTACTGGGACAAGATGTCGACCACGTTGGACGCGTCGAGCCGGGTGTCGTGGGCGATGACGTCGACGTCGGGATTGAGCAGGGTGAGGGTCTTCTTGGCCGAGTCGACCTTGCGCTCGCCGATGCGATCCATGTTGTGCAGGATCTGGCGCTGCAGGTTCGACTGGTCGACCACGTCCATGTCGACGATGCCGATCGTTCCGACGCCCGCAGCCGCCAGGTACATGGCCGCCGGTGAACCGAGGCCGCCCGCGCCGAGCAGCAGCACCTTGGCGCCGAGCAGCTTGAGCTGGCCCTCCTCGCCGACCTCGGGCAGGGTGAGGTGACGCTGGTAGTGGTTGCGCTGCTCGGGGGTGAGCACCTGAGGCGTGACCCACGCGCGGCCCTCGTCCTTCCAGCGGTTGAACCCGCCCATCATCGACGAGACCTCGGTGTAGCCCAGCTCTTCCATGGTCTTGGCGGCGAAGGCCGACCGGGTGCCGCCCGCGCAGTAGATGACCACCGGGGTGTCCTTGTCGGCGATGCGGTGCTCGATGTTGCTCTCGAGCTGGCCGCGGGGGATGTGGGTGGCCCCAGGGATGGCACCCTGCTCGTGCTCGTCGGGCTCGCGGACGTCCAACAGGACGGTGCCCGGGACGGCCCGTTCGAGCTCGGCGGTCTCGGTGTCGACCTCGCGGATCTGGGCCTTGGTCTGGTTCAACAGCTCACGGAAACTCGGCATGGGACAAAGCCTACCGAACAAGTCAGGAATCGGAAACCCGGTCGAGGATGCGGCGCACACGCCGGGCCAGCTCCGCGGGGGCGAAGGGCTTGGCCAGGAACTCGACCTCGGCGGTCGGGACCCCGTGGCGGATCACCGAGTTCTCGGTGTAGCCCGACACGTACAGCACCGCCAGGCCCGGCATCATCTCGTCGGCAGCCACGGCCAGGTCGTGGCCGCTCCCGCCGGGCATCACCACATCGGTCACCAGCAACCGGACCGGTTCGTCGCCGGCACGCAACACCTCGAGGGCCTCGTCCATGTCCGCGGCGGTCTGCACCCGGTAGCCGTGTTCGCGGAGCACCCGGGCGGTGAAGGCCCGCACGCTGTCGTTGTCGTCGACGACCAGCACCGCCTCGTCGCCGCCGATCCCTTCTGCGTGGTCGCCGTCGTCGATCAGCGCCGGGTCGGGCACAACATGCTCGGAGAGCGGAAGGTAGATCCGCACGGTGGTCCCGACCCCCGGTTCGCTGTAGAGCGACACGTGCCCACCGACCTGCATGACCATGCCGTGGACCGACGCCAGACCAAGACCGGTGCCGACACCGGGCGGTTTGGTGGTGAAGAACGGCTCGACCGACCGGGCCAGCACCTCGGGATCCATGCCGATGCCGTCGTCGGAGACCGACACCACCCCGAACCACCCGGGCCCGAGGTCGGGCACCTGGTCGGTGTAGGACTCGGCGAGCTCGGCGGCGGCGATCTCGACGACGAGGTGCCCACCACCGGGCATGGCCTCGACGGCGTTGGCGACCACCCCGGTGAGGGCCTGGTGGAACTCGGCCCGGTCGGCTTCCACCAGGACCGGCTCGGGGCGCCACGACATCGCCAGCTCGACCTCGTCGGGCAGCACCCGACGGATGAGGGGCTCGAGCGAACCGATCAGCTCGTTGAGGTCGACCACCCGCGGCCGGATGATCTGGCGGCGCGAGAAGGTGAGGAGCTGACGGGTGAGCTCGCCCGCGCGCTCCCCCGCATCGCGGATGGCCTCGACGTCGACCCGGTTGGGATGGTCGTCACCCAGATCGTCTGCCAGCAGCGCGCAGTGACCGGCGATGACGGTGAGCAGGTTGTTGAAGTCGTGGGCGATGCCGCCGGCGAGGGTCGCAACACTCTCGACCCGTTGGGCCTGCGACAGGCGCTCCTGGAGCTTGCGCTGGGGGCCGATGTCCTGGAAGAAGACGGTGACGCCCTCGTCGCTGGGATAGGCCCGCACCGCGTACCAGGTGTCGAGCGGTTCCGGGTAGTAGGTGTCGAAGGTGACCGGCACCTGCTCGTCGGCCACCCGCCGGTAGTTGGTCTCGAACTCGGATCCGATCGCGGCGGGGAACGCCTCCCACACCACCCGGTCCAGCAGCTCCTCGCGCTCGTGGCCGAGCACCCGACAGGCCTCGTCGTTGACATAGGCGAAGCGCCAGTCGTGGTCGAGCACGAAGAAGGCGTCGCTGATCGACTCGAGCGTGGCCTCGAGGCGCCGGCGGGCGCGCTGCTCGGCCGCCTCCAGCGCGAGCTGTTCGGTGATGTCGCGAAAGCGCACCGCCAGGTGGTCGCCCACCCGGTTGGCCCGCAGCGCATACGTGCCGCCGAACTGGGGCGACTCCGAGGTGAACTCGACGGTCTGCACCCGGTCGTCGCCCGCGTGGAACACGTCGATGTACCAGTCGAGCAGGCCCGAGGCGCGGTTCTCGGGAATGACCTCGACCAGGCCCCGGTCCCGCCACTGCGACTCGTCACCGAACCCGATCGTGCGGGCACCCGACGGGTTGAGATAGCGGATGAGGAGCTCGTCGATGCTCCCGGCGTCGTCGACGCGAGGCTCGAGGATCATCACGCCGTCGTTGGCGGTGTCGCCGAGCTGCCGGAAGACCTCGGCCACGACGGCAGGCCACTCACCCATCGACGTGCTGACCGATCGGTGCCGGGCGGCCCAGGTGGTACCCCTGACCCAGGTTGATGCCCATGGCCCGCAAGGTGTCGAGCTCGTCGGCGGTCTCGATGCCCTCGGCCACGACGTGGCCGCCGAAGCTCTCGGCGAACCCGGCGATGCCCAGCAGCAGCGCCTGACGGGCGGGGTCGGTGTGGATGGCGCTGATCCACCCGCGGTCTACCTTGACGAAGTGGGGTCGCAGCGCCAGCACGTGGCGGAGGCTGGCCCAGCCCGAACCGGCGTCGTCGACCGACATCCGAACCCCCGGGCCCAGGTTCGCCACGGCCTCGCGCACCAACTCGTAGTCGTCGACACGCTCGTGCTCGGTCACCTCGAGCACCAGGGGCCGCTCGCCCGCCAGACGGACCACCGAGGTGAGGTCGTGGCGGGTGAGCAGCTCGGCCGACACGTTCACCGACAGGTAGCGACCGGGTGCCAACCGGGAGGCCTCCGAGACCGCGGCGTGCAGTGTGGCCAGCTCGAGCTCGATGCCGAGCCCGACACGGATGGCCTCGGCGAAGCGGAGGTCGGGACGGGCACCGTCGGCGAAGCGGGTGAGCGCCTCGTACCCACGCACCTCGCCCGAGGTGAGATCGACGATGGGCTGGTAGACGGGGTGGAAGGCGACCTCGGTGATCACGCTCTGAAGCTCAGCCAGCGCCGCCGCGGTGTCGCCGGACTCGAGGCTGGGCATGAGCACCCGTTCGACCACCGGCGCCAGATCGATCGCCGAGCTGAGGATCCCCCGCAGATCCTCGGTGCGGTCGCGACCGGGGTCGGTGCCCAGCGCCAGCGCCGCGCTGGTCGTCCCGGAGGCGCCGGTGAGCCCCGCCACCACCGCAGCACCGGGAGTCTCGCCGACCAGGTCGCAGCCGGACTCCCCGTCGAGGAACCCGGCCCCGCCGGCCAGCACCTGCGCCAGCTCGGCCGCAGCCCGTGGCTCGACCGGCTGCCCCGGCTGGCGCACCGCAACCCCGTTGTGGTCGAGGCCGGCCAGGAACCGTGCCGAGCCGCCGGGCGCCATGCTGAGGACCGTCGCCGCGCTGACGCCCGGAAGGCGCACCAGCATGCTCGCCACCTCGGTCGCGATGTGCGACGGTGAGCCGCCGGCACCGATGCCGGCGATCGACCCGGCCAGCCGGGCCCGCTCGTGCAACGACTCCTCGACGTGCGAGCGCCACGCATCGCGCCCCCGCAGGTGGGACTGCACCCGCGCCACCAGCTCGTCGAGGTCGACCGGCTTGGCGATGAAGTCGTCGGCGCCCGCTTCGAGCCCCGACACGCGGCGGTCGGGGTCGGAGTGGCCGGTGACGAGCAGGACCGGCAGCGTCGCGGTGTCTGGCACCGCACGGAGCCGGGCCAGCACCGTCGTGCCCGACAGGTCGGGGAGCCCGTCGTCGAGCAGGACGACATCGATGTCGTGACGGTCGATCGTCTCGAGCGCCGTCTGGCCGGTGTCGGCCTCCATGACCTCGAATCCACGCCGTTCGAGCGCGCGAACGAACATGCGCCGAATCGCGGGGTCGTCGTCGACGACGAGGATCGTCGGTTCGTCGACTGAGTTCACGCGCGGTCCTTGCAGAGGGGGTTCTGACGGCGCAGCGCCGACAACATACCCCGTCGCCCACGGCGGAGCGCGGACACGGCTAGCCGTCCAACGCCCCGTGGACGGCGTGCAGCAGCGCATCGTTGCTGAACGGCTTCGGCAACCAGGTGACTCCGTGGCGGTCGCCCGCCCCGTCCATCCCGTCGGCGCCGATCCCACCGCTGGCCACCACGATGGGAAGGTGCTCGTCACGACCACGCATGGCGTCGAGCAACGCCTCGCCCGAGGTGCCGGGGACGTTGAGGTCGGTGAGCACCGCATCGACCGAGTTCGCACCGAGCAGCTCGAGGGCCTCGTCACCGTCGCTCGCCATCAGCACCTCGTATCCCGCCCCCTCGACGACCCGACACACCAGGCGGGCCACCATGGCCTCGTCCTCGACGACGAGCACCGTGGCCACACCGCCCTCGGCCCGGGTCGGCGACGGGGGCCGACCGTTCGAGCGGCCGTCGACGACCACGCCATCGGCGCCATCGACAAGCGGGTGCTCATCGACGATCGCGACCGGCAGGAAGACGTCGAACACGGTGCCCTCGGCCGAGGTGTCGACATCGATGAAGCCACCGTGGGCCTGGACGACCGCCAGCGAGGTGGGAAGACCGAGTCCGGTCCCCTCCCCCGGCGGCTTGGTGGTGAAGAACGGATCGAACAGCTCGTCGACGTGCTGGGGATCGATGCCGGTGCCGGTGTCGGCGACGCGGACCCGCACGTAGGGTCCCTCGTGCTCGGCATCGTCGGGTGGCGCCGCCGGTGAACGCACGTGCTGCGACACCTCGACCACCTCGGACGCCACGCTCAGCCAACCGCCGTCGGGCATGGCATCGCGTGCGTTGACGAACAGGTTCAACAGGACCTGCTGGAGCTGGGTGTGGTCACCGACCACGTTGACCTGCTCGACGGCGGTCGCGACGTCGATGCGGATGGTCGCCGGAAACGTCTCGCGCACCATCGACAGGACCGAGTCGACCAGGGGACCGACCTCGACCTGCTCGCGCCGACCGCCGCCGCCCCGAGCGAAGGTCAGGATCTGCCGGCACATCCGGGTGGCCAACTGGGTGCTGGTGCGGATCTGGGCCACCGCCTGTCGATTCGACCCGTCGAGCTCGGGCTCGAGCTGGTCGGCCAACAACAGGATGGGGGTCAGCACGTTTCCCAGGTTGTGGGCGATGCCGCTGGCGAGGCTCCCGAGCCCTTCGAGGCGCTGGGCCCGAAGCTCACGGTCCTCGACCCGACGCTTGGCTGTGATGTCGGTGATGCCACCGACCATGCGCACCGGCGCGCCCGCGTCGTCGCGAACGACGGTGCCGCGATCGTGCACCCAAATCACCGTGCCGTCACGGTGCAGCATGCGGTACTCGCAGGACCAGGGCGAGTCGACGCGCACGGCTCGGTCCAGCTCGGCGACGACCCGGTCGACGTCGTCGGGGTGGATCAACTCCACCCACGCGTCGATCGTGGGCTCCAGCTCGTCGAGCGGGTAGCCGAAGGTGGTCGACATCCCCTCGCTCCACCACAGGTCGCCACCGACCAGGTCCCAGTCCCACAGCGCGTCGTTGGTGGCGTTGCACAGGAGCCGGAACCGTTCGCCGTCGACTGCCGGGGCAAGCTCGTCGGGATCGTGGATGGTCATCGAGCCTCCTGCTGGCACGAGTGCGAACGGAACAGCACCATTCGTCTCACCGGCAAGGCTAGCGGCAGGCGCCGCCGGGACGTGGCCGATGTCACAAACGTCGCTCAGCCTGCCCCGCGGCCGACGATGGTGGGGAGCACCTCGCTGATCGAGCCCCGGATCGCAGCGTCTGCCACCTGGTCGAAGGCGGTCTCGGAGCCGTTCACGATCACGACCTCGGCCCCGGCCGACTTGGCGACGGGGACGACCTCGGCGATGGGATACACGGTCAGGGTGCTGCCCACGGCCAGCATCACCTCGCACTCCTGGGCCGCGACCTCGGCCCTGGCCAGCGCCCGCTGGTCGAGCGACTGACCGAAGCTGACCGTGGCCGACTTGAGGATGCCGCCACAGCTTCGGCACTCGGGATCGTCCTCACCCGCACGCACCCGGTCGAGCGCACGCTGCATGGGTGCCCGCTCGTCGCAGGACAAACACATCACCTCGTGCAGGGTCCCGTGGATCTCCACCACGCGGTCGGCGCTGTTGCCCGCCTTCTGGTGCAGCCCGTCGACGTTCTGGGTGATGAGGGTGTGCAACCGGCCCTGGGCCTCGAGGTCGGCGAGCGCGAGGTGCCCGGCATTGGGCTCGGCGCCGAAGGAGCGGTTCTCGAGCCGCGAACGCCACGCCCGCCGGCGCACGTCGGGGTCGGAGAGGTAGTGCTGCAACGTGGCCAGCTTCTCGGCCTCGGGGTTCTTGGTCCACACGCCCTGCGGGCCGCGGAAGTCGGGGATGCCGCTGTCGGTGGAGATTCCGGCGCCGGTGAGCACCGTCACCGAGGTGGCCCCGCTCAGGATCCGGCGGGCCCGCTCGACCGCATCGGTGTCGGGGACGAGGTCGCTCATGCCCGCAAGCCTAGCGACGAGCGGCTCCGCATCCCGGTGGGGCTCCGGGCGATGGGAGCCCCTTCAGGCCCACCCGCCGGCGAAGGCCACGAACTGGCCGGTCGCGAACCGGCTGCGGCCGTCGGGGTCTTCGGCCCGGCTCGCACGCAGGAACGCCGGGAAGTCGATGAAGTTGGTGCCGACCGCGTTGACCTGCACGTTGCGGTCGGCGACCTCGGCGGCGACGTTGCGCACCAACATGTTGGCCCCGGCTCGAGCCGACGAGTAGAGCGGGGCGCCCGGGGTCGGTCTGGCTCCGGTAGCGCTGGTGAACACCAGGACCTGGCCGTCGCCCTGCCCGACCATGACCGGGGCGTGCCCGCGGCCGAGCAGCTCGGCCATGTTGGCGTAGTAGAAGCGGTTGCGGGACTCGGCGCGTGCTCGAGGCGCTGCAGGGGCTCCTCGGTGCGGCGGAAGGCGCGCTGGCCGTAGTCGAGGTGGCGCATCCACGAGACGACCCAGCCCGCGCCCTGCTCGATGCTGGCGCCCCGCAACTTGGGGAACCGGTCGAACAGCCCGTCGTACGTGGAGGACGAAGGGGACGTCGGCCTCGGCCAGGGTGTCCCAGACCGGATCGAGCGCCGGGCGGGTGGGGGCGATCCCATCACCGGGCCCCGCGGCCACACGCCGGGCGGGGTGCCACCGACTCCCTTGACACAGGTGAGTACATGAAAGACACTGAAACATACCGACGCTTTCTCCCCGACCTGTCCCGTAACGCCTCAGGAGGCCCGCCGTGCCCGTTCCCGCCAACGCCCAGCCCTTCGACACCCCGACCCTGCAGGTCAGGCCCTGGACCGATCCCGTCGTCGACGAGCTGGGGTTCGATCTCCGCTCGCACTACGTCGAGCGCTACTGGCTGAGCGTGCTCGGCCCCTCGACCACCTTCCTCCTGCGCCGCGTCGCTGCCGGGTTCGACATCGACCCCGACGGCTTCGAGCTCGACCTCGCCGAGACCGCTTGCGGGTTGGGTCTGGCCGCCAGGGGCGGGCGCAACTCACCCTTCATGCGGGCCCTGGCGCGCTCCACCAAGTTCGGACTCGCCCGCCTGCACCACGACACCTTCGACGTCCGCCGCCGCGTCCCACCGCTCAACCTGGGCCAGCTCGCCCGCCTCCCGGAGTCGCTCCAAGCAGAGCACGCGGCCTGGCAGGCCAGCACCATGTCGTCGGGCTCACCCGCCGAAGCCCAGCAACGTGCCCGCCGTCTCGCCCTCGGGCTGCTCGCGAGCGGCGAGGCGCTCGACACCATCGAGCACCGGCTCCACCAGTGCCGGTTCCACCCCGCCATGGCCCACGACGCCCTGCGGTGGGCGGTCGAGCGCCACGACCAGGGCGATGCCGCCTGAGCCCAGGCCTGGCTCGCCTGCCCGGCTCGTGTGCCTTTAAGGATGCTTTCAACGCCCGGTCGACCATGGGCCCATGGTCGACCGAACCGACACCATCGCCTCGAGCACCGCCGATGTCCTCGCCGCTCGCGACGGAGACCGCGACGCCTTCGCCCGACTCGTCACCAGCCACATGGGGCTGCTGCACACCGTCGTGCGCGACCACGTGCACGCTCCCGACGACGTCGCCGACTGCGTGCAGGAGACCACTACTTTCGGGGCGATGTCCACGGGACCCCCGCCGAACGGTGCCAGGAGGCCCTCGACCGGCTGCCCCCGGGCGACAGCGCGCTGCGGGCCCGACTGCTGGCCGACCTGTCGGCCCGGTTGGACACCTCGACCCTGACCGGAGAGAGCCGGCGGCTGGCGACCCAGGCCGTCGACATGGCACGACGCCTCGGCGATCCGGTCGCACTCGGCTACGCCCTCATCGCTCAACAGGCGACAGACCTCGGCCCCCGTACCCTGGCCCGCCGCACCGCGACCGCACGCGAGATCCTGGTGCTCGCCCGGCGCGCCGGCGATCCGACCCTGGCGGTCCAGGGGCGATTCCTGCTGCTCAACGCCCTGCTCGAACGCGGCGACATCCGCGGCCTCGACGCCGGCATCACCGAGTCGCCCGAGGCCGCGGGTCACCTCGTCGACCGCAACCACGCCCGGTTCGCGCTGTGGCTCGCCTGCAGTCGTGCCCTCCTCGCGGGCGACGCCGACCGCGCCGAAGAGGTCGCCGAGCGGTACCTGGCCCTGGCCATCGACCACGGCGAGCCCTACGCCCCACGGGTGTTCGGCGGTCAGCTGGGCGCGATCCGCTGGCTCCAGGGCCGAGTGCTCGAGCTCGAACAGGTGTATGAGGACCAGGCTCGGGCCAATCCCGACGAGGCGATGTGGGCGGCCGTGCTCGCCTCCCTCCGGTCGAGCGACGGTCGATTCGACGCCGCACGCGAGGCGCTGGCAGCGATCGGCGACCTCGGCACCGTGCCCGACGGGATGCACTGGCTCGTGACCATGGCCCTCGGCGCCGCGGTGTGGGGACCGGTCGCGCGCCCCCTGGGCCTGCTGGCCCTGCGCCTCGGCCACACCGAGGAAGCGCTGTCCCACCTCGCCCACGCGATCGAGGTCAGCGCCCGCATCGGCTCGCGTCCCCGGCTCGTCGAAGCCAAACTCGAGCTGGCAGCGGCACTGCTGGAGACCGGAAGGGCCGACGATCACCGGATCGCCGATCTGGTCGCCGAGGCCCGGGCCGACGCCGACGAGCTCGGGCTCACCCAGTTCCTCGAACGGGCCGAGCACCTCATGACCGAGGTCGGGCGCCCATCCTCCCGGGGGGCTCCTTCCCCGCCCCCGCAGCGCCCCACGATCTCGGTACTCGGCACCTTCGAGGTGGCCTCGGCCGACGGGCGGGTGGCGAAGTGGTCGTCCCGCAAGGCGCGGGAGCTGTTGAAGATCCTCGTCGCCCGCCGGGGTACCCCGATCCATCGGGAGGTGCTCATGGACCTGCTCTGGGCCGGTGTCGAGCCCGAGGCGTTGGGAAACCGGCTGTCGGTCGCCCTTTCTACCGTGCGACGGACCGTCGACCCCGACCGGTCGCTCCCACCGGGGGCGTTCATCGCCGCCGACCGCTCGGTGGTGTGGCTGCGACTCGACCGCGTCGACGTCGACGCCGAGCGCTACCTCGGCCTCGCCCACGAGGCCCTCACCGCCCACGCCACCGATCGGGCCGACGCCGCCGATCTGCTGGCGGACGCCGCAGCCGCCCACCGCGGGCCGGCGCTGCCCGACGAGCCCTACGCCGAGTGGGCGTCGGCGCTGCAGAGCGAGGTGACCTTCACCCAGCTTCGGGTGCTCAAGGCGCTGGCCGACCAAGCGCTCGCCGCCGGCGACGATCTGGTGGCCGCCGACGCACTCCAGCGCCTCATCGAGAGCGACCCCCTCGACCACGCCACCCACACGAGTCTGGTCACGGTGCTCGAACGCATCGGGGCGGCAAGCCTGGCCGCCTCCGAACGCCGGCGCTACGACGCGACCCGAACCTCACCCTGACCTCATGGGGGCCACCTCGCCCCAGGCCAGAGGGCCTATGGCTTGGTCAGCTTCTGGACGAACTTGAGGATCTCGATGTGCTTCTTGGTGTCCTGGATCATCAGATCGACCAACAGGGCCAGGAACGGCCATGTCTTGTCCTGCTGCAGCGCCTTCTTGAGCTGACGGAGCTCCTTCGCGTCCTCCCGTTCGAAGGCGAGGAGGCGCTTGGTCTCCTGATGGATTCGGCGATCGGGGTACCGGGCGGCGCTGGGAACGCTCGGCTCGACGTCGACATCCCACACGAAGCTCTGCACCGTGTTGAGCATCTCATCGATCGTGCGGTGGTGGCGCCGCTCGTCCTCGAGGATCAGTCGCATCAGGTAGGCGTGCCCACCGTCCTCGGTCTCCTCCGCCAGGCGCGCATAGCTCGCGAGCGCCTCGCCCTCACGGGGACCGTGCGACTTCAGCATCGAGATCACCCGGTGCTCCAGGTCGTGATCGGGGCCACGATGGCTGTCGGATCGATCGGCGTGGGGCTCCGTGTACATCATCTGTCTCCTCGACTCATGTTGTGACCCCCATCTCAGCATTGCACACCGCATGCCGACAGGGCCGAACGTCCCGTATCCCTGGCGATCGAGCTAGTTGACGGGTTCGAAGCTGTCGAGCAGGTCGAGGAGCAGGCGCACCCCGAAGCCGGTGCCGCCCGGGGTCAGCTCACCCTTGTCGTCGTCGCCGAACGCCGGACCGGCGATGTCGACGTGTGCCCACGGGATGCCCTCGCCCACGAACTCACGCAGGAACAGACCCGCGACGAGCGCGCCGCCGTAGCGTCCGGCGCCGATGTTCTTCAGGTCGGCCACCGTGGAGTCGAGCTGGGGCCGGTAGTCGTCGGGAAGCGGCAGCGACCACACTCGTTCGCCGGTGCGTGCGCTCGCCGCCTCGACCTGGGCGACCCACCCGTCGTGGTTGCCCATCAACCCGGCGATCCCTTTCCCCAACGCAACCATCTGGGCCCCGGTGAGCGTGGCGACGTCGACGATGGCGTCCGGGTCGGCTTCCGAGGCCAGGCACAGCGCGTCGGCCAGCACCAGGCGGCCCTCGGCGTCGGTGTTGAGGACCTCGACGGTGGTTCCGTTGCGGATGGTGAGCACGTCACCGGGCCGCGTGGCATCGGGGCCGGTCATGTTGTCGGTGAGCGGCAGGTAGCCCACCACCTCGACCTGAGGGGCCACGGCGTTGATGGCGGCGAAGGTGCCGAGCACCGCGGCCGCTCCTGCCATGTCGTCCTTCATGGTCGACATGCCGTCAGCGGTCTTGATCGAGAGCCCGCCGGAGTCGAAGGTGATGCCCTTGCCGACCAGGGCCACGGTGCCCCGCGCCGTGCCCGTGGGCGTGTAGGTGAGGGTGATGAACCGCGGCCGCTGCTCGGAACCCCGGTTGACGCCGAGCAGTCCACCCAGCTTCGCGTCGGCGATCGCCCGCTCGTCCATCACCGAGATCTTCAGCTTCTCGCGCCGGGCCATGGCCCGTGCCGCCTTGGCCATCTCGACCGGGGTCATCGTTCCCCCCGGTTCGTTGACCAGGTCGCGGGCCCAGCACACCGCCTCGGCGATCGCCGCTCCCCTGGCCACCGCGTCGCTGACCTTCTTTCCGCCGAGGCCAACGACGGCGACCTTGGTGAGCGCGGAGGGAGCCGGCGCAGCCTGATAGGACCGGAAGCGGTAGCTGGCCAGGGCGACACCCTCGACCACCGCCTGGGCGGTGGCGACCCGCAGCGCATCGTCGTCGACCCCGCCCAGGATGTCGATCGCCGCCGACTCGTGGCGGCTCGCCGCCCTGGCGAGGGCCGCCCCCGCCGCACGTGCCGCCTCGGTGTCCATCTCGCCAGAGGGACCCAGCCCGAGCAGCACCAGGGTCCTGCCGTCGGGGCCGGGCACGACCGTCGACTGGCCACGTCCGCCCGTGAAGCCCCTCGCCTCGAGGTAGCTCGCCGGGACATCGACCCCAGCCTCGGCGAGGGTCTCGAACGCCCCCTCGTGGACACCGACCCCGAGCGCATCGATGCGGCGGGGACGAGACCGGGCATGGGTGAAGGTGATGGTCACGAAGGCAAATTCCTTTCCAGGGTGTCAGGGGTCGAGCGTGGACCGGCTGGTGAGCGACTCGCCCTCCTGCCAGCGGGCCATGGCCCACAACAGGTCGGAGAGCCGGTTCAGGTACGGCACGACCTGCGAATCGTCGGCGCAGGCCGACATGGTGACCCGCTCGGCCCGCCGCACGACGGTGCGGGCCAGATCGAGCTGGGCGGCGACGACGTTCCCACCGGGGATGACGAACTCGGTCGGCATCTCGAAGCGGTCGGAGATGTCGTCGATCCGCACCTCGAGGGCGTGCACCATCTCGGCGGTGACCCGAGTGGTGCCGTCAGTGAGCTTGTGGTGGTTCGCAGGGGCGGTGGCCACCTCGGCCATGAGCACGTACAGATCGCGCCCGAGCCGCACCAGCATCTGGTCGAGCTCGCTGTCGGGTTCGACCTGGGCGCGGGCGACGCCGAGCACCGCCTGGGCCTCGTCGACGGTGCCGTAGGCGGCGGGCAGCTCGGAGTCCTTGCGCACCCGGCCCCCGTAGAGGAGCCCGGTGGTGCCGTCATCGCCGGCTTTCGTGTAGATCTTCACGAGCGTCGAGGCTACCGGCCACGGTTTCGCCCCGGACGCACGATCGACGATCCCAATTGCCAATACCAGAATCTGGTTATAGTCTCAGCTCGAAGAGCCATCCGGCAGCGACCCGCCCGCGTTCGCGCCACCACATCCGCACACAGAGGGGGCCCGATGACCACCGACACCGCCCAGGAGACGGCGACCTCACCAGCACGCCTCGAGTGGCGTGTACCCGACGACCTGCCTGAGCAGGCACGCGCGGGTCTGATGGGCCCCGGTGCGCCCTTCGAGATGGCCCAGCAAGTCGTCGCTGGATACGGGCGCACCGTGTTCCCGAACGCGCCCCGCACGCTTCGTCAGCTCTTCGAGACAACCGTCGCCCGCCAACCCGATGCACCCATGCTGGTCGACGCCGCGACCGGTCGCTCGTGGACCGCGACCGAAGTGCGAGACGAGGTCGACGCCATGGCCCGCTACCTCGCCCGGGAGCACGGCGTCAGTCACGGCGATCGGGTCGGCATCGTGGCCGCCAACTCGCCGGAGTACGGCTTCGTGATGCTCGCCACGCTCTCCCTCGGCGCGATCATCACCAGTCTCAACGGCTGGTGGACCGGCCCGGAGATCGTCTATGGCATCCAGCTCACGTCACCGAAGGTGGTGCTCGGCGACGAGCGCCGCCTCGAGCGACTCGCTGGCGAGACCGAGATCTCCGAGGTCCCTACCGTGCTGTTGACCGCGGCCCACGCCGCCGCCGAAGCCCTCGATGCCGCCGACGTAGACCCGGTGAACGACGCCGACCCCGACGACCCTGCGGTGATCCTCTTCACCAGCGGCACCACCGGGCGACCCAAGGGCGCCACCCTCTCGCACCGCAACATCGTCCACTTCGGCTGGATGAACATGCTGAGCGGAGCAGTGGAGATGATGCGCAACCCATCCCCTTCCGACGACCAGCCCGCCACCCCTCCCGCGTCGATCCTCGCCAGCCCCATGTTCCACGTGTCGGGGATGCTCGGCATGCTCATGACCGCAGCTGGGATGGGCGTCAAGAGCGTGTTCCCCCCGCCAGGGCGCTGGAGCTCCACCGAGCACATCCGCCTCACAGCGAAGCACCGCATCACCACCTGGTCGGGCGTGCCCACCCAGTGGTGGCGCATCCTGCATGACCCAGAGCTCGAAGAGCACGACCTCACCTGTGTCACCAACGCGGGCGGCGGAGGAGCGGTCTTCCCCCCAGAGCTGGTCCGGGAGTTCCAGGAGAAGATGCCCTGGGCCACCCTCGGCAACGGCTACGGAATGAGCGAGACCGTGGGGGCCGGCACCCGCATCGGCGGAGAGCTGATGATCCAGCACCCAGACTCGGTCGGTCCGGCCAATCCGACGATGGAGATCGAGATCCGCGACGGCCTCAGCAATCCTCTTCCCGAGGGTGCGGTAGGCGAGATCCACCTACGAGGCACCCCCGTGTTCCTCGGATACTGGGACAACGGCGAGGCCACCCGAGCCTGCATGGACGGCGAAGGCTGGTATGCCAGCGGCGACTACGGACGGATCGAGAAGGGATTGCTGTATCTCGAGAGCCGCATGCGAGACATGATCCTGCGGGGTGGGGAGAACATCTACCCCATCGAGATCGAGAACCGGCTCGTCGAGCACCCTGACATCGACGACGCCGCGGTGATCGGTGTCGACCACGTCGAACTCGGCCAGGAGGTCAAAGCCTTCGTCCTGTTGCGCGACGGCGCTTCGATGGCAGCCAACGACGTGAAGCAGTGGGTGGCCGAGGGCCTCGCTGCGTTCAAGGTGCCAGCCCACGTCGAGTTCCGAGACTCGCTGCCCTACACCGAGACCGGCAAGGTATTGAAGCACGAGCTCGAGGCCGAGGAGCGCGCCCAGAAGAGCTGAGCGACCATCCGGGCCGGCGAGCCAATGCGTGCGGGGCCTCCGGAAACGCCAGTTACCCTGACGCCAATGGGATTCCTTGACGTCGCACGCGAACGGGTACTCGTCTACGACGGCGGGTTCGGCACCTACATGCAAGCCCAGGCGCTCACCGCCGACGACTTCGGCGGCGAGGCGCTCGAGGGCTGCAACGAGATGCTGGTGCTCACCCGCCCCGACCTGGTGGCCAAGATGCACGACGACTACTTCGCCGTCGGGGTCGACGTGGTCGAGACCGCAACCTTCGGGGCCTTCGCCATCCCCCTCGCCGAGTACGACGCCGGCGATCAGGCCCACGAGATCAACATCGCCGCCGCCCGCATCGCTCGGGAGGTGGCCGACCGCCACTCCACCCCCGATCACCCCCGGTTCGTGGCCGGCTCCATCGGTCCGGGCACCAAGATGCCCACCCTCGGCCACATCCCCTTCGCCGAGCTCCGCGACGCCTACGAGATCCAGTGCCGGGGGCTGCTCGAAGGTGGCGTCGACGTCTTGTTGATCGAGACCCAGTACGACCTGCTCGGCGCCAAGGCCGCCATCATCGCCGCCCGACGGGCCATGGCCGCCACCGGCGTCGAGGTGCCGCTGCAGGTCCAGGTCACCATCGAAGCGACCGGTCGCATGCTGGTCGGCACCGAGATCGGCGCCGCGCTCACGACCCTCGACGCCATGGACGTCGACGTCATCGGCATCAACTGCGCCACCGGCCCCGCCGAGATGAACGAGCACCTACGCCACCTGTCCCAGCACAGCGTCCGTCCCATCTCGGTGCTCCCCAACGCCGGCATGCCCTCGGTCGTCGACGGCGAGATGCACTACGACCTCACCCCGACCAGCTCGCCGAGCACCACGCCTGGTTCATCTCCGAGCTGGGGGTCAACATCGTCGGCGGGTGCTGCGGCACCACCCCCGAGCACCTGCGGGCGGTGGTCGAGCGCGTCCGCGGGCTCGAGCCCGCGCCTCGCGACCCCGTCGACGACCCGGGCCTGGCCTCCATCTACACCCACATGCCCTACGACCAGTCGCCGTCGTTCCTCGTCGTGGGCGAGCGCACCAACGCCAACGGTTCGAAGAAGTTCCGCGAGGCGCTGCTCGATGCCGACTGGGACACCACGGTCGCCATGGCGGTCGAGCAGGTGAAGGAGGGCAGCCACGTCATCGACGTCTGCGTCGACTACGTGGGGCGCGACGGCGTGGTCGACATGGACGAGATCGCCAGCCGGTTCGCCACCCAGTCCACCGTGCCGATCATGGTCGACTCCACCGAGCCGCCGGTGGTCGAGGCCGCCCTGAAGTGGATCGGCGGCAAGCCCATCCTCAACTCGGTCAACCTCGAAGACGGTGCCGAGCCCGGCACCCGACTCGCCCGGTTCCTCGAGCTGGCCAAGGAGTACGGGGCGGCGGTGGTGTGCACCTGCATCGACGAGGAGGGCCAGGCCCGCGACCGCGACTGGAAGCTGCGGGCCGCCCGCTCGATCTACGACCTCGCCACCGAGCGCTACGGCATCGCCCCCAGCGACCTCATGTTCGACCCGCTGGCACTCACCCTCGCCACCGGCATCGAGGAGAGTCGCAAGGACGGCCTCGAGACCCTCGAGGGCATCCGCCTCATCAAGTCCGAACTGCCGGGCGTCCACACGGTGCTCGGGTTGTCCAACATCTCGTTCGGGCTCAAGCCCGCCGCCCGCCACGTGCTCAACTCGGTCTACCTGCACGAGTGCCAGGAGGCGGGGCTCGACGCCGCCATCGTCCACGCGGCCCGCATCATGCCGCTCAACAAGATCCCCCAGGAACAGATCGATGTCTGCCTCGACCTGATCTATGACCGTCGCACCGCCGACTACGACCCGCTCGAGGCGCTCATGGCCGCGTTCGAGAATGTGTCGGCCGCCGCGGTCGAGAAGGAGGACCGGTCCGGCTGGCCCGTCGACCAGCGGCTGAAGCAGCGGATCATCGACGGCGAACGCACCGGCCTCACCGAGGAGCTCGACGAGGCCCTCGCCTCGGGCATGACAGCGCTCGCCATCGTCAACGACGTGCTCCTCGAGGGCATGAAGGTCGTCGGCGAGCTGTTCGGCTCCGGCGAGATGCAGCTTCCGTTCGTGCTCAAGTCCGCCGAGACCATGAAGGCCGCGGTGGCCCACCTCGAACCCCACATGGAAAAGCGCGAGGACGATTCCGGCAAGGGCCGCATCGTGCTGGCCACCGTCTCGGGCGACGTCCACGACATCGGCAAGAACCTGGTCGACATCATCCTCACCAACAACGGCTACGAGGTGCACAACCTCGGCACCAAGGTGGCCATCGGCGACATGGTGTCCACCGCACAAGACATCATGGCCGACGCCATCGGCATGAGCGGGCTGCTGGTCAAGAGCACCCTCATCATGCGCGACAACCTGGAGGAGCTGAACCAGCGCGGCCTGGCCGAGATCCCCGTGCTGCTCGGTGGCGCCGCGCTGACCCGCACCTACGTCGAGAGCGACCTGCGAGGTGTGTACGACGGTCGCCTCTTCTACGGCAAGGACGCCTTCGAGGGCCTGCGGGTGATGGACCGCCTCCTCGAGATCCGCAAGGGCGGACTCGACGATCCCGAGTTCGGACACGAGCCGCCCTCCAGGGTGCTGCCCAAGCGCGAGAAGACCGAGATCGACCCTTCGACCATCCCCGCCCGCTCCCCCGAGGTCGCCACCGACAACCCGATCTTCACACCACCGTTCCTCGGGTCCAAGGTCATCAAGGGCATCGCCATCGACGACATCGCCACCTACATCAACGAGACGGCGCTGTTCCGCAACCAGTGGCAGTTCCGTCCCCAAGGCGGCGAGTCCGACGACGAGTTCAAGGCCAGCATCCGCCCGGTGCTGCGCGAGCAGCTGGCCGCGGCCAAGGCCGACGGCATCCTCGTCCCCCAGGTCGTCTACGGCTACTTCGCGGCCAACGGCGACGGCAACGACCTCGTGATCTGGAAGGACGAGTCGCGCACCAGCGAGTGGGTGCGGTTCTCCTATCCCCGTCAGCAGACCGAGCCGTGGCTGTGCATCGCCGACATGGTGCGGCCGATCGACTCCGGCGAGACCGACTACGTGGCGTTCCACATCGTGACCATGGGCGAGGCGGTCTCGGAGCGCACCGCCGAGCTGTTCGAGGCCAACGAGTACCAGGAGTACCTGCTGGTGCACGGACTCGGGGTCGAGATGGCCGAGGCCCTCGCCGAGCTGTGGCACCGCCGCATCCGCGAGGAGTGGGGCTTCGCCGACGAGGACGGTCCCACCCTCCAGGGCCTGTTCCGCCAGCAGTACCGAGGTGGCCGCTACTCGTGGGGCTACCCCGCGTGCCCTGACCTCGAGGACAACATGGCGGTGGCCGAGCTGTTGGGCGCCGACCGCCTCGGCATCGAGGTCAGCGCCGAGACCGGCTACCAGTACCAGCCCGAGCAGACCACGTCCGCGGTCATCTTCCACCACCCCCGGGCCAAGTACTTCATCGCCAGGTAACGTCACTCGGCGATGAGTTCCCGGCTCGGGGGAGGTCTCAACAGCCATGGACGACACCTCACCCATCCTGCTGGTCGGCACCCGCAAGGGCGCATGGTTGCTGTCGGGTGACGCCGACCGCGACACGTGACCAGTACCGACCCGATGTTCCCCAACACCGTTCGGCTGCACCCGGCAATGCCCGACCGTCTCTACCAGCAGAACCACTGCGGCATCTACCGGCTCGACCGGTCGTCGGACGCCTGGATCCCGCATCGGCGAGAACGCGCCCCGGAGAGTTCGGCGACATCGAGTTCCCCATCGAGGTGCACCCCGCGACCCCGACACCGCATGGGTGTTTCCCATGGACGGCACCGAGGTGTGGCGCCGCGACGAGCTGCTGACCGATCTCGACCGCCGGTACCCGGGGATCCGGTTCCGGATGGTCGACGAGCAGGGTCGACTCCGACCGCACATGTCGATCTTTTCGGCGACGAACGCTGCCGCGACCTGTCGAGCCGACGGCGTCGACGAGGTGGTGATCATGCAGGCCCTGTCCAGTGGCTGAGGGCACGGCCGCCGACGCGTGATGGGGAGAGGCACTCCCCAAGGACGAGATCCTAGTTTCAGCAAGTAGAAGGACGGCCCTTGCCACACACCGGACGAGGTGACTAGAATCTGATTCTGTTGGGTCGGGGCACGGGAACCAGACCGGTTCCCAACGTGAACGCACCCCGCGACATGAAAGAGGACGGCCATGGCTACCCACGTGGACTTTGAGTACTTCGACTGCGACAACCACTTCTACGAGCCGCTCGACGCCTTCACCCGGCACATCGAGCCCGAGTTCAAGAAGCGCACGATGCAATGGGCCGAGAGCGATGGCAAGACTCGTCTTCTCGTCGCCGAGAAGGTCAACCGCTTCATCCCCAATCCCACGTTCGACCCGATCTCCAAACCGGGCGCGCTGGATGAGTACTTCCGGGGCCGCAATCCCAAGGGCTCCGACACCCGTGAGCTCTTCGGCGAGCTCGATCGAATGGAAGACCATCCCGAGTACCGCGATCGCGAGGCCAGGCTCCGGTTGATGGACGAACAGGGCATGCAGGGAGCGATCTTCCTCCCCACTCTCGGTGTGGGCATGGAGCAACCCCTGCTCCACGACCCCGAGGCCCTGGTTGCAGCGTTCCGGGCTTTCAACCGTTGGATGGACGAGGACTGGGGCTTCGCCTACCAGGAGCGCATCTTCGCCGCCCCGCTGCTCACCCTCGTCGACCCTGAGGCCGCGGTCGCCGAGCTCGAGTGGGCGCTCGAACAAGATGCCCGCTTCGTCCTGATGCTGCCCGGGCCTGCCATGACCCCTGCCGGTGGCAGGTCCCCGGCCGGACCCGAGTACGACCGCCTCTGGCAGCTGCTCAACGACTCGGGCGTCACGGTGGTCCTACACGGTGGCGACAGCTGGTACAGCAGCTACATCCGAGATTGGGGCGAGACACGGGAGATGGAGGCCTTCCGGCAGAACCCGTTCCGGTCGCTGGTGTCGAGCAACGCCATCCAGGACACCATGGCCAACTACCTGGCCCAGGGCCTGTTCGAGCGGTTCCCGAACCTGCGGATCGCCTCGATCGAGACCGGATCGGACTGGGTCTTCCACCTGTACGAGAAGCTCACCAAGTCATACGGGCAAACCCCTCAGGCTTATCCGGAGGATCCGCGCGAGACCTTCAAGCGTCACGTCTCGGTGTCGCCGTTCTACGAGGACCAGCTCGACCGGCTCCGCGACCTGATCGGTTCCGAACGCATCCTCATGGGGTCGGACTATCCCCATGCCGAGGGCCTGGCTGAACCCTCTTCCTACATCAAGGATCTGCGGAACTTCAGCTTCCCAGAAGACGAGTGTCAGATGATCATGCGCGACAACGGGATCGCGTTGTCCCAACGGCGTCCCGTCTGACACGACGTCCCCTTCGCCTCGGGTTCAGGGGTGATCGCTTCCCCCACTCACCTCTGAACCCGAGGATGAATCAGGTGCAGCCAGCGAACTCTGAAGGAAACATGGCGACCTCGAACGACCAGCCCACATCGTCGCATGGCTGGGAGGAGTCTCTCGAGGACCTCGACCGGCGTCGGTCGGCGGCTCGGGCCATGGGCGGCCCAGAACGGCTCGAGCGCCACCATGCAGCCGGCAAGCTCGACGCCCGGGCCCGCGTGTGCGAACTGCTCGACCCCGGCACCTTTCGAGAGATCGGAACCCTCGTCGGTGGCGACGTGCCCGCCGACGGGTTCGTGGCAGGAACCGGCACGATCGACGCTCGGCCTGTCATGGTGGGAGCCGAAGACTTCACCACACTGGCGGGCACCATCGCTGGGGGCAGCAATGCAAAGCGGTACCGCATCGCTGAGCTGGCCGTGCAGGAACGAGTGCCGCTGATCATGATGCTCGAGGGCGCCGGGTTCCGACCCACGGACGCGGGTCACGGACGTTCGCCCACCGACCTCGTGATGCAAGCGCAGTGCTCGGGCAAGGTCCCCGTCATCACTGCCGTGATGGGTGCCTCCGCAGGACATGGAGCCTTGGTCGCGCCCATGTCGGACTTCACCATCATGACCCAGCAGGCCTCCATCTTCACCGCTGGGCCGCCGGTGGTGCTCGAGGCCACCGGCGAGCAGATCGACAAGCTCGACCTCGGTGGTCCATCGGTCGCCATCCCGAGCGGTCTGATCCATGCACTCGCCAATGACGATTTCGACGTCCTCGACATCATCGCCCAATACCTCGCCTACTTCCCCTCGAGCGCTTGGTCCTATCCACCCGACTCGGATACTGGCGACACCGAGGAACGAGAGCTTCCGGAGCTGCTGCAGATCATCCCGCGCGACAACCGAAGCGCCTATGACATGAAGCGGGCGATTGAAGCGGTCTTCGACGGCCAGTCGTGGATGGAGGTGCAGGCAGGGTTCGGCGACTCTTTGATCTGCGCCCTGGCGCACCTCGGGGGCCACCCCGTCGCGGTGGTCGCAAACCAACCGCTGATCCTCGCGGGAGCACTCGACAGCGACGCGGCCGACAAGGCCGCCCACTTCATCTCGGTGGCCGACGCCTTCCACCTGCCGATCGTGTTCCTTTCAGACAACCCTGGGATGCTCCCCGGGTCTCGCTCCGAACGAGAGGGGATCCTGCGAAGCGGAGCGCGGATGTACGCCGCGCAGACGCTGGCGGACACCATCAAACTGCACGTGACCTTCCGCAAGGCCTACGGCTTCGGCTCCATGGTGATGGCGATGGGAGCCTTTGAAGGCCAGACCGCCTCGTTCGCCTTCCCCGGTGCGACGCTGGGCGCGATGAGCGCAGCTGCCAGCGGGCGGGCGATGGGTGCCGAGGTCGAGCAAGCTACGGCACTCCGCCAAGCCGAGCTCGAGGCGTCCTACGCCTCGGCCAGCCGTCTCGGCTTCGACGAGCTGATCGATCCACGGGAGACGCGGAACGCGCTGCTCGGTGCCCTGGACCTGGCACTCGCCCGCAGGCAAGCGCCGACCCAGCCGCTCCGTCGTACCGCGATCACCCCATGAGCACAGGTGGACCAGCGCAACCAGCCACCGGGGCGGACCCCCCGCAATGAGTCCACCCCGGTGCTCGGTTCGTCGAGGTTCAGTCCTCAATTCCGAGCACGCGCAGCGCGTTGCCCCGCAGGAACTTGGGCCAGACCTCATCCTTGAACGGCACGTCGTCGAGCTCGGTCGTGATGCGTTCCAGAGAGAGCCCCATGGGGAAGTACCCGGCGTAGATGATCTTGTCCGCGCCTCTCGTGTTGGCATAGTCGATGATCGCCTTGGGGTAGTGCTTGGGGGCGAAGGCGCTGGTCGAATAGTGCAGCCCCGGCCACTTGAGCATCAGCTTGACAGCCAGGTCCTGCCACGGCTCGCAACCGTGTCGGGTCACGAAGATCAGATCGGGGAAGTCGTACATCACCTCGTCGATCAGCTCGACGTGCTGAGGCGCCATGCGTAGACGGGGTCCGGGCACCCCCGCGCAGCAGAAGATGGGTATGCCCAACTCCACGCATTTGGCGTAGATCGGGTACATCTTCTTGTCGTTGATCGGCACCTGCGGAAACGTTCCGGCGGGGAAGGCCCCGATGGCCCGTATCCCATACTCCTCGTGGAGGCGGACCAGATCTCGGATCCCCTCCATCCCCTGGTTCGGGTCACAGCTTGCCGAGGGGATGAAGCGGTCCGGATAGCGCTTGAGTGCCTCACCGCCGGTGCTGTCCTCGGTCGAGACGCCGATGAGCCCCTTCTCGATCCCCCACCGGTCCATCTGCTCGAGGGTGTAGCCGATGGGATCGTCTGCTCCATCCAGCTTGTCCTGAGGTACGTCTTTGAACATGTACTGCGCAGGGAAGCTGAAGCTCTCCTTGGATTCACGGTCCTTGGTCTGCTGTGTGATGAACGCGTATTGCTGGCTGGGGTCAGCGGCAGGGAACCCGATCATCGTGTCGACGATCCCCACCCCGCTCGGCTTGGCCATGCGGTGATTCCTCCTTGATGTCACTTGGGTTGTCAGATCTCGGCACTGGAGCCGAACGATCCGTCGAAGTTCACGAACTGGCCCGGCGCGAGCATCCACCTCGACTCCTGGACCCTTGCCCATCCGAGGAATGGGGCTCCTCGCCCCGAAGCCCAGAGCCGATTCCAAAAACTTACATCGGATTCTAGTTCTGGTCAAGCAAAAGTGACGAGCCGACTTCCGATACGGAAACCGAGCTCTGTACTGGCGCGCCGAGGCCACCAGGTCTCAGACACTTGCTCAGCTCGTGGCCGCAACCCGGCGAACCCGAGGTCAGTCTGGTGCGTGCACCATCCGAGGTGGCGGGCCGAGGACCAGATCGATCGCCCGCTGCATCCGCTCTCGGGCCCCGGTCATCGACAGCTGGCCGAGGGTCCAGAAGCGTCCAACCTCATCGAGCACCGCGTTGATGACCTCCGTCACGGCAGTGACATCGTCGGGATGAAGTCCCTCGAGCGCCTCCCTGAACGTACCGGTGGTGCGCTTGGCGAACTCCGCGTAGACCATCTGAGCATAGATGTCGGAGGTCGTCTGGAGCTGCATCACCACACCGAAGAACTGGGGCCAACGCTCGAACGAGCTCAGCACACGGTTCATCATGTCGCTCAGCCGCTCTTTTGGGTTCGAACCTCTCAAGGGCCGCCGCTTCACCCGATCGCCGAGCTGGCCGCTCCAGTCGACCAGGACCGCCGCGAACAGGTGCTCCTTGGAGGCGAAATACCGATAGACGGTACCGAGCGCCACCGACGCCTCGTCGGCGACATCGCGCATCTGGATCTTCTCGTAGGGCCGCTCCTCGAGGAGGTGGAGCGCCGCCTGGACGATCCGGCGCCGACGGGCCTGCTGACTGGGGATCAGGTTGTCGGGATCAGGCGGTGGGTTCTCGGCTCGGCCATCCACCACTTCCAGGTCATTGCGCACGCTGCTTCTCCACCTTCCGACAGATCCGAACTCGTACCCGATCCTGCGGCGGTTCCAAACTTAGTTGAGCTGGCCGCTACTTCGGCGGATCCTTCAATCCAGGGGAGAGAAGCGGCACAGCCCTTCACCAGCCTCCAGCGCAACCCGACGACCGATGAGGCCATCGTCCTCGAACGACCGCATGAGACTGGCATCGTCGGGTCCGATCGCCACGAACCGGCTCCGATCATTCTCGAAGCGCCCGAGCGCGATGGCCCGCTCGGGCCCACCATCACGAGCGTGTACCACAGTGAACGTCTCGACCACACCCGTGCCGGAGCGGGTCACCGGCTCCATCGGCGCCCGCTCGAACCCGCGTGCGAAGCGACCCGAACGCGTGCTCGACGGTTGGCCACCCTCGAATGGCAGGCCGGACCACACGCTCGCCGCGTGCTTGGTCAGGTAGAACCCGTTGCCGGTGATGAGGGCCTTTGCGTCAGGGCGCTCCCGCAGGCGCTGGTGCATGGTGGCCAGCGAGTGCAGCGGGTAGGCCGATCCTGGCCCACCGGCATAGGGAAGCCCACCAGTGATGGTGAAGTTGCGCGGATCATCCAGTTCCAGATCGAGCATGCGACAGGCCATCTCGACCGCCGAAGGGAAGCACGAGTAGAAGTCGAAGAGGTCGATCTCATCGAGGTCGACCTCTGCGTTGGCGAGGGCACCAGCGTGGCTGTCGAGCATCGACGGGCACGCCGAGAAGTCGGGACGAGTGCTGACGTAGTAGGCCTCTTCCTGGGCGTGATTGCCGCCCCACCAGTGGACCCACCGTTCCTCGGGGATCCCGAGGGCCCGGGCCCGTTCGACCGAGACCATCACCAGGGCCGCGGCCTGATCGGTGTTGAGAATGGCGTTGAGGTACTTGGTGTAGGGGAACGACACCATCCGGTTCGACGGCTTCGGGGTGATCAGCTCCTCGGGGCTGCGCTCGATGGGAAACCAGGCGTAGGGATTGGCGGCAGCAACGCGGGTGAAACGGGAGAAGAGCTCGCCCACCAGCTTCATGTGCTCGTCGATGCCTCGCCCGAAGTGATGCGCCAGCGCGTTCTCGAAGAGTGGGTACATCTGGGGCGGCAAGGACAGGCCGATCGATGCCTCCGAGGTCCTGATCCCCGACATCGCCTCCATCTGGGTCGCCGCGTCGGAGCGCGGTGGCGAGAAGAGGTGCGGACTGCCCTCGGTGTCGTGGGTCCAGTCGATCGTGAGCCCCCGGCGGGCGGCCAGCTCGAGGGTCCGCATGTTGTTGGCCCCGCAGAGCACCGCCACGTCGGACTCACCGTTGACGATCCGCTGGGCCATCCAGTTGATGGCCCGCACGCCGACCTCCCCCCCGTTGCCGGTGTCGACCAACTCGGAGGGAGCCATCCCCAGCCGTGCGGCGAGGGCTCCTGGCGCGTTCTGCGCCTCCCACCCCGCCGGGGGGATGAGTCCTAGGGTGTCGACGGCCGCGAGCGCCGCGAGACCGGCATCGTTCGCGGCGTCGCGCACCACCTGCTCGAGCACATCGATCGGAGCAGGGGCCAGCTCGGGATCCGGGTCGCGGTCGAGCCACTGGGAAGCACCCACCAACACCGGCCGGCGCGAATGTTCGGTCATGGTCCCTCCATCTGTGATCGGTCGCCCGCTGTCAGCGAGTACCGCTCGCCGATCTGGCGACTTCACGGAATGGCCGGTCCTTGTCGACGCGGATGTCACCAGGGAGCCCGAGCACGCGCTCACCAATCACGTTCCGTTGCACCTGGTCGGTACCACCGCCGATGCGGCTGGCCCAGTGACCCAGGAAGTAGTCGTGCCAGCGCTGGACATCCTGATCGCCCTCCGCGAGCATGCCCCAGCTCTGCTGGATCGCCATGGCGAGATTGGCGTAGCGGGCGGAGTTGACCGAGTAGGCAAGTTTCATGACCGAGGTCTCGGGACCCGGGGGCAGACCCTGGCTGAGCGCGGTGCGAGCCCGCATCCCCAGGTAGGACATGATCCGCAGGTGGGTGTAAGCCCGCGCGAGCTCCTGCCGCACGAGACGGTCGTTGGTGCGCCCCCGCCGCTGGGCGGTCGAGTGGAGGTCGGCGAACAGATCATTGCCCCCACCGCCTCCACCGATCAGGGATCGTTCGTTGGTCAGGGTGGTCATGGTGACGCGCCATCCGTCGTCGACCTCGCCGATGACCTGGCCAGCAGGAACCCGCACGTCGGTGAGGAACACCTCGTTGAAGTGCGCGGCTCCAGTGATCTGACGCAGGGGCCGCACCTCGATGCCGGGGGTGCTCATGTCCACGACGAAGTAGGTGATGCCTCGATGCTTCGGAGCATCGGGATTGGTGCGAGCGAGAAGGATGCCCCAGTCGCTGTAGTGGGCCCCGGAGGTCCACACCTTCTGTCCGTTCACGACGAACTCGTCTCCGTCGCGCTCGGCACGGGTCGCGAGCCCCGCCAGGTCCGAGCCGGCACCCGGTTCAGAGAAGAGCTGGCACCACACCTCATCACCGCGCAACATGGGATCGAGGAATCGCTGCTTCTGTGCCTCGGTGCCGTGGGAGATCAAGGTCGGGCCAGCCATGCCGATCCCCACGGCGAAGATGCCAGCAGGCGCAGCGACCTTGGCCTCCTCCTCGGCAAAGATCGCGGCCTCGATCGGGTTTCCCCCACGGCCGCCGAACTCCTTGGGCCAAGTGATTCCCGCCCAACCCGCGTCGTACAGAGTGCGCTGCCAATCCTTGGCCCGCTTGACGTGCTCGGCCTCGTCGTCGGAGAAGGCGTCACTCAAGCCTCCTGTAAGCGATCCCTCAGCTTCCGGCTCTGGAGCGTTCGCTTCGAGCCAGGCACGCACCTCGGCCCGAAAGCGGGCCTCCTCGGGATTCTCGTTGAAGTCCATGACACCCCCCAAGCGACCTGCGTCGCTGGTTCGATCGACAGTTGGGCATATTGCTGGCGAGCTGCGCCCCCCGATGAGGGAGTCGTGCGCCCTTCCTCGAGAGAAGTATAGTCAGAATACGATTCTACTTCAATGTCATGGTCGGCTTCGGGCTCGCCATGTTGCTCACCTCCCCTTGGGGCGGTTGTGATCGCGGACCGCTACTCCAAGCGAGCGATCCTGTCCTGGTGCACGTTCGCTCTCCTCACCACTTCTGCATGGATCGGCGCGGCGATCGTGCTCGGGTGGATCGCCTACTGGATGCTGGTGGTCGCCAGCAGCATCCAGGCGGCAGCCTTCGCCTACGGACCGGCCCGCATGGCCCTGACCGCCGACCTCGTCGACAAGGAGTCGCTCAACAACGCCATCGTCCTCGGACGGATGAGCATGGAGAGCACCCGCATCGCCGGCCCAGCAGCCGCAGGCGTGCTCATCAGCGTGGCCCGGTTCGGTGCCGGTGCCGTGTTGCTGGCCGGCGCGGCCCTCTGCGCGGTCAGCATCGCGCTGACGCTGCGCCTCCCCCGCCCTCGTTCCCGAACCAGCGGGATGACGCCATCTGCACTGAGCGAAGGTCGCCGCCGGTCTCGCCACCGTGCGCGCCAGGGAACGCTCAGGCTAGGGCCACCGTGATGCTCGGCTACAGCGGCTTCGGCCTCGCAGCACTGTCCATTGGAATGCTCGCCGATGCCATCGGCCTTCCCGCCACCATGCTCGGGATGGGCACGGTGATCGTCGTGACGATGTGCGGCTTCGCGATGGGCCACCGGACTGTTTCGGCGCGAAGTGCGGTGAGCGCTGCCGAGATCGGAGCGACAGGCTGGTGGCGGGCCCGTCAAGCGCCACCGCGCACCGAGCCGTCCCGCTGAGCGAGGAACGGCGCGGTGAAGAGCACCTGACCGGTCAGCTCGGGCTCGCACGTCACCAGCAGGCGCGTGGCCCTGGCCATGAGATCAGGCGGCTCGGCACCGGGCGAACCGGGATCGATCACTCCCCGGGCCACTGCACCTGGAGTGGCGACACCAGCGACAGGCGAGAGCGAGTTGACCACGATGCCTTCGCCCCGCAGTTCTGTAGCCGCACCGGTCGTGAGTCGGTCGAGCGCCGCCTTGGTGAGACCATAGGCAGTGAGCGGCAGGGAGGAAGGCCCATCACCGGTGTCGGGCACCTTGGCGGTGACTGACGAGACGTTGACGATCCATCCACGGCCGCGCTCCCGCATGAGCCGGACGGCTTGGCTGAGCAGCTCGAAGGGCGCCGCCACGTTGAGCTCGAGAAGCAGGTTCAACCGCTTGGGAAACAGATCGCTCACCGGCTCGTAGTAGGCGACGGCGGCGTTGTTGACCAGCGCCTCCACCGGCCCCATCGATGCCTCGATGCGATCGATCAGACCGGCCCGTTGGTCGGGTGCAGCGAGGTCCGCGACCACTACTTCGGCCTGCCCACCGAGGGCCCGTATGGATGCCACCGTCTCGGCGAGGGAACCATCTGCGCGCTCGGTCGACTCTGCGGTCCTGGCAACCGCGGCAACACTGAACCCGGCATCAGCTAGCTCGAGCGCGATGGCGGCACCGATGCCGCGGCTGGCACCGGTCACCACAGCAACTCCCCGGTCGACGGGGGACTCCCCTTGCGAAGGGTGGTGCTCGGTTCTCATCCTCGGCTCTCCGGTTGGGGACGAACCCGCATCGCCGCATCGGCTTCGCTGCCGTCGAGCACCACGTACCGGACACCGGTGCGCTCGATCGACAGGTCATCGACCACCCCCAGGAGCTGGTCCACCTCCGGGATGGCACCACCCGAGGGAGCGAAGCAGAGGTGGTCGACACCCGGCCCCTCGAGATGTCGGACACCCATGTCGAGGAAGAGCAGCCGTCGACCGCGCTCCCAGGTCATGATGGACCAGCCACGTCCGGACGCCAGGCGGGTGCCTGAGACCGTGCGTCCGAAGAACGCGGTGGCGAGGTCCAGGTCGGGCACCGCCAACGCGACCCAGACCAGTTCCATGGGCTCGCCGGTGGGCAGTGGGATGTCGGGCGGATGGGACTGGGCCTCGTCGTAGCGTTCGTCGCTCTCGATCGCCTGCACAAGGGTTCCGAAGCCGCTCACCTTGGGATGAACGAACGCCTCCCTTCGCCCAGGAAGGTCGAGATGGTCCGGCATGACCTCGAGTCCGAGGAGGTCGCAACCCGCGATGAAGTCGTCCAGATCGGGAACGTGCCAGGTGAGGTGGTGGGCACCAGGACCCTGCCGTTCCAGGAACCGCTCGACGAACCCCTCGACCTCTCCCGGCTGGAGCAGCTCCACCTTCATGTCATCGACGAAGGCGAACTGGCAGGGCGCGAAATCACCTGCGGCCCCTCCCCGACACCAGCGACCGCCGAGACGGTCGACCAGCATGGAGAACCCGTCTCTCCAGCTATCGACCACGATCGCCACGTGATCGAAGAGGGGTCGCTCAACCACTTCCCACCTCCTAGAATCAAAACTGTATTCTGACTCTAGCCCGTGCCATGAGCGGATGGAGCGATGAGACCTCGGGTGATTCAGGTCGTCTTGACGATCAGCACCGAGCACGGGGCATGGTGGGCGACGGCGCTGCCCACGCTGCCGAGCAGGCGCCCCGGCCCCTGCATGCGCACGTTGCCAACCACGATGAGGTCGGCGTCGAGACGCTCGGCCTCCGCGATCAACACGTCGGCGGGCTTCCCCTCGAACACGCCGACGGTGTAGTCGACCTTGTCGGACAGGGTCACCATGAAGTTGCGCACCGCCTCCTCGGCCTGGTCGAGGGTGCGGATCTCCCAGTGATCGGTTCCGATGTCGACCACGGTTGTGGCGTCTTCGTCGATGGCGGTGACGATGTGCATCGATGCACCCGTCTGGGCTGCGAGCTCGGCCGCCTCGCGAACCACTTGGCGAGCCGTGTCGACGTCGGCGAACCCGACGACCATCTGATGCATGCTGGCTTCCTCCTGCCACATCGACGGGACCTCGCCGCAGCCTACGCCGCTTCGAGCCGTCGCGTGCCGATCAGGGCGCGAGGATCGCCCGGGCCACCAGATCCTGGCCGAAGGCGGTCAAGATCGCGAGGTACAGCAGGCCGGTGGCGGCCATGACCGCCGAGTACTGCCGCTCGCGCAGCGCCGCCCTGGTCACCAACACCAAACCGATGGTGGTCGCCGCGCACGCCACCCAGAACCACGACAGCAACCCGTTGTAGCCGTCGTCGATGTCGCCGGCGACGGCCGACATCATGCCGGTGGGCCAGAGGAAGGCCACCAGGTGCACCGGCCAGATCCCCGCGGTCCACCAGACCAGCTCGAGCAGCGGGCCGCGAGCCAACCCCGGCTGCACCAGGTACCAGTGGCCGAGAAGCATGGCGTCGGACACCGCGCCGAGGAAGGCCGCCCCCGCGACGATCCGAGCGATCGACAGGGCGACCGGTTCGCCGGCAGCAACGCCACCGGCGACCAGGCCGACCAGGCCGATGGCAGGCGCGACGAGGTCGAGCATCGGCGGGAACTCGGGTGCCTCCGCGTCCTTGTCGGCTTCGGCCCGTTCGATGCCGGTCATGGTCGCGACCCGTGCCGATCGCTGCTCGGCGAGCTGACGCTGACCCGATACCCCGGCCGTGCGGCGCTGCACCGACACCACCAGCGCGACGCCGGTCGCCAGAACGACAAGGGCCGACGAGATGTCCCGCACGGGGGCGTCACCGCCGAAGCGCACACCGATGCCCAGCGCGGCGAGGGCCATCAGCCCATAGGTGCTCCGCATCAACCAGCCGTACCCGATGCCCACCTCGCGGCGGCGGGTGGTGATCCAGAGGAAGAAGAGGCCCCCCACCGCCCACTGCAACAAGACGGTGGCCGCGTCGAGTGCGATCACCGCGCCCGCACCACCCGAGGCGTCATGCCTCCACCACGGCGAGGTCGTGGCTGGCCTGGTTCAACGCCGTGGGACCATCGGGAGCGGCCACCACGATGTCCTCGATCCGGGCACCCCATCGTTCGGGTACATAGATCCCCGGCTCGATCGAGAACGCGTTGCCGGCCACCAGCGGCGCCTCGTTGCCGTCGACCAGGTACGGATCTTCGTGCTCCTCGACACCGATGCCGTGGCCGAGCCGGTGGATGAAGTAGCCGTCGTACCCGCCGGCGGCGATGAGGTCGCGGGCGACGGCGTCGACCGCGCCGGCAGGGGTGCCCACCGTGGCGGCCTCCACCGCCTTGGCCTGGGCGGCCTGCAACACCGAGTACAGCTCGGCGAACTGGGGCGGGGGTTCGCCGGTGAACACGCACCGGGAGATGTCGGAGCAGTAGCCGACCCCGTCGTCTTCGACAAGAGTGCCGCCGAAGTCGCAGAGGATGCCCTCGCCCGGGCCGATGACCCGCGACCCGGGGTGGTGGTGGGGGCTGGACGCGTTGTCGCCCGCGGCCACGATGGCGAAGTTCACCCGCTCGTGGCCCTCGTCGATGATGCGGCGCCCCAGCTCGGCGGAGATCTCGGCCTCGGTGCGACCGATGAGGGGGATGTCGCCGCCCGCCAGCGCGACGGCCACCCGATCGACCGCTTCGGCCGCTCGGCGCAGCGCGTCGACCTCGGCGGGCTCCTTCACCGCCCGCAGCGGGCCGATCACCTCGCTGGCCCGCCGCCACGCGGCCTGTGGCATCAGCGGCAACAGCTCGACCAGGAACCGCGCCCAGGTCTGATCGCCGACAGCGACGGTGCGGGCGGGTCCGGCCAGGCGGGCGGTGGCCTCGATCGGGTCGTCGGTCTCGTCCCAGCCGACCACGGTGAACACCTCGGGCCGCTCGACCACCCGCGGCACCTCCAAGCGGGGAACGAGCATGGTCGGCTGGCCGTCCACGGGCACCACCAGCATGGTGAGCCGTTCGAGGGGCATGGCGTGGTAGCCGGTGAGCCACGGAAGGTCGGCGCCCACCGACAGCATCAGGACATCGACGCCCTGGTCGATCATCGCCGACCGCACCCGGTCGAGTCGATTGGCGAACATCGCGTCGGCGCGCTGGCTGACCATCCCACCAGCGTAGATGGCGGCGCCACCCACCGGGACCGGCGGCACCGGCGCCCGTCGGAGTACCCCTTGGGGTATCATGGGCGGATGGAGCTCACCACCTCGCCCCGACCGATCGAACCGGTCGATCTCGAGAAGCGGGGCCGCCTGTGGCTGTTGGTGTCCTTCCTCGCCTGCCCGTGCCACCTTCCGCTCACCCTCGGCATCCTCGCCGTCGTGCTCGGAGGCACCGCAGTGGGGGCTGTGCTCCGCGACCACGCGGTACTCGCCGGAATCATCATCGCCTCGGTCTGGGTCGCCGGCACCGGACGGGGCCTGTGGCTCATCCGGCAGGCCGAGCGCAACGACGGCGCCTGCACGGTCCCCTCGCGCCGGACCTGACCCGTCGCCCACCCGAGGTCGGGTAGGTTCCGGCCACCGATGGACCCGACCGCGCCGCCACCTGCCCCACGCGCTCCACAGCTCCACGGCTGGCTCGATGCCCCCGTGCTCAGCCTGGCGTTGGTGGCCGCCGCCGCGGGGTTCGGACAGTTCGGAGTGGTCGCTGCGCTGGCCGACGTGGCCGCCGAGTTCGGCACCGTCACCGACGGCGACGACCTCTCCCTGGCCGAGCAGGCGGGACTCTCGGGCACCGTGCTCGGTATCGGTCTGGCCATCATCCGGTCGGCGTCGATCCTCAGCCTCCCCCTCGCCGGGATCGCCGACCGCGCCGGGAGGCGTCGCACCCTGATCGGCTTCGCCGCCGTCGGCCTCTCGATCGTCGGATTGGCGGCGCTCAGCCCCGGCTACTGGTGGTTCGTCGCCCTCTTCGCGCTGAGCCGCCCACTCCTCACCGCCGCCAACGCCGTGGCCGCAACCAGCGCGGCGGAACAGACCAGCTCCGAGCACCGCACCCGTGCCATCGCCCTGCTGGCTGCGGGGTTCGGGATCGGTGCCGGCCTGTTCGCGGTGCTCCGCGGCCTCCTCGGCGACGACGTCAGCTTCCGGCCGGTGTTCGCCCTGGCCCTGGTGGCCATGGTGCTGGTGGTCGCGGCCAGCCGCTGGGTCAGCGAACCGGACCGCTTCCAGATCGCCACGGTCGAGGCCGAACATGCCCTGCCGGTGCTGGGTGCGGTGCAACGTCGGTTCCGTGGGCGCCTGCTGCCGGTGCTCGGCGTGGGCTTCGGCATCGCCGTGGTGACCGGACCGGCCAACAGCTTCGTGTTCCTCTACGCCGAGGGCATCCTGGAACTGTCGACGGTGGTGACCGCCGGACTGGTCGTGGGTGCCGGGTTCACCGGTCTGGCGGGCCTCTTGCTCGGCCGGTGGGGGGCCGACCGGTACGGTCGGAGACCGACCGCCGGCGTGGGACTGGTCGGTGTGGCGGTGGCGGGCATGGTCACCTACAGCGGCACCGCGCCCGCAGCAGCAGGTGGCTACCTCCTCGCGGTGCTCGCCGGATCGGTGTTCGCCCCCGCCGCGGGGGCCCTGCACGCCGAGCTGTTCCCCACCTCGATCCGGGCGACCGTCGCCGGCTGGACCGTGGCCGCCGGGGTGTCGGGCGCGGTCGTGGGACTGCTGGCCTTCGGGGCGATCGCCGACCGGTTCGACCGGTTCGATCTCGCCGCGGTGGTCGTCTTCGTGCCCGCCGCGCTCATGGCCGGGCTGCTCGCCCTGCTCCCCGAGACCCGAGGCCACGAACTGGAAGACACCGCCGACCGCCGGTGAGCGACGGTGGTGCTGCCCAGGCCAGGGGCGATCTCGAGGGTCAGGCCTCGGCCAGGTGCGCCTCGACGCTCAACCCGGCGCTGGCGGCCGCAGCCTTGGCGTGGTGGCTCGACCGGGTGAGCGGGGTGGCCTCGACGTGGGCGATGCCCAGACGCTCGCCCTCGACCGCCAGGGCGTCGAACTCGTCGGGGGTCCACCACCGGGCCACCGGCAGGTGGTTGGCGGTGGGTCGCAGGTACTGGCCGGCGGTGACGATGTCGACGCCGACCGCCGCCAGATCGGCGAGGGTGGCGACGACCTCGTCGAAGGTCTCGCCCATGCCCAGCACCAGGCCCGACTTGGTGGTGAACCCGGCAGCCTTCGCCCGGGCGAGCACGGCCAGGCTGCGGGCGTAGGACGCCGAGGGGCGGGCCACCCGCTGGAGTCGGGGGACGGTCTCGACGTTGTGGTTGACCACGTCGGGCCGGGCATCGAGGACGATCTGCAACGAGGCGGGGTCGCCCTTGAGGTCGGAGATGAGCACCTCGACGATGGCCTCGGGCCGCCGGGACCGAATCGCCCCGATCGTGGCCGCGAACTGGCCCGCTCCTCCGTCGTCGAGATCGTCGCGGGCGACGGTGGTGAGCACCACGTAGTCGAGGCCCATGCGCTCGACCGCCTCGGCGACGTGCTCGGGCTCGGACGGGTCCGGCGGCGCGGGCTTGCGGGTGTCGACCAGGCAGAACCCGCAGGCCCGGGTGCAGCGCTCGCCGTTGATCATGAAGGTGGCGGTGCCGTCGTCCCAACACTCGTAGATGTTGGGACAGCCCGCCTCCTCGCACACGGTCACCAGGTCGAGCTCGCGCATGGTGGACTTGAGCCGCAGGTAGTCGGGACTGGTGCGCAGCTGGACCCGCATCCAGTCGGGCTTGCGCTCGTCGATGGCCACCCGGTCGGTGACCCCGGCCTCGGCGAGGCGGCCCGACAGTCGCACCGACGTCTCGGGGGGCCCGCTCCCGGCACCCCGACTGAACGGCGTGAGGTCCTCGGGCCGCTCGCGCCACACCACGTCGGCGCGCTCCCAGCCGCTGCTCCCCCACCGTTCGACGGCGCGGGGCACGAGGGCCTCGACCACGTCGCGAAGCTCGCCGTCGAAGCCTTCCTCCGCCAGCGACGTGACCTCCATGGCGTCGAGCCCACAGGGGACGATGTGGTCGAACATGGCCATGTCGGGGTTGATGTTGAGCGCGAACCCGTGCATCGACCGACCACGTGAGAGTCGCACCCCGATGGCCGCCACCTTGCGAGGACGGTCGGAGTCGGGACCGAACCAGATCCCGGGATAGCCCGGCAGCCGGCCCACGTCGGCAAAGCCGAGGTCGGTGAGGGTGTCGATCAGGAGCTGTTCGACCGAGGTGACGTAAGCGACGGTGTCGGCCATACCCCCACCCCGCACGCCGGGAACCGACACGATGGGGTACCCGACCAGCTGGCCGGGCCCGTGATAGGTGACGTCGCCGCCCCGGTCGGCATCGACCAGCTCGGCGCCCACCGTGGCCGGATCGACCAGCACGTGTGAACGATCGGCGCGGGCCCCGAGGGTGTAGACGTGGGGGTGTTCGAGTAGCAGCAGGTGATCGTCGGACGATCGCTCGAACAGCCCGTGCTGGAGCGCGTGGGCGTCGCGGTAGGCGACCCGCCCGAGCCAGCGGACCCGCAGCACTACAGCTCGGCCTCCCAGTCGCGGGTCTGGATGACCTCGCGCACGCGGTCGAGGAACGCGGCCACGTAGGCGCCGTCGAAAGCCCGGTGGTCCCAGGCCAAGGCGAGCACGCCCACCGAGTGGATGGCGATCGACTCGTCGCCGTGCTCGTCGGTGACCACCACCGGCTTGCGGCTGATGCCGTCGGTGGAGAGGATCGCCACCTGGGGCTGGTTGATGATCGGGAACTGCATCATCGTGCCGTACTGGCCGGGGTTGGTGATGGTGATGGTCCCGCCCGCCAGATCGTCGGGCGAGAGCTGCTTGGAACGGGTCCGGTTGGCGAGATCGACGATCTCTCGGGCGATGGCCCGCAGCCGCTTGGTCTCGGCGTCGCGCAGCACCGGGGCCAGCAGACCCTCGAAGTCGATGTCGACCGCGATCCCCAGGTTCACGTAGTCGTGGACGATCAGTTCGCCCTCGCCGACCGAGGCGTTGACGTGGGGAAAGTCGCGGATGGCATCGACCAGGGCCCGGGCGATGAAGGGCAGGTAGGTGAGCGAGTAGCCCTCCTGGGCCTTCCACTCGGCGCCGTGGGCCCGACGCATCCGCTCGACCGACTCGAAGTCGACCTCGACGGCGGTGAGCACGTGCGGTGAGGTCGCCTTGGACATCACCATGTGCTCGCCGGTGCGCTTTCGGATGTTGTTGAGCGGCACCGAGACGTCGCGCTCACCGGTGCGGACCAACGGCCTGGGCGCCGCCCGCGACGGGGCCGCAGCGGCGGGCGCGGGTGCCGATGCGGCGGCAGGCGCGGTGTCGGAAGGGGTGGCGGGGGTGGGCTCGCCGGTGCGGGCGGTGCCGTTCTCGATCGCCTTCTGCACATCGGAGCGGGTGATGCGGCCCCCCGGTCCGGTGCCCTCGACCTGGGAGGGGTCGATCTGGTGCTCGTTGACCAGGCGACGAACCACCGGCGACAACAGCAGGCCGTCGCCCGAGGGCTTGGTCGCGGGCGCAGGTGCCGGTGCTGGTGCCGGTGCCGGTGCCGGTGCTGCTGGCTCGGGCTCTTCGGCTGGAGCAGGCTCGGGCTCGGCCTCGGCGGTGTCGCCGGCGGGTTCGGGCTCGGCCTCGGCGGTGTCGCCGGCGGGAGCGGAACCGTCCGGCGGCGCATCGCTGAGCACCGCCAGCACGGTGCCGACATCGACGGTCTCGCCCTCGGGCACCTTGATCTCGGCCAGGTAGCCGGCCTCGGGGGACGGCACCTCGGAGTCGACCTTGTCGGTCGAGACCTCGAAGAGCACCTCGTCGACCGCGACCTGCTCGCCGACCTGCTTGAACCACTTGGTGATGGTGCCCTCGGTGACGGTCTCACCGAGCTGGGGCATCGTGACCTCGGACATGGGGGGAGAGTCCTCCGGTTGAGGGTTCGGGGGCTAGTGCAGCGAGCGACCGGTGAGCGACATCATCGTCTCGCCGAACGCCTCGCCGAGCGTGGGGTGGGGCTGGATGAAGTGGGCGACCTCGGCGACGGTGGCCTCCCAGTTGACCGACAGGTACGCCTGGCCGAGCAGCTCGGTGGCCCAGGGGCCGACCAGGTGCACGCCGAGGACCTGGCCGCCGGTGCCGTCATCGTTCTTCTCGGCGATGACCTTCACCATGCCCTCGGCCTCGCCGACGATCATCGCCCGACCGTTGCCTCCGAAGCGATGCTTGGCCACCACCACGTCGTGGCCGGCCTCCTTGGCGGCATCCTCGGAGAGTCCGGAGAAGGCGACCTCGGGGTGGCAGTAGATGCACCACGGCACCCGGTCGTAGTCGATGGGCTGGGGATCCTCGCCGAGGATGTCGCGGATGGCGACCATGCCCTCGGCGAAGCCGATGTGGGCGAGCTGGGGGGTGGCGATGAGGTCGCCGACCGCCCACACGCCCTCGACCGAGGTGCGGCAGTTCTCGTCGACCTCGACGAAGCCACGATCCGACACCGACACCTCGGTCTGGTCGAGTCCCAACAAGTCGGGATACGGGCGCCGTCCGACCGAGACGACGACCAGGTCGGCGTCGACCGACTCGCCGTCGCCGAACTCGACGCTGGTGCCCGACTCGCCCGGGGTGTGGCCGGTGACCTTGACATCGGTGCGGACCTCGACCTTGCGCTTCTTGAACGAGCGCTCGACCACCTTGGTGATGTCGGAGTCGAGACCGGGCAGGATCTTGGGCAGCGCCTCGAGCACGGTGACCTTCGAACCCAGATCGGACAGCAGGGATGCGAACTCGCACCCGATGGCGCCGCCACCGATCACGACCGCCCTCTCGGGAAGGTCGCGGATCTCGAGCACCTCGTCGGAGGTCACGACCAACTCGCCGTCGATGTCGAAGCCGGGGATGGTGCGCGGCACCGAGCCGGCAGCGAGGATCACCGAGTCGCCGGTGATGGCGACATCGCCCGACTCGCCACCGCTGACCTGCACGGTGCGATGGTCGGCATCGAGGCTGCCGGTGCCGTCGAACAGGGTGACGGAGCGGTTCTCGAGCAACCCGACGAGCCCGCCGGCCAGCTTGTCGACGATCCCCTGCTTGCGGTCCTGGGTGACACCAAGGTCCACCCCCGACGACTCGGCGAGCACACCGAAGTCCTTGGCGTGGTCGGTGGTTCGCAGCACCGTCGCGGTCTCGAGCAGCGCCTTGGCCGGGATGCAGCCGACGTGCAGACAGGTGCCGCCGATCTTGTTGCGCTCGATCATCGCGATGTTCAGTCCCGCCGACGCGCCATAGAGCGCCGAGGCGTAACCACCGGGGCCCCCGCCGATGATCACCACATCGAAGTGCTCCGACCCGGTGCCGGACTCGGGGTTCTCGTTCTCAGCCGTAGGGACCACCTCCAACGATGCGTTCGACCGTGGAGCCTACCGCCGAACCTTCCCGCTCTGACCGGGTGCGCCGGACCACTCGACCCCCTGGCACCGATCTGTGAAGAGTTTCCGACCTGGGTGGCGCTTTTCGCTTCACAGAAAGGTGTCGGCGACGGATCGACTAGCCCTATCCCCGCTGCTGCTGTTGCTGTTGCTGGGCGAGCTGCCACTGCGGGCCGACCGCCGCGACCCGGCGAATCTCCACCGCGGCATCGACGCCGTGCTCGGCCGTACCGGCGACAGTGCCCCGCAGCGGGGGCACGTCGTCGTAGTCGCGGCCGTGACCGATCTTGACGTGGCGCAACCCGACCTCGCGCTGGTTGGTCGGGTCGAGCGCCAACCACCCGAACCCCGGGATCGCCGCCTCGAACCAGGCGTGGGTCGCCACCTCGACCACCTCGGCGTCGGCGTCGGCCCCGGTAGCATCGTCGGCGGCGAAGAAGTACCCCGACACATACCGTGCGGGCACACCGACCGTCCGGCACAGCGCCACCGCCAGGTGTGCGAAGTCCTGGCACACGCCCTGGCCCGCGGCGAGGATCTCCTCGACGTCGACGCCGATGGCGGTCGACCCGGACGTGTAGGTGATCGATGCCCCGGCCAAGCGGTGCAGGGCCAGCACCAGGCTCACGACGTCGGTGCCCACGTAGTCGCGCTGGCGGGCCGCCGCGGCGGCGACGGCGTCGCCCCAATGGGTGTGGCCGGACGGTTGCAGGTACTCCCAGTGGGTGTCGACGAACTGCTCGTCGGCCAACGCATCGAGCCGGGGGGCGGTGGTGACCATCGGGCCCTGGCTGGTCTCGACCGCGGCTTCGGCCACGACCTCGAGCGACAGGTGCGGGGCCCTGATGCCGAAGGCGTCGACGCGGGTGCCCCAGTAGTCGAACGACGACGCCACCCGAGCCGACGGGTTGGTGGTGACGCGGTAGCCGATGAGCTGCTGACGGTCGTCCGAGGTGGGGCAGGCCCGCAGCTCGTTCTGGGACTCGCGCACCAACCCCTCGTAGGTGAAGGTGGAGCGGTAGCGGATGTCGAACCTCATGATCGACCTCCGGTGGGAACCGGCCCGGTGGGCACGAAGGGCGCGAACTCGTGCGAGTTGCGGAAGTACTCGGTGGCGACCGACTCGCCCACCCACCGGATGCCGCCTTCGACATCGACCAGGTAGAGCCGCAGGTCGCTCTGGAGCAGCTCGTGGATGTCGGTGAACTCGAGTCCGGCGCGGATCCGACCCAGCAGCCGTTGGGGTCGGGTGATCCGGCCGAACTGGGCGCCGAGGATGTCGAGCTCGGCTTCGGCCTGGCGCAACGAGAAGAACACGCTGCGGGGAAACACCGGCGACAACAGGAGGAACTCGATGACGTCGGTGGGGTCCTGCGAGCCGCGATAGGCCTTGCGGAACGCCTCGGCCGCCGACGCCGACTTGAGGGCGGCGAGCCACTGGTGGAACGACACGTCGCTCAGGTTCTGATAGCGGATGGCGAGGAGCCGGCACATCATCTGGGCTCGTTCGAGGTACCGGCCGATGGTCACGAACCGCCAGCCGTCGTCGCGGGCCATGGTGTCGGCCAGCACCCCGGTGATGGTCTGGCACCGTTGCTTGACCATCTCGTAGAGGTCGTAGGGCTGCTCGGTTAGGTCGGTGGCCACGTCTCGGGAGTGCAAGGCGAGGTAGAACGAGTTGAGCGACTGCCACAGCTCGGTGGGGATCAGCTCGCGCACGCTGCGGGCGTTCTCGCGAGCCCGCTCGATGCACGCGACCACGCTGTCGGCATTGGAGCGCTGGACCATCACGAACCGGTTGACCGCCTCGGAGGTGGCGGGCCGGCCGAGCTCGTCGAACGATGATTCCGAGCGCAGCACCTGGAGCAGGTCGCGCCAGGCCCGCTCGGACTCCCACGCCGCCGACTCGAGCAGGCTGTGGTAGGTGACGTCGAGCATCCGCGTCGAGTACTCGGCCCGCTCGAGATGGCGGCCGAGCCAGAACAGGCTCTCGGCGTGGCGGGACAGCATCATGGCTGAACACCTCCGGGGGTGTGCTCGGTCTGGTCGCCGTCGACCCCAACCGCCGGCATCTGGGTGGTCTCACGCCGATCGTCGCCCTCGACCCGTTCGAGCTCGGCACCCTCGGCCCGATCGCCGGGCCGCTTCAGGTCGCGGTCGGGGGCCAGGACCCAGGTGTCCTTCGATCCGCCACCCTGGGACGAGTTGACCACCAGCGAGCCGCGCCGCAACGCCACCCGGGTGAGCCCGCCGGGGATGACTTCGATCTTCTCGCCCGAGATGACGAAGGGCCGTAGATCGACGTGACGACCTTCGAGGTGATCGTCGATGAGCGTCGGGTGCCGCGACAGCGACACCACCTCCTGGGCGATGTACCCGCGGGGGTCGGCTTCGAGCTTGTGACGGAACGCCTCGATCTCGGCGTCGGAGGCGGCGGGACCGATGAGCATGCCGTAGCCGCCCGACTCGGCGACCGGCTTCACGACCAGGTCGCCGAGACGGTCGAGCACCTCGGCCCGGTGGTCGGGCTCGTCGAGCAGGTAGGTGGGAACACTGGCGAGGATGGGGTCCTCGCCGAGGTAGTAGCGGATGATCTCGGGCACGAAGGCGTAGATGGCCTTGTCGTCGGCGACGCCGTTCCCCGCGGCGTTGGCGATGGTGACGGTGCCGGCCCTGGCCGCGGCCATGAGCCCCGGCACCCCGAGCTGGGAGTCGGGGCGGAACACCACCGGATCGAGGAAGTCGTCATCGATGCGTCGGTAGATCACGTCGACCCGGCGCAGGCCGTGGGTGGTGCGCATCGAGACCACGTGGTCGTCGACCACGAGGTCGCGGCCCTCGACCAGCTCGACGCCCATCTGGCGGGCCAGGAAGGCGTGCTCGAAGTAGGCCGAGTTGTAGACACCGGGGGTGAGCACGACCACGGTGGGATCGTCACCCGCGGCGGGGGGCGCAACGTGCCGCAGCGCCCCGAGCAGCATCGCGCCGTAGTGGTCGACCGACCTCACCCGATGATCGGTGAAGGCCAGCGACAGCACACGGGTCATCGCCGCCCGGTTCTCGAGCACGTAGGAGATGCCGCTGGGATTGCGAAGGTTGTCCTCGAGCACCCGGTAGGTGCCATCGGCGTCGCGCACCAGGTCGATGCCGGCCACGACACACCGCGACGAGTGGGGGACGGCGAGGCCCGCGGCCTGGCGCTCGAACCCGTCGGAGGAGAGCACCATCCAGCGCGGGACGATGCCGTCGCGGATGATGGCCTGCTCGCCGACGTAGAGGTCGTCGAGGAACCGGTTGAGCGCGTCGACGCGCTGCACCAGACCGCGCTCGACCTCGGCCCACTCGTCGGGCGGGATGATCCGGGGGATGAGATCCATGGGGAAGGTCCGCTCGACGTCTTCCTCCTCGCCGTAGACGGTGAAGGTGATGCCCTGGGTTCGAAAGGCGGCATCGCGGAGCCGCTCGCGACGAGCCAGCTCGTCGGCGCTGAAGAGGCCGAGGCGCGCCACCAGTGCCCGGTAGTGCGGGCGAACCTCGCCGTCGGCGGTGAAGACCTCGTCGAAGAAGCCATCGTGGTCGTATCCGGCGAACAGTCCCCCGGTCATGGCCTCACCGTATCCACCGGCTGTGAACGCAACGTTTCGCCGCGCATCAGGTCGCGATCAGCACCTGGATGGTGAACGCCACCAGGATGGCGAGCCCGCACAACAGGGCGGCAACGATGAGACGGCGGGTGCTCATGGCTGCCAGGTTAGGACGCCGGTGTGACCCCGGCGTCGGGCAGGCTGGGGTCGCGTCGATTCAGCGCCGCCGACGTCGGCGGATGAACCCTGCGACCTCGGTGAGCACCAGGGTCACCAGCGCGGTGGCGAGGAGGATCAGCCACATCGGGGCGGTCACCTCCCAGAGATAGATGCTCACCGGCTGGTCGTCGGTGTTCTGGAAGATGAACACCGCCAACAGCACCGCCACCAGGGTGAGGCCCACGAGGCCGGCGCTGATCTGGAGCCCACCATCGTTCTCTTCATCTGCCACTGCGTCGTCCTCCCCGCTCGGTCACCACCGAGACCGTAGCCGTTCGTCCCCGGCCCCGATCGTGTCTCGGGGCCGAGCTGGCGGCAGACTGTCAGCACCGACCAGCAGAGGAGCCCAGATGGACGTCGTGATCTCAGGGGCCAGCGGCCTGGTCGGCACCGCGTTGCAGGCCGGCCTGCGCGAGCGGGGCCATACCCCCATCCCCCTCGTCCGCCGCGAGGTGCGCGACGGCGAGCGAGCCATCGAATGGGATCCCGACGGCGGCACGATCGACCACCGGAGCCTCGACGGGGTCGACGCGGTGGTGCACCTGGCCGGCGAGAACATCGGCGCCCGGCGCTGGACCGACGAGCAGAAGGCCAGGATCTTGAACAGCCGGACCCGTGGCACCACGTTGTTGGCCGAGGCGCTGGTCGGCCTCGACCAGCGGCCGGGCGTGTTCATCAGCGCGTCGGCGATCGGCTACTACGGCGATCGAGGCGACGAGGTGCTCACCGAGGCGAGCGGCCCGGGCGACGACTTCGTCGCCGAGGTCTGTGTGAAGTGGGAAGCGTCGTCGCAGCTGGCCGCGGCCGCCGGGATCCGCACCGTCAACACCCGGACCGGTGTCGTTCTGGCCACCGAGGAAGGCGCACTCGCCCGCCAGCTGCTCCCCTTCAAGCTCGGCGTCGGTGGCCGGTTGGGTTCGGGGCGTCAGTGGCAGAGCTGGGTCTCCCTCGCCGACGAGGTCGGCGCCATCTGTCACCTGCTCGAGGCCGACGTCGAGGGCCCGGTCAACCTCACCGCCCCGAACCCGGTCACCAACGGCGAGTTCACCAAGACCCTCGGTCGGGTGCTCAGACGACCGACGCTGTTGCCCATCCCGATCTTCGCCCCCGCACTGCTGTACGGACGGGAGCTGGTCGAGACCCTGCTGCTGGTGAGCCAGCGGGCTATCCCCAGCGTGCTCGAAGCCAGCGGCTACGAGTTCACCCACGCCAGCCTCGAGCCGGCGCTGCGCGACATCCTCGACCGGCCCGCCTGATCCATCCACCCAGGAGTCCAGATGCCAGAGCCTGAAGTGCGCGAACAACGTGTGGTGTCGGTCAGCCGCCTCATTCCGGCGCCGGCACGCGACATCTTCTCCATCCTCTCGGATGCGTCGAGGCATGCCCTGATCGACGGGTCGGGAACGGTGCGCGGCACGCGTGATGCCAAACCCGAACCGCTCGAGCTCGGCGCGAAGTTCGGCATGCGGATGAAGATGGGGGTGCCGTACCCGATCACCAACACCGTCGTGGAGTACGAGCAGGACCGACTGATCGCCTGGCGACACTTCGGTCGTCACATATGGCGCTACGAGCTCACGCCCGTCGAGGGCGGCACCGAGGTGGTCGAGAGCTTCGACTGGTCAAAGGCGCTGTGGCCGAAGGGAATCGAACTGGCCGGCTACCCGACGAAACACCCGCCAGCGATGGAGCGCACCCTCGAGCGCCTCGAAGAGGTGGTGTCCACCTCGTCGACCGGCTGACCTTGGCTGGAGCAATCGGAGACGGGCGGCGACGGATGCGCCGCCCGGCCTGATCACTTGGGCTGGAAGCGAAGCCCTCCGTCGACCCGCACCAGCTCGGCGTTCATGTAGTCGTTGGTGAGCAGCTCGAGCGCCATCGACGCGAACTCCTCGGCCGAACCCAAACGGTCGGGGAACAGGACGTCGCGCTTGAGCTTGGACTTGAACTCGTCCGAGCCCGGCCCCGACCCGTAGATCGGGGTGTCGATCAGGCCGGGGGCGATGCAGTTCACCCGGATGCCGGCCACCGAGAGGTCGCGCGCCATCGGCAGGGTCATGCCGATCACGCCGCCCTTGGAGGCCGAGTAGGACACCTGGCCGATCTGGCCCTCGATGCCCGCCACCGAGGTGACGGTGACGATCGCTCCCCGCTGGCCGTCGGCGTCGATGGGCTCGGTCTGGGACATGGCGGTGGCGGCCAGCCGGGCGGTGTTGAACGTGCCGACGAGGTTGACCGACAGGACCTTGTTGAACGCACCGAGGTCGTGGGCCGACTCGTAGGTGCCGTCGCGCCCGATGGTGCGGCTGGCGAACCCGATGCCGGCGGCGGTGACCACCGCACGCAGCGGGCCGAGCTCCTTGGCCGCTTCGACAGCAGCGATGACCTGATCGGTGTCGGCCACGTCGGCCTGGGCGAAGACGCCACCGATGTCGTTGGCGACCGCCTCACCCGCCTCGGCGTTCATGTCGACGATCACCACTCGTGCGCCCCGGTCGGCGAGACGCCGGGCCGTGGACTCACCGAGTCCGGATGCGCCGCCGGTGACCAGTGCTGATGCTCCGTTCAGATCCATGGCCGCAGGCTAGCCAGGCGCACCCCGGCGCTGTCACATCCGGCCCCGCTGTCTCGTCAGTTCGTCATACCCCGACACACAGGACAGGAGACGTGAGATGGAGCGCCATGACGTGGCGGTCATCGGCGGTGGGCTCGCCGGCTGGGCCGCAGCAGCGACCGCAGCTCGGGCGGGATCGACGGTGGTCGTGGTCGACCGCGACGGCGTCGGAGGCAGGGCCGCAACCGACCGCGTGGGGCGGTTCCTCTTCAACCGGGGGGCGCACGCGCTGTACGACCGCGGCCCGGGAGCGGCCGTCCTTCGCTCACTCGGGATCGAGCCCCGGGGTGGTCGGCCACCGGTGCGCGGCTGGCACGCGAGGGGGGCGTTCGTCGTCCACGTGATGCGGTACCTCCGAAGCGACGAGACATCGAGCCCCGACCGAGGTCGCCGCGCGCTCGAGGAGCACCTCGGGCTCGCAGGGGTGGCTCCAGAGACGATCGCCGAGGCCCGCTACCTCCACCGGATGACGGTCACCTCGTCCATGCCGGTGCCCGAGAACGGCGGGATGGCGGGCCGACCGTCCATCACCTCCACCGGCGACGACCGGATCCTGGTCGCCGGCGACTGGATCGGCCCGGAGGGCAACCTGGCCGATGCGTCGCTGACCAGCGGGGCAGCGGCCGGCCACCTCGCCGCGCGCCGTGCTTCCCCAACGGTGGCGAGCTGACGGTGCCCGAGCGAGCAACACTTGGCTCCATGGACTCACCAGAGGTCCTCTTCGCCTCCGAGCGTGCCCGTCTCGTCGGCCTCGCCTACCGCATCCTCGGCTCCCGGCTCGACGCCGAGGACGTGGTCCAAGAGGCGTGGTTCCGTCTGCAGCGGTCGGACCTAGAGTCCGGCCTGGTCGTGCTCGTTCGACCGGCAGCCGTTCCTCGCGGCGTCGTTCACGGTGGTCGACGGCCAGGTCAGCCGCGTGCACCTGATGCGCAACCCCTCGAAGCTGGCCGCGCTGGCTCTCGAGGGGGAGCTGGCCTAGCCGTAGAGCTTGGTGTCGAGCTCGCGGACCCTGGCGGCGAGGGCGGTCGCCACCTTCACCGCGATGGCGGGGATGGCCATCATCAGGCCCTTGAACTCGCGGGGGTCGAGGACCAACAGCTTCATCGGGGAGTCGGCGGTGACGGTGGCGCTGCGCAACCCCTTGTCGAGCAGCGACATCTCGCCGATGGTGTCGCCGGGACCGAGGTGGGCCACCTCCTTGCCGTCGACGGTGACCGTGGCCTCGCCCTCGACCACGATGAACGCCTCGCGCCCGGTCTCGCCCTGGCGCACCAGCACGGTGCCGGCATCGACGGTGTGCTCGGTGGTGGCCTTGGAGATCTCGACCAGCTCCTTGTGGTCGGCACCGGCGAACAGCGAGACCTTGCCGAGGTGTTCCAGGTAATCAGCCATGGCAGCGGAGGCTACTCGGCGCTCGAACCTGCGTCATCCGGGCCGACGCGCCGGCGCCCCGGCGCTGGGCCGGGGCACCGACTGTGGGTGATGTGCTCAGGTGCCAGGCTGGGACACCGCGGGCTGGGTGCCGAGGTTCACTCCTCGTCCTCGACGACCGGGTGGACGTGCACCTTCTCGGCAAGGGTCGGGATGACCAGGGAGGCCATGGCCACACCGAGCCCGCCGACGGCGACGCCCATCACCACGATCATCAGACCCAGGCCGATCACCAGATTGCCGACCTCGAACGCCATGACCGAGGTGTAGAGGCTGGTGCGCAGGTTGGCGGCGTTGAGCGCGGTGCCTCGGGCCGGGTCGTCGCGATCCATCTCCGCGTAGGTCAGTCCGCCGGTCGCCTCCATCGCGTGCACTTGGATGATGTCGGCCATCGCCTGGGCGGTGTCGATGTCCTTGACCTGGGTGTTGGGGATCCGAGCATCGCCAGGGGTGACGATGTTCTGGGCCTGCAGCTCTTCTCTGACCTGATCCTTGGCGTCGAGGCCGCGGTAGACGGTGTAGAGACCGGCCGCGCCGAACACGACACCGAGCACGATGAGAGCGATCGGAAATGCCTTCTTCATCATTGGGGGTTCACCTCGTTCCAAGTGAGCCGAATCTCGGCTTGCACTTGGAGGCCATTCTGTTCACAGTTGTACCAATCCGTCCCGGGGCCTTGTCCTCGAATGGTGGAGGACGAAGGTCCCGTCTGTCTCGGGAACCCTTGCCCGCGACCGTCAGCTCAGCCAGGTGCGCACCAGGTCGCGCAGGGGGTCGAGCCCGCTGCCCTTGGTGGCGCTCACCCACACCACATCGCCCGGGTCGAGGTCGCACCGCTCGGCCAGCTCGCGTTGACGCTTGCCGCGGACCGAGGCCTTGACCTTGTCGGCCTTGGTGGCGATGACGGTGTGGGGCAACCCATGGGACCGCAGCCAGTCGAGCATCTGGCGGTCGAGCTTGGTGGGACCGATCTCGCCGTCGATGAGCACCATGATCATGTCGAGCTGCTCACGCTCGACCAGGTAGCGCTCCATCATCTGCTGCCACTTGGCCTGCACCGCCTTGGGGGCCGAGGCATAGCCGTAGCCGGGACAGTCGACCAGGGCGGTGCCGTCGTCGAGCGCGAACACGTTGAGCAGGCGGGTGCGTCCCGGGCTCTTGGAGGTCTGAGCCAGGTTCTTGCGGTTGGCCAAGGCGTTGAGCAGCGAGGACTTGCCGACGTTCGACCGCCCGACCACGGCCACCTCGGCGCGGGTGTCGGGGAGCTGGTCGATCCGCGGGGCGGAGGTCACGAACTGCAGCCGCAGCGGCGCGCTCACCCGATCAGCCTCCCGTCGAACGCCAGCGGTCGAGCTGGCGGCGCTCGCGCTTGGTAGGTCGGCCCGCACCCCGGTCGCGCACCAGCGTGGGGGTGCGGTCGGTCTCGGGCACCGGCGGCGAGTGGTCGAGGTAGCAGCCGGCGGCGACCGAGGCACCGACCCGCTTGTCGATCACCTCGACCACCTCGACCACACGATCACGGCCGTGGATCCGGGCCGAGACGGTGTCGCCCACCCTGACCGGCGAGGCGGGCTTGGCCGGCCGGTCGTTGAGCTGGACATGGCCGCCGCGGCACAAGGTGGTGGCGTCGGAGCGGGTCTTGCACAGACGGATGGCCCACAGCCAGCGGTCGATGCGGGTGGACTCCATGGCCCCGATAGTACGTTCGGGGCATGCTGAGCCTCGACCGGCACGGCGACCACGTGATCCTGGCCGACGCGGCGTCGCTTCTCCCCGCCCTCGCCGACGAGAGCTTCCAGCTCATCTACATCGACCCGCCGTTCAACACCGGCACGGCGCAGCAGCGCTCGACGTTGCGGACCGAACGCTCCGCCAGCGGCGACCGCGTCGGGTTCGGGGGACACAGCTACGCCACCACCGAGCTCTCGCGCATCGGGTATCTCGACGCCTACGACGACTACCTCGGGTTCATCGGGCCACTGCTCGAGCACGCCCACCGACTGCTGCGCCGAGACGGCACCCTCTACCTCCACCTCGACCAGCGGGAGGCGCACTACTGCAAGGTCGCACTCGACTCGATCTTCGGCCGCCAGAACTTCCTCAACGAGGTGATCTGGGCCTACGACTACGGGGGCCGGGCCAAGGACCGTTGGCCCCAGAAGCACGACACGCTCCTCGTCTATGTGAAGGAGCGCGGCGCCCACCACTTCGACCAGGACGCGATCGAACGGATCCCCTACATGGCGCCCGGGCTCGTCAGCACCGACAAGCGCGAGCGGGGCAAGCTCCCCACCGACGTGTGGTGGCACACCATCGTCCCCACCAACGGCAACGAGAAGACCGGCTACCCGAACCAGAAGCCCGAGGGGATCCTCCGCCGAGTCATCTCGGCATCGTCAGCCCCTGGCGAGCCGGTGCTCGACTTCTTCGCCGGCTCCGGCACCACCGGTGCCGTCGCCCGTGAGCTCGGTCGGCGTTTCGTCCTCGTGGACCAGAACCCCGAGGCGATCGACGTGATGCGCAAACGCTTGGGCAGCGACACGGTCCGCTACCTCGACGCTGATGGTTCCGAGCTCGAGCTGCCGATCGCCTGACCCCGGCTCGACGAGGACGAGCGAGGCAGGCCTCAGGTGGCCGGTCAACGGCGAATGACGGTGACCGTGCACCGAGGTCCTGGAGCGCGAGCAAGTCGACCATCAGCGGTGACGAGCGGCGCCTCCAGCGCCTCCGCGACCGCGACGTAGGTGGCGTCGTAGGCACCGACGTTGTCGCGCAGCTCCCACATGCGAGCGAGCAGACCCGTGACACCAACACGCTCGATGCCGAGGCGCCGCCACACCTCGACGGCTCGAGTGGCATCGGTCGCGTTGACCTCGCCCCGCAAGACCTGGGCGCGGAGCGCCTGGACCACCTCCGAGTCGGCCAGGTGAGGACAGACGACCGAGGCCTCACGGAGCATCGCTCTGGCGTCGCCATCGTTGAGCAGACCGAGCACTGCCGCCGAGGCGTCGATCACGATCACCGCTCGCCGCGACCAGCCTCGACATCGCCGACGGTGACCGCCGCATCCACACCCAGGTCGGGAAGGTCCGCAAGCAGGGCGGGATTGTCGGCCCGGCGGGCGACGACGGCCAGCTCGCGGGTCGCGAACGCGGAGACCGACAGCCCCTCACGGGCAGCCAATCGTTCGAGCCGCTCGCCGACCTCATCCGGGACGTTTCGAAGGTAGAGGATCTTCATGTCGCAAAACGCTAGCGCGCTCGCTGCACTTTGCAATCACACTGGCTCGCGAACACGAACCGGTCGAGCCGAGCAGGCTCCCCGTCTCGGGTGCCCTGAACTCGGATGGCTCACCGACCGAGACCACGATCCACAGCAGCAGTGCACCGCTGAGGACGATCCCCCCGATGACGAGGCCGACGAAGCGAGCCAACCAACCGCTGTTGCGTCGCCGGTGGTCGCTCCGTGTCGAGTCAGCTGGCTCCTCGCGCGGCCGGTCGGAGTCTCCACCAGGGTCCTCGACGATGGTGTCGGCCACAAACCTTTGTCAACATGGTTCGCCAGAGCCGGTGACGGACCGGCTGTGCTCAACCGAACGTCTCTACCGACACACCCAGGAGGCGGTAGGTGCTCAGCGCGCGTCGATCCCGGCTTGCGAGCGGAACGCCCGCCGACAGCGCAGCAAGGGCGACCAACCCGTCGTAGGTGGCTCCGCCTGCGACGCCGGCACCGGCAAGGACGGCTGGGGCCGAGCGAACCGACTTGGCATCGAGGAGCGCCGCCGGCTCGAATCGCTCCCGCAGGAGACGGACAGCGTCCGCCGGGGCGACACGTGCGTCGCCCGGTAGCCGAGTGAGGACCGCGTACGTCTCGTGCAAGGCATGCCCGGCGAGCGCGGCCGACCGATCGCCGAGCGACGCACCGACAGCTCGGTGAGCGACATGCGAGGTCACGAGCAACGGGACAGCCACGCTGGTGTCCAGGACCACCTCGGTCATCGACGGCCGGCGTCGACCAGCGCCAACACGTCGTCATCGGTGACAGGTGTTTCCGCGACGGCAACGAGGCGCCCATCGCGATCCTCGAGTCGAGCAGTACGGCTCACTGGAGTGATGTGCAGCCCGTCCCCGTATTCGCTGACATCGACCTTCATGCCTGGCGTGAGCCGCAGCCTGTCTCGCAAGGCCTTGGGGACCACGATCCGACCGACCTCGTCAACGGTAGCTTCCATTGGGATGAGCCTACCAGCCTGCTCCCAGTTGGCGTAGAGCCGCACGACTCGTTCGGACGGTCAGAGATCGCCAGACCGCACTGATGGGCCCCACCCGCCGCCGCCGGGCGTCAGCATTCGCAGCACGTCGCCAGTCGCGAGGCGGAGCGTGCACTTGTCGGGCAGGCGCTCGGCTCGGGCCTCGTCACCCCCAGGCAGTAGCCAGTTCTCCCCCACCGCACCGGGCTCGCCCCCAGCGAGACCCCACGGCTGGCTGACACGGCGCTCGGTGATCAGGCTCACGGTCACGTCCTCCAGCATCTGCAGATCGCGCTCGATGCCCTCCCCGCCCGGAGACCATCCGGTACCGCCGCTCCCCCGGCGCAGTCGATAGCGCAGCACTCTCATGGGGAACGCCCGTTCCAGTGCCTCGATCGGTGTGTTCTTCGTATTTGTCATGCACGTATGAATTCCCGACTGGCCAGGCACGCCCACCACCGACTGGTGTCCTTCGTCGACAGCGTTGGTCATGCACGTGTGAATTCCCGACTGGCCAGGAACTCCCGCCACCAATCAGCAGTCAACTTGATCTGCGTCGGCCATTGCGGTGTGGATCCAGGTACTACCTGCAGCTGAACCAGCCATGGCTCGACGCACGCGTCGACTGAGTGCAATGCGTGAGGCGGACACTTGTCTACGGCCAGGGTCAGCGGCTCACGCCACTGTGTCGGGCATCATCGACGTGGCCATGCGGCTGCGAGCTGGAGCGAGCGATGACGGATTCGGACGACAAACGACTGGTGCGGCCCACGCTCCGATGTCTGGTCGACGACCTTGCGCTGGAGGTAGGGCCGGACGAGCTTCGAGTGGCGCTTCGGACGGTCGTCGAGGACATGGGCGCCGACCCCACGCATCTCCTACCTTGCTCCCTGGTGGACGCGGAGCACCCTGTCCTCGACAAGGCGAACCTGATCGCCAGCGACGACGCGGCACCTCGAGAGCGGATCGTGGCCATCACAGACCGTCACGTGATCAAGGTGAAGACCGGCGACCGCCGTGCCGCGCTGTGGCAAGACGACGACGGTATCTGGTGGCTCCTCGCCGCCGGTCGGCGCAAGGACGACGGGTCCGGTGACTTCTACCGGGATCTCGAGCGGTTCGCGACGGACTCGTCGCCCATCGCCCCAACCGAGGCCGACGAACGCTACCGCCGACTCGAAGAGGCCTACGAGGTCGAGTGTGGAGTCGAACGGGAGGCGCACGGCCAGGTCCTGGGTGCTCTCCTTGCCGCCGCCCGATCCCGTGGATCAACGGTCGACGCCGAGGTGTTTGGTGCCACGCTGTCGATGAGAGTCATGCCCGACGAGGGCGGCATGGCCGTGCTGGAGCTGAGCTGGGAGTTCGCTCAGTTCGAACACCAGGATCGCTTTCCCATGGACGTGCTTGCCATGGTGCCCGGACGCGAGAGCATCGATGACTGGGACTACCTCCCGCCGCGCAGGAATGACGACTCACCGCACTCCTGGTTCACCTATGTGACCGAGGAGTGGGTCGAGCACATGGCCACCTCCGCCGAGCTCGACGATCTGCTGACCAACGGCGACGCCTGGACACCGGTCAACCCATTGAGCGACGGCTCCGAGCACTTCAGCCACCTCGCGAAGGGGTCCACAGTGACCTTGGCGTACGCGACCGGCATCGAGATCGTCGCCATCTGCGGTGCCAGCGTCGTTGCCCACCGGGACTACGAGAAGTTCCCCATTTGTCCGAGTTGCCAGGAGAACCTCGACCTACTCCGACGTCTCAAGGGCTCATCCGAGTCCTGACCTGCCAGGACTACTGGAGGCCGGCTGCGCGTGCGGCTCGGGCGCGACGACGATCGTCGGCGGTGGCCACAGCCTCACGGGCCTGCGTCTTGGCTCGGCCCCGTTCGGTCAAGATGCGCATGACCTCGTCGGCAGGGACACGCACTGCGTTGCCAACGGGGAAGCTCTCGATGCGGCCTTCTTCGCAGAGGCGTGTCAGATGGGTGCGTGACACGCCGAGCAGCTTCGCTGCCTCGTTCGAGGTCAGGGGCTTGCCGGTGGCGACTGCCGCGACGGATTCGCCACGCGAGTAGGCAGCAACCGCAAACAGAAGCTGGGCTCGTACGGCCTCAGGGAGCGACTCAAGATCGATCTTGCCGCTGGTCGCAGCATCCTCGGCGACGTGACGAAGCTTCTCGCGCTCGTCATCAGCAAGGTCGGCGGGGTCGACAACGTTCACGGGTGAGTTTCGCATGAGTCCGTTCTCCTGGGGCAGGACTTAATAAATGCCACAAGTGACATACCTGCGTCAAGAGCTACGATACAAGCCGTGCCTGGATATCCCCAGGTCGAATGTCACACCCCGCCCGCATACTGACACCCGAGGCAAACCACACGCCTGTAATCCGATGACCGCCTGAAGGACCTGCTGATGTCCAAGATTCATGACCTGCTCGATCAGATCCGCGACGACGTCGCTCCGAGCGACACCACTCTGAACACTGCCCGCGAGCACCGGGACGCTGTCTTGTCTTCAGCCGGGTCCTTCGACGGAGCGCTTCGCACCTATCGCTCCGGCTCGATCGCCCACGGAACGGCCAACGACGACACTGATGCCGACTGTGGGGTCGTGCTCGACAGGCGAGTCTGGAGTGCGCTCGGACCGGACGGCGACGACGACGGCCCAGGCCACGCTGTGGAGCAGGTCCGCAGCAAGGTTCGCTCCGACCTCAACGACGACGGATGGGATGTGTCGACGCGGCTGACGAAGCGAGCGATCGAAGTGAAGTTCCCTGACGGGCCGAGCGTCGACCTCATCGTCGGGCTCACCCGGAAGAACGCTGTCGGTCTCTGGATCCCGAACCTCCATGCGGGCAGCTGGGATGCCTCTCATCCTGAACGGCACACCGAGCTGCTCACCGACGGCCCGAAGGCGCTCCGGGTGACCCGGGCACGAGCGATTCGCTTGGCCAAGACGTGGAACAAGCAGCCGACGCAGCCGGGCCTGTGCAGCTTCAACCTCGAGGCACTCGCTCTCTCGGCCGTCGAGTCCGGCATGGGTGTCCCGGAGGCCCTTCATGCCATCGCCGACTACGGGGCGACCGACCTGGCCAAGCGCCTCACGCCCGACCCGGCCGATGTGTCGCCGCCAATCAAGCTGCTCATCGATCGAGCCATCGTGGTCAGCCGGCTGACCGCTCTCGCTTCCTCATTGGCCAAGGCGCTCGAATCGGACGACGACGACGAGGTGCAGGACCTCATCGCCGCTGCCTTTCCGAACTACCTGGAGCCGGCCGACCGCCAGTCCCAGGCATCGATCTCCGCTTCACTCCGAGGCGGAAACGAAGGTGCTCGCTACACGGCGAGCGGGATCGCCGTAGGTGCTGGCAGCCAGGTCAAGACCACTCGGTCGTTCGGGGGATGAGGAAGCGCTACCACGGGCCGTGGTTCGGTAACGACACCGAACGGGCTCGGTTCGAACTGGCCGCACGAGCACGTCGCCTGCCCTTCCATCGGCATCGTAGCGGCGAGGGCATCGAGTACATCGTTCCAATCGTCCTCGGCCACTTCGAGGATCGGACGGCGACAATCAGCTTTCGGGCCGATGCTCCGACCTTCGTCCGCGTCGAGGTCGACGGCCCCAACGAGTCCCCGCATCGCTACCCGGACGACCATCTGTGCATGTGGCATCCCGATGATGCCGAGACGAACCGGTGGGTGTTCGGCGACGGGCTGGGCGACCTCATCGACCACATCGCCCTCCACCTCTACAGAGAAGCCCATTGGCGAGAGACCGGCGAGTGGTTGGGTCCCGAAGCGGCGCACAGCCCGAAGGTCGCAGCATGAACCCGGCGTACGTCCCGGCCCTCATCGCAGGTGGGTTCGCGCTCCTCGTTGCTCTCCTCAGCCCAGCATTCACCGCTGCGGCGGAACGACGACTGCGCAAGCGTGAGGTACTGGCGAAGGCCGTAGGTGCCCTCGCCTCCTACCGCGAGTACCCCTACGTCATCCGCCGCCGGGACGAGTCCAACCCAGAAGCGGAGCGACGTCGGATCTCGACCGAGGTAATGGCAATCCAACGCGAACTGACCGAGGCCTCGATCTGGATCGGGGCCGAAGCCCCGAAGCTCTACGACGGGTATCGGACCGCCGTCGAAGACCACCGTCGAATTGCTGGCAGGCTGATGAACGAAGCGTGGGGCCAACCCGCAATGTCCGACGACGCTGGAATGAACATCGCTGACCTTCACGACGAGCTTGCGCCGCTGCGCGACCACGATGCCTTCCTCGCTGAGCTGATCCGTGACGAGGTGACCTTCAGGTGGAACCCGTTCCGGTAGCCCTCCCCCAGCCGCCTCCGCCCGGCGTCAGCATTCGCAGCACGTCGCCAGTCGCGAGGCGGAGCGTGCACTTGTCGGGGAGGCGCTCGGCTCGGGCCTCGTCACCCCCAGGCAGCAGCCAGTTCTCCCCCACCGCACCTGGCTCGCCCCCAGCGAGACCCCACGGCTGGCTGACACGGCGCTCGGTGATCAGGCTCACGGTCACATCCTCCAGCATCTGCAGATCGCGCTCGATGCCCTCCCCGCCCGGAGACCATCCGGTACCGCCGCTTCCCCGGCGCAGTCGATAGCGCAGCACTCTCATGGGGAACGCCCGTTCCAGTGCCTCGATCGGTGTGTTCTTCGTATTAGTCATCGCGGTGTGGACACCGCTCATCCCCGGACCCGACGGGCCACCACCCTGGCCGCCGCCGACGGTCTCGTAGTACACCCACCCGGCGCCGCCGATCAGCACGTTGTTCATCGTTCCCTGCGAGGCTGCCGGGACCCGGTCGGGCACCACCTGGGCGAGCGCGCCGAAGCACACATCGGCCACCCGCTGGCTGACCTCCACGTTGCCGGCCCCGACCGCCGCTGGTGAGAGCGCGGCCACGATGCTGCCTGCGACGGTGACCACCTCGACCGCTCGGAACGCTCCCCCGTTCGCGGGAATCGTGGGATCGAGAACCGCCCGGAGCGCGAACGCCACCGACGACACGGTCACAGCTTCGACGGCGTTGACGTTTCCCCGTCGCTGAGGATCGGTCCCGGTGAAGTCGAAGCGCACCCGGTCGCCGACCACCTCCACGGCGACCACGATGCGGGCGGGCCTCTGCTGGTCGGCAGCGGCCCCGGTCGAGTCGACGACGTCGCTGAACCTCCACGTGCCGTCGGGCAGCTCGGCCAGCGCCGCCCGCATCCGCCGTTCGCCGTAGTCGATCACCTCGTCGAGCGGAGCGTCGGCGAACCGCGCCAGGCGCTCGACGCCCAAGACGTTGGCCCCCACCTGGGCGTCCAGATCGCCGGCCCGCTCCATGGGAGTCCGCGAGTTGGCCAGCAGCAGACCACGCAGACCCTCGTCGAGGCGAGTGGGCGGGATGCGCAACCCCTCCTGGTAGATCTCGGTGGCATCGGCGGGGATCGACCCGGGGGCCGAACCTCCGACATCGGCGTGATGGGCACGGTTGGCGGCGAAACCGACCAGGCGCCCGTCCACGAAGCAGGGGGCCACCACGGTGATGTCGTTGAGATGGGTCCCACCCGCGAACGGATCGTTGAGCACGATCTGGTCCCCGGGTGAGAGCTGATCGCCGAACGCGTCGATCGCCGCCTGCACACTCGCCGGCATCGAGCCCAGGTGGACGGGGATGTGCTCGGCCTGGACCAGCAGCGCGCCGTCGGCGGTGAAGAGGGCGGCCGAGCAGTCGGCCCGCTCCTTGATGTTGGGGCTGAACGCCGATCGACGCAGCACCGCGCCCATCTCCTCGGCCACGCCGGTGAGGCGCGAGATCAGGACCTGGAGCGCCGCGGGATCGAGCGTCACCGCGACCGCCGGGTCAGCACCAGCGCACCGTCGAGTCCTGGCTCGGCCTGCCAGCGGTCCGGGACCCACGTCGTGGAGTCGGGATCGGCGATGGTGGCCGGTCCCACGACGATGTGTGCGGGCCGCTCCACCGGTGCCAGGTCCTCGATCGACACCGGGGAGGGACGGACTGCGGTGGCCCTGATGGCGATCACCTCGACCGGATCACCGGCACGGCTGTAGCCGTTGCGACGCCGGTGTTCGTCCTCGAACGCGTCGACCGACGCCACGGTGATCTCGTGGCTCTGGCCCAGGTAGCGACAGTCGACCGTCGTGGTGGCGACCGCCCCCTGGCCCACCAGCGCGGTGGCCTCGGCCGCCAGCGCATCCAATGCCTCGTCCAGGCCGGCATGGCCGGTCGGGGTCGGCCACGACTGCACCAGATCACGTTGAACGGGCGAGGTCAGGATGCCCACCGCCGACAGCACGCCGGCCCGCGCCGGGACGATCACGGTGGCGATGCCCAACGCATCGGCCAGCTCGGCCGCGTGGAGCGGACCTGCCCCACCGAAGGCAACCAAGGCGAGCGAACGGGGGTCGACCCCCCGTTCGACGGTGGCCGCACGCAAGGCGCGCTCCATGTTGGCGTTCACCACCGCCAGCACCCCCTCGGCGCCGACACCCGCTCGCTCGAGCGCCTCCGCTGCTCGCCGATCGTCGAGGCTGATGCCGCCGAAGGTCGCCCCAGCGGGGATGCGCCCCGCGGCCACGTTGGCGTCGGTGACGGTGGGCTCATCACCACCTCGGCCATAGCAGGCGGGGCCGGGGCGGGCGCCTGCGCTGCGGGGGCCGACCACCAGCGCGCCCCCGGGGTCGATCGACGCGATGGACCCGCCCCCGGCGCCGATGGTGAACACGTCGAGCGCGGGAAACCGCACCGTGAAGCCCGCGACCTCCCGCTGGGCCGCGGGGGCGGGTGCCCCGTCGAGCACGAGGCACACGTCGGTGCTGGTCCCGCCCATGTCGAGGGTCACCGCGTCGGCGAATCCGTGGGCCGCCGCGACCGCGGCACCCGCCCGCACCCCGCCCGCAGGCCCGGACAGCAGCAACGAGGCGGGGAGCTCGCTCGCAGTGCGGGCCGGGACCAGCCCACCCGCCGAGGTCATGACCATCACCTCGTGGGCGGTGCCGGCCAGATCGGTGAGGTACTCGCGCAGGATCGGACGCAGCGCGGCGTTCACGACCGTGGTGACCGTGCGCTCGTACTCGCGGACCTCCGGCGACACGTCGTGGGAGCAGCACACGTCGCGACCGCCTGCGCCGAGCAGTTCCGCGACCACGTCCTCGTGTCCGGGTTCGAGGTCGGCGTGGAGGAAGCAGATCGCCACCGCATCCGCATCGATCACGGCCGGCACGTCACCCAACTGCACCGGCTCCAGCTCGGTTCCATCGGCCGCCATCCGCCCGCGCACCTCGAACCGCAATGCGCGAGCGACGAGGGGCACCGGCCGTCGCACCGTCGGGTCATAGAGCGAGGGGCGGTCCTGGCGGGCGATCTCGATCACGTCGGCCAGGCCGACGGTGGTGACCAGCGCGACCGACGCAACCCGGCCCTCGAGGAGCGCGTTGGTGGCAACGGTGGTGCCGTGGGCAAGGGTCAGGTCGTCGGAGGAACCGAGCTCGGCCACACCCTCGGCCACGGCGACGCCGGGGTCCTGAGGGGTCGACAGGACCTTCGCGATGCGACCGTCGGCGGCGACCAGATCGGTGAAGGTACCGCCGGTGTCCGAACCGATCCGCATGGCGGTCACGGTAGCTGGGACCTGCACCCGGATCCCCCGGCCACCCATCCCCCCGAGAATGAGCCGATCGACCCGCTGCACCGCCCCACCGATCGCTCTAGCATTGCGGTCGACGGCGGGGCCGACCCCCGTCGGGATGCCACGAACCAGATGCCCGAAGACGAGCTCTCGCCTCGATCCGCCCGGCGGATCCGTGCCTTCGGGCGACGTCGCGCCCGGAATGAGGCGGACGACTCGGTCCAGATGGACGACGACACCGGTCACGCCTGGTGGGCCCAACGGGACACCCTCGACAACCTGGTCGACCCGAAGCCCCATGGCCAGGCCGCCCGGGCGCGACGTCTGGCCGACGCCGCCTTCGCCCCGGAGGGCTCCACCGCCCCTCGCCGGCCACCATCACCGTCCTCCGATCCGACCCGCCCCAACCCACCACGGTCCAGCTGGGCTCCCGAGGACGTCTTTGCGTGGGCGGCTCCGCCGGAACCCGAGCCGGTCGACCAGAACGGGCACACCCCCTGGGATGTCCTCGGCCTGACATCGGATGCATCGTGGCCCGAGGTCGCCCGGCGCCACCGCCAGCTGGCCAAGCAGCACCATCCCGACCGCCACGGCAGCAGCGACCTGACCGCCCGTGCCCGTGCCGAGAGCACGATGTCGCAGATCAACGCCGCGTTCAGCGACCTCCGTCGGATCTACCGACTGACCAACGACCTCTGAGCAGATCCCCGCTGCATATCTTGACCCGGATTGGGGTATCACTGATGGGTGACTCGCGATCCTGCATCTGATCCGGGTGCCGGCGATCTGCCCCTTGGCACCCATCCGCTGCCGTTCATGCTCCTCCTGGCCATCGTGGCCGTCGCCGCGGTGGTGGCCAGCACCTCGTTGGCGGGCCTGGTCGGGGCCGGAATCCTGGAAGGAGGCCCGACCCTGGTCGAGGTGCCCGACCTCGTCGGCGACGACGAGCAGCAGGCGCGCACGGAGCTGCAGGAAGCAGGGCTGGTCCCGGTGATCATCACCGCCCAGAACGTGCAGGTCCCACCCGGCGAGGTCACCGCCCAGGAACCATCGGCCGGTGAGAGCGTCCCGAACGGAACCTCGGTCGAGGTGAGAGTCAGCGTCGGCGACGAGTTTGCCCGCGCCCCCGACCTGCGCGGCTCACCCAGCCACGAGCTGTTCCTGCTCCTCGCTGCCTACGGGCTGTCGGTCGGCGAGGTCAGCTACCAGCAGAGCGACGCCGCCGCCGACGAGGTGCTCAGCCAGGATCCCGCTCCCGGCAAGCTGATCGAGCGCGGCAGCACCATCGACGTCGTGCTGTCCACGGGTCCGCCGATGATCGACATCCCCGACGTGCGGCGCGAGCCTGAACGAGACGCGGTCCGGATCCTCGAGGACGCCGGGTTCGAGGTCCACATCCTCGACCGCTACTCCGGTTGGGTCAGCAGGGGCAGCGCGGTGTCGACCGAACCCGAAGCCGACGAACAGGCACCGCGCGGCTCACGGCTCATCCTCTACATCTCCCGCGGCGCGCCCCCCACCACCACCACGTCGACGACGACCCCGCCGTCGACGACCACGACCGCACCTCCGACCACGTCGACGACCTCCACCACCACCCCCGGCGAATCCGACCCCTCGAACCCGGCCGACGAGATCATCACCCCCGGCGGATCCGGCTCCTCGAGCCCGGCCGACGAGATCATCGTCCCCTGACGGTGAGCGCCTGAGTCCCTCTCACGCCGGTTCCAGGTACCACACCTCGGCACCCAGATGGTCCTCGAGGCTCGACGCCAGCCGCGACAAGCTCGGGTCCTGGCGGTCCCAGACGAGGATCGCCGACGCGACGTTGCGGGCCAGCCAGGCGTCGCGACGAGCCAGCGATGCACCGGCCGCCTGGGCCGTCGCGGGGACCTTCCGTTCGAGGGTGACGGTCTCGGCGGCAGCCTCGAGCAGTTCGGCGAAGTGCCGGCGAGCAGCAGGTGGCCAACGTGAGTCCGGGTCGGGGTGGGGAAGCACGGCCACCAGGGGGAGGCCGACCTCGATCGCCGCTTCGGCACCGAGCTGTTCGGCTCCCAGACGCAGGCCCGACACCACGACCAGGTCGGGATCGAGCTCACGGCGGGCCGCGAGGATCTCCGCCAGCGAGTGCCGGACCCCCCGAGCGACGGGGTTGTCGTCGTAGCCCCCGAGCGCAGGAGGCCGGTGGCCGAACACCGCCACGCCGTGCTCGGCGATCGCCAGGTCGGGCAGGCGGTGGTCGCGCCGCGCCCCCGCGAGGGGGGCCCCGGCGGCCCCGGTCGCGTCGGTGGGCAGCTTCGACACGTCGGGCAGGGTCGCCCCCGACCGCCCCCGCTGCTCGGCGGCGGCGGCCACCGCCAACCGGTCGGCCATGTCGTTGAGCGGATCGCCGCCGTGGCCCTTCACCCACCGGAAGCTGACATCGCCCCGCTCGAGGACGAGGTCGATGAACGGCTCCCACAGGTCCCGGTTGGCGACCGGCTCCTTCTTCGAGTTGGTCCACCCCCGCCGCAGCCAACCCTCCCACCACCGGTCGCGGAAGCAGTTCACGACATAGGTCGAGTCCGACACGATCTCGATCGGACCCTTCGCCGCCCGCACGGCTTCGAACGCGGCGGTGATCTCCATGCGCTGGTTCGTGGAGCGCCGCTCTGCGCCGCTGGCCCAGGGGCCATCGGGTCGGACCCACGCCCACCCTCCCGGTCCGGGGTTCCCGCTGCAGGCACCGTCGGTGTAGGCCACGAGCGTCATCGCCGACGAGCATGCCACAGGCCGCGATGCCCGCCGTCGGTGTGCGTGCAGGCTCGGTATGGTGAACGGACCTGCGCTTCGCGACCCCCGAGTGAAGGATGCCCCAGCAGTGATCATCGACGGCTTCGTCCACCAGCTCCCAGACATCGACCCCACCGAGACCGAAGAGTGGTTGGACTCGCTCGACGCGGTCGTCGGGACCCGCGGATCCTCACGCGCCCGCTACCTGCTCTCCAAGTTGCTCGTCCGTGCCCGAGAGCTGCAGGTCGGGGTGCCGGCCAGCGTCTCGACCCCCTACGTCAACACCATCCCCAGCGAGGAAGAACCGTGGTTCCCCGGCGACGAGGACGTCGAACGTCGCATCCGGCGCTTCATCCGGTGGAACGCGGCCGTCATGGTCATCAAGGCCAACGAGGCCGCCGACGGGATCGGTGGCCACCTGTCCACCTTCGCCTCGTCGGCGTCGCTCTACGAGGTGGGGTTCAACCACTTCTTCCGGGGCAAGGACAGCGGCCTCGCCGGCGACCAGGTGTACATCCAGGGCCACGCCGCTCCGGGCATCTACGCGCGGGCGTACCTCGAGGGCCGCCTCACCGAGTCCGAGCTCGACCGGTTCCGCCGCGAGATCGGCGGGGGCGGCCTGTCGAGCTACCCCCACCCCCGGCTGATGCCCAACTTCTGGGAGTTCCCCACCGTGTCGATGGGGCTGGGTCCCATCAACTCGATCTACCAGGCGCGGTTCAACCGCTACCTGCATCACCGCCGGGTCGACGACACCAGCCAGAGCCGGGTGTGGTGCTTCCTCGGCGACGGTGAGGTCGACGAGCCCGAGACCCTCGGATCGATCTCGCTCGCCGCGCGTGAGCGCCTCGACAACCTGGTGTGGGTCGTCAACTGCAACCTCCAGCGCCTCGACGGTCCGGTGCGGGGCAACGGCAAGATCATCCAGGAGCTCGAAGCGATCTTCCGGGGTGCGGGCTGGAACGTCATCAAGGTCGTGTGGGGCTCGCGCTGGGACGAGCTGCTCGCCCGCGACGTCGACGGCGTGCTGCTCAACAAGATGAACGACACCGTCGACGGCGAGTTCCAACGCTATGCCGTCGAGTCCGGCGCATACATCCGCGAGCACTTCTTCGGTCCCGATCCCCGGCTGCGCCAGCTCGTCGACCACCTCTCCGACGAGGATCTGCGGGCGCTGCCCCGCGGGGGCCACGACCACCGCAAGCTCTACGCGGCGTACCGCATGGCGACCGAGCAGGAGGGTGCCCCCACCGTCATCCTCGCCAAGACCGTCAAGGGCTGGACCCTCGGTCCCGACGTCGAGGGTCGCAACGCCACCCACCAGATCAAGAAGATGACGATGCAGCAGTTGCGGAACCTGCGCGACCGGCTGCATCTCCACGACGACATCGCCGAGGATGCTCTGGCCGACGACGCCGATCCGCCCTATGTGCGCTTCGACACCGACTCGGTCGAGTACCAGTACCTGATGGACCGTCGCAAGGCGTTCGACGGCCCCGTGCCCCAACGGGTGGTGCGCGAGCGTCGGGCCCTCACCATGGCCACCGACGGTCCGTTCGAGGAGCTCTACTCGGGATCCGGCGACCAGGAGGTGTCCACCACCACCGCCTTCACCCGGGTGCTCCGCAACCTCATGCGCGACGGCGAGTTCGGGCCCCGGGTGGTGCCGATCATCCCCGACGAGGCACGCACCTTCGGCATGGACGCCATGTTCCGCGAGTTCAAGATCTACGCCTCGCAGGGCCAGCTCTACGAACCGGTCGACGCCCAGTTGCTGCTGTCCTACACCGAGGGCCAGGACGGCCAGATCCTCGAGGAGGGCATCACCGAAGCCGGCTCGATGGCCAGCTTCACCGCCGCCGGCACCTCGTACTCGGTGCACGGCGTACCGATGGTGCCGTTCTTCACCTTCTACTCGATGTTCGGGTTCCAGCGGGTGGGCGACCTCATCTGGGCCGCGGCCGACGCCCGGGCCAAGGGCTTCCTCTGCGGCGCGACCGCGGGCCGCACCACGCTGTTGGGCGAGGGTCTGCAGCACCAGGACGGTCACAGCCACGTGCTGGCCGCGACGGTCCCCACCATCCGGGCCTATGACCCCGCGTTCGCCTACGAGATGGCGGTCATCGTCCGCGAGGGCATCGCCCGCATGTACGGCGACGGTGAGGAGGTCATGTACTACCTCACCCTCTACAACGAGAACTACCAGATGCCCGAGCGGCCCGACGGCGTCGACGACGGCATCATCGAGGGCCTCTACCGGTGGGCACCGGCACCCGAAGGCGCCGAACACGGCGCCGCCATCCTGTTCTCGGGCAGCATGCAGGGTGGCGCCCGAGCAGCCCAGGCCGAGCTGGCCGAGCACTACGGGGTCGGCGCCGAGCTGTGGAGTGCCACGAGCTACAAGGGCCTCCGCGACCAGGCGATGAGCACCGAGCGGTGGAACCGGCTCCATCCCGGCGAGCAGGGACGCATCCCCCGGGTGACCGAGCTGCTCGGCGAGGGATCGGGTCCGGTGGTGGCGGTCACCGACCACATGACCCTCGTCCCCGACCAGATCGGTCGCTGGGTGCCGCGCACCTTCGTACCCCTCGGCACCGACGGGTTCGGCCGCAGCGACACCCGCGAGGCCATGCGCCGCTTCTTCGAGATCGACACCGGCCACATCGTGGTGGCGACGCTGTGGGGTCTCGCACGCGACGGTGTCATCGAAGCTGAACTGGTCGACGATGCCATCCGCCGCTATGACATCGACCCTGACGCCACCGATCCCAAGGTGACCTGGCCCGAGGACTGATCCCCACCATGTCGACGCCCACCATCCCCATCACCGGAGATCCCGACTCCGATTCACTGCTCGTGACCGACCCGCTCGCACTGGTCATCGGGATGCTCCTCGACCAGCAGGTCTCGATGGAGCTGGCCTTCTCCGGGCCCGCCAAGTTGCGCGACCGTCTGGGCGAGCGGTTCACCGCCGAGGCCATCGCCACCATGGACCCCGACGAGTTCGAGGCGGTGTGCCGACAGAAGCCGGCGATCCACCGGTTCCCGGCGTCGATGGCCGGCCGGATCCAGGATCTGTGTGCCCATCTGGTCGAGCACTACGGCGGCGACGCGGCCAAGGTGTGGTCGCGCACCCGCACCGGCGCCGGCCTCCACGAACGGGTCTCGGCGCTTCCCGGCTTCGGCGAGGAGAAGACCAAGATCTTCATCGCGGTGCTGGCCAAGCGGCTGGGCAAGCGGCCGGCCGGGTGGGAGGAGGTGGCCGCCCCGTTCTCCGACGCCGTGCCCCGCTCGGTCGCCGACGTCGACTCGGCCGAGTCGCTGCAGAAGGTGCGCGAGTGGAAGAAGGCACAGAAGGCCAAGGGCAGGTCCAAACAGGACTGACCCCCTCCGTTTGCCGATCCACCGGTTCGGGTACATGTTCGCCCATGGGACGTCCACAAGAACCTGAACTGCAGCGCAGCGGCAACACCCCGCTCGACCCCGATCACATGCAGACCGAGGTGTCGACCCAGCCGACGGCGCCCCGCGACGAGCCCGGCAGTGGTCCGGTACCCGCCGAGAACCAGCCTGGCCACCATCCCGCCGACGAGCAGGACAAGCCAGACCTCGACGAGTTCGCCGAAGCGCTGGGGGTGCACGACGACACCGACGGCTCCGAAGCCGGCCTACCCGCCCAGCTCCGCTCGGTCGTGTCGAGCGCCCGTGACCTCGCCGAACCCGTGGCCCAGAAGGTCCAGACCAAGGTGACGAAGGCGACCCAGACACTCGACGAGTGGCGCCATCTGGTCGAGCGGGTCGACCAGCTCGAGCGCGAGGTGGCCGACCTGCGCGATCAGGTGGAGCGCGGCAAGGCATAGGGCCCCTTCAGCCGCTCACGGGCTGGCTCGCTCCGACGCAAGGGGGGCCACGGCCGCGCCGGCCGCCGAGACCAGGGCGCGAGGCTCGGCGCTGAACACGTGGCGAGGTGTTCCGGCTGCGGCCCACACCACGTCGTGGCCCAACAGGTCCTCGTCGCAGAACACCCGCAGGGGTGCGAGGTGGCCGACCGGCGGGACCCCGCCGATCGGGTAGCCCGTCGCCGCCCGTACGGTGTCGGCCCCCACCCGCCCCACCTCGATGCCGCCAGCCGCAGCAGCCAGCTTGTCCTCGTCGAGCCGGTTCGCTCCGCTCACCAGGGCGAGCACGACCTCGTCGTCGACCGAGAACACCAGCGACTTCACGATCTGGCCGACCGAGGCCCCGATGGCCGTTGCCGCGTCGTCGGCGGTGCGGGTGCCCTCGGGGAACTCGCGGATCTCGACCTCGAGTCCGAGGGCGCGCGCGGCGTGGGCGACCCGGTCGGCGTTGGGGTGGCTCATGGTGCACCTTGGAGGTGTCGTTGACGGTCGAGCCAGCCGAGCAGCACGGCGATGGCTCGTGGGTCGTGGCGAAGCTGGTGGCCCGCACCCTGGATGATGCGCAGGTCGGCCGCGCCGTGCGCGTCTCCGGTGACACGGGCGTCGAACACCGGAACCGACTCGTCCTCGGATCCGTGCACGAGCAGCAGTGCCCGTGGTGCGAGCTCCGCTGCCGACGCCACCGCTCGGATCCGGCGCAGGTCACGTGACCACTGCTCGATCGAGGGCGGGTAGTTCGACGTGGTGATGGCGTCCTGTTCGCGGGCGTGATCGAGCAAGCGGCGAGGGTGGCTGGCCCAGTCGTCGAAGTCGGCGGGGGCGGCCATGGCCGCCACTCCGGCGATACGTTCGTCGATCGCCGCCGCGCAGATGCACAGCGCTCCCCCGGTGCCGAACCCGACCGCCCACACCTGGTCGACCCGTGGGTGCTGGTGCAGCTGTTCGAACGCGCCGAGGGTGTCGCGGAGCCACCCGCCGAGCGAGAAGTCTCCCTGGGAGGTGCCACACCCCCGGTAGGTGAAGCACAGCGCGGCCCAGCCCATCTCGTTGGCCAGGCGGTCGGCCAGCTCGGGGTAGGTCCTGGCCGAGTTGGCGCCACCGCCGGTGCCGGCGGGGAACCCGTGGCAGATCACCACCCCGGGCAGCGCACGGGTGCCGCTCCCGGGCGGGAGCGCGAGGTGGCCCACCAGCTCGTTGCCGTCGACGGTGAAGCGGTGTTCGGTCACGCGTCGGCGGTCTGGCGCCCTTCCTGGTGACCGCGCCAGAGGCGGTAGCCCCGGTTGCGGGCCTCGGCGAGGGTGTCGGGTCCGAAGCAGATGTAGCGCCGGGACCTCATCAGTTCGTCGATCTGGTCGGGATCGACATCGTCGGCGTCGAGGTCGTAGACGACCTGTGACCGCTTGTCGCCGACGAACCGGTGGTCCTCGAAGCGAGTGGGGCGTTCCATGCCGTCAGCTTAGAAGCCCACGACCGGCGTGGTGGCCGGCGCGCGAGAAGGGGAGGCCCGCAGGCCTCCCCTTCCCACTTCGTACTGGATGAACCCGGACGACGTTTGCTACCAGGCGGGACCAGTTCCCGGCCGTCGGCTCCGAGGGTGGATGGCGGAGATTCGCCAGGGGTCCAGCGGGCCGTCTAGCGGCCAGCCACCTCCGAGGTCCCAGAAATCATGTGACTACTCAGCTGGACCACCTCCTTTCTTCGGTACCCGACACAGTAGCGAACGCGGCGCCACGAGTGCGATCACCTTTTCGGTGAGCCTCCAGGATCGTCGGGGCCCTCGACGGGACCACCCACCGCGCCGATGGCCTCGAAGTAGGCCAGTTGGGCCTCGATCACGGCGTCGACCGCGGCGCGACTGATGGCGAAGCCGACCAGAGCCGCCCGCTCGAGGACGTAGTCGGTTGCGGTGTCGGGATCGATCACCGCCGCGGGAGACTCGACGACGGCATCACCTGCGGTGGTGGCGACACCATGGGAGTGCAGGTAGTCGTGGAAGAGCCGCAACACCCGGCTCACGTCGCCGTAGCTCAGCTCGGCGGTGAGATCGGTGGGCAGGGCCTCGGCCACGAAGTCGAGCGATTGCTCGGGTTCGTAGACGGCCCGCTCGGGCGTCCGTGCCAGGTTGGAGGTGACCTGGCCGACCGCCACCGCCGCGATGGCGAACACGATCGCGCCCCCGATCACGATGATGGCCACGGTCAGCACGGGGGCGATCGTACCGGCTCACCCCACCCCCGGACGCCGGTGGCGCAGCCACGAGGACTGCGCCACCGGGTCCGGCCCGAGCCAAAGGAGCCGTCTGTCAGATGCCGATGCGCTGGGCGAGCAGCTCGCGGTGGTAGGCCGGATCGCCGAAGAGCAGCTCGGAGGACTTGGCCCGCTTGAAGTAGAGGTGGGCCGGGTGCTCCCAGGTGAAGCCGATGCCACCGTGGATCTGGATGTTCTCGGCCGAGGCGTGGAAGTAGGCCTCGGAGCAGTAGGCCTTGGCCAAGCTGGCGACGGCGGGAAGCTCGTCGTTGAGCTCGGAGGCGCACCAGCCGGCGTAGTAGGCGGCCGAGCGGGCCGACTCGACCTCGAGGAGCATGTCGGCGCACTTGTGCTTGATGGCCTGGAACGAACCGATGGGCCGGCCGAACTGCACGCGGTCCTTGGCGTACTGGACCGCCATGTCGAGGCACTCCTGAGCGCCGCCGACCTGCTCGGCGGCGAGGGCCACCGCGGCGAGGTCGAGGATCTGGGCGATGGCGTCCCAGCCCAGGTCGTCGGCCGACACGAGGGTGGCCGGGGTGTTGTCGAAGGTGAGCTTGGCCTGCTTGCGGGTCTGGTCCATGGTGGCCAGCGGGGTGCGGGTGAGGCCCGAGGCGTCGCCGTCGACGGCGTAGATGCCGAGGCCCTTGCCGGTCTTGGCGACGACGAGGATGAGGTTGGCGGTGTGGCCGTCGAGGACGAACATCTTCTCGCCGGTGAGGGTGTCGCCGGAGGCTTCGAGGGTGATGCCCTCCTCGTCCCACCGGCCGTTGCTCTCGGTGAGGGCGAGGGTGGCGATGGTCTCGCCCGCGGCGATGCCGGGCAGGTGGGACTTCTTGGCGTCGTCGGTGCCGGCCTGGAGGAGCGCGTTGGTCGCGAGGGCGACGGTGGAGAAGTAGGGGGCGCACAGCAGCCGCTTGCCCATCTCCTCGAGCACGACGATGAGCTCGACGTAGCTGTAGCCCTGGCCGCCGTGCTCCTCGGGGATGATGAGGCCCTGCAGGCCCATCTCCTGGCCCATCTGGGTCCAGACCTTGGGGTCGTAGCCGTCCTCGGTCTCCATCAGCTCTCGAACGGTGGCCTCGGGAGACTTGTTCTCGAGCCACTGCCGGGTGATGCGCCGGAGCTCTTCCTGCTCCTCGCTGAATGCGAAGTTCACGTGCTCCCCCTTCTGGGATCTGTCGTGCCGGGCGATCTCCCGGTTCGGTGCACAAGCTACAGAGCTCGGCCACCGTGTGCCACCCAAGTTGTGTACACCGGTGCTACGCTCCAGCACCGTGGACGCCGCTGCCGAACACGCCCGCGATCGCATCGCCATCCGCGAGCTCCGCAACCAGGTGGCGGCGGTGGTGCGCCGTGCCGGTGCGGGCGAACGCATCGTGATCACCGTCGACGGCCGACCCGTCGCCCAGCTCGGCCCGCTCAGCACCGACGACACACCGACCCTCGACGATCTCGTCGCCGCGGGGCTGGCCCGGGCGCCGCGGCGCCACGACCGCCCCGAACCACCCGAGCCGATCGACCCGCCGATCGACGCCCGCACCGGCACGGTGCTCGAAGAGCTGCGGGGCAGCTGAGCGATGACGCTCGCCGTCGATGCATCGGCGCTGATCAAGCGGTACCTGCGCGAACCGGGGCGTGACCTGGTGCTCGACGCGATGGCCCAGGATCCGGTGTGGTGCGCGTCGGCCATGGCCCGGACCGAGGCCATGGTGGCGCTGCACCGCGTGGCGATGGGGCGCCATCAGCAGCGGCAGCTGTGGGCGGCGCTGCGCGAGGACTGGGATGGGTTCGTGGTGGTGCCGGTCGACGAGCAGTGCCTGGCTCGGGCCGTCGAGATCGGCGCCGCCTACGGCGTCCGCAGCGTCGACTCGGTGCACCTGGCCGCGGCCGACCGCCTCCCCCGCCCGGTGCGCTACCTCACCTTCGACCGCCAGCAGATCCCCGCCGCGGCGTCGCTCGGCCTCGAGGTCATCTCCCCCGTCAGTCCCTGACGCCCGGCCGCGACGACCCCGGTCCCTGCTCCCATGCTGCGCGGTTCACGCGCCCATGGGCGCGTGGACCGTCAGGAGGGAGGCTTCGCGAGGAGGCGTCGGCTTCGGGGCCCGGTCGGGGCACACTGAGTGACATGAGCGACACCCTGCACTGGTCCGACGAGCGGGCCGAGATCCACAAGGTCGTCGTCGGCCCCATGGACAACAACGTGTTCGTGCTGCGCTGCACCGAGACCGGCGACGCGGTGCTGCTCGACGCCGCCAACGAGCACGACCTGTTGCTCGACCTCTGTCGGCGGCTGAACGTGCGCACCGTCCTGGAGACCCACGGGCACTGGGACCACATCCAGGCCGTCCCCGCGGTTCGCGACGCCGGCTACCTGGTCGGGGTCACCGCCGAGGACTCGTCGATGCTCGACTCCTACGACTACATCCTCGAGCCCGAGTCCCAGCTGCAGGTGGGACGGTTGCGACTCGAGACGATCTTCACCCCCGGCCACACGCCGGGTTCGATGTCGTTCAAGCTGGTCGACTCGCCCGTGCTGTTCAGCGGCGACACCTTGTTCCCCGGCGGTCCGGGCAACACCAGCTTCCCCGGTGGCGACTTCGACACCATCATCACCTCGATCGACGAGAAGCTCCTCTCCCGGCTCGACCCAGACGTCATCGTCATGCCCGGCCACGGCGACGACACCACGATCGGCGACGAGCGCCCCCACCTCCAGGAGTGGGTCGACCGTGGCTGGTGACGGTCGATCGCCGGGCTCTGCCCTTCCCGCCGACGAGCGCCCGGTCGACCACACCCCGGTCCACACCGCGGACCTGCCGGCCACACCGATCCGCGACCGCAACATCCCCGCCGAGGCGTGGATCGAGGCCCCCGACGAACTGCTCCACCTGGGCGACGACATCGACCAGCCCCTCATCACCTACAAGCGCCGGCTGGGCGACTGGCTGCTGTGGCGCGCCGGCCCCGCCGCCAGGGCCGACGCCCGCTACCTGGTCGTCGATGCCCGTGACCTCTCGCGGACCTACTCGTTCCGGCTCCACCCCGACGGCACCGGCGAGGGGGCCGGCCCCAGCGGAGCGACCCACACCCGCTTCCGCTCCTGGAAGGAAGACCTCCGCGATCACGACTGACTCACCCGGGATTAGCACTATGCAGGTAGTGCAAATTCGATGGTGTGCCTAGAATCGAGCCCATGGCTGCTCCCCTGTTCGAGATCGAGGACCTCCACGTCACCGTCGACGATCAAGAGATCCTGCGCGGCGTCAACCTCTCGGTCGGTGCCGGCGAGGTGCACGCCCTCATGGGTCCCAACGGCTCGGGCAAGTCCACCTTGGCCAACGTGCTGCTGGGCAGTCCCGACTTCGAGATCACCAAGGGCTCGATCCGCTTCAAGGGCGACGACATCACCGACTGGAGCCCCGACGTGCGGGGCAAGGCCGGTATCTTCCTGGCCTTCCAGTATCCCCAGGAGATCGCGGGGGTGTCGGTCATCAACTTCTTGCGTCAGGCCCTGTCGGCCCGCAAGGGCATCGATCTGTCGGTGCTCGAGCTGCGCCTGGCGATCATGGAGTGGATGGAGCGCCTCGACATGGATCCGTCCTTCGCCGACCGCTACCTCAACGAGGGGTTCTCCGGTGGCGAGAAGAAGCGCAACGAGATCCTGCAGATGGCCATCCTCGAGCCTGAGTTCGCGGTCTTGGACGAGACCGACTCGGGGCTCGACATCGACGCCTTGAAGGTGGTGGCCAACGGGGTGCAGGAAGTCCGCACCGACCGGCCCGACCTCGGCGTGCTGGCCATCACCCACTACCAGCGCCTCCTCGACCACCTCGCCCCCGACCGGGTGCACATCCTGGTCGAGGGTCGTGTCGTCGAATCCGGCGGACCCGATCTGGCCTCACGGCTCGAGGCCGAGGGCTACGAGGCCTTCCGGTGAGCGTGCTCGACGTGGCCAAGATCAAGGCCGACTTCCCGATCCTGGAGCGCGAGGTCAACGGGCGGCGTCTGGTCTATCTCGACTCGGCCGCCTCGTCCCAGAAGCCTCGGCAGGTGCTCGAGGCCATGGACACCTACTACGAGACCACCCACGCCAACGTGCACCGGGGTGTGTACCAGATCGCGGCCGACGCCACCCACCAGTTCGAAGGGGCGCGGGCGGCCCTCGCCCGCTTCATCGGTGCCGACTCTCCCCACGAGATCGTCTTCACCAAGAACGTGACCGAGGCCATCAACCTGGTGGCTCACTCCTGGGGGCGAGCCAACCTCGCCGAAGGCGATGCCGTGCTGCTCAGCGAGATCGAGCACCACGCCAACATCGTGCCGTGGCTGCAGCTCCAGGCCGAGCGCGGCATCGAGCTTCGATACCTTCCCGTCGGCGACGACTACGAGCTCGACCTCAGCGACCTCGATCGCCTCATCGACGGCGTGAAGCTGGTCGGCATCACGGCCATGTCCAACGTGTTGGGCACGATCCCACCGTTGCGGCGCATCATCGACGCCGCTCACGGTGCCGGTGCGCTGGTCCTCGTCGATGGTGCCCAATGGGTGCCACACCTGCCGACCGACGTCGGCGAGCTCGGCTGCGACTTCTTCGGGTTCACCGGCCACAAAATGCTGGGCCCCACCGGCATCGGTGGCCTCTGGGCCCGGGCCGAGCTGCTCGAAGCCATGCCGCCGTTCATGGGCGGCGGAGAGATGATCCGCGACGTCCGCCTCGACGGCTTCACGCCCAACGAAGTGCCCTGGCGCTTCGAGGCGGGCACACCTCCCATCGCCGAGGCCATCGGCCTGCACGCCGCGGTCGACTACCTCGACCAGCTGGGCATGGACGCCATCCGCCAGCACGAGGTCGGGCTCACCGCCTACGCCATGCGAACCCTCGGTGACCGCTTCGGCGACGACCTCACCATCCACGGACCGCCCGAACCCGCCTCGCGCGGCGGCGTCCTGTCGTTCGCGTTCAGCGATCTGCACCCCCACGACATCTCCCAGGTGCTCGACCAGGAAGCCGTGTGCGTGCGTGCCGGCCACCACTGCGCCAAGCCACTCATGCGTAGGATGGGCGTCGGCGCCACCGCGCGGGCGTCGCTCTACCTCTACAACGACGAGTCCGATGTCGACGCCCTCGGCGATGCGCTCGAATCGGCATCGGACTTCTTCTCCATCTGACCCGACATGACCATCGACCGCACCCTGGACTGCTGATGCCCGGCCTCGAAGACCTCTACCGCGAGATCATCCTCGACCACTACCGCAGCCCCCGCAACCGCGGCGAGCTCGAATCGCCCCCTGCCCACCGGGCCGAGGGCTTCAACCCGTTGTGCGGCGACGAGATCGTGGTCACCCTGCTCCTCGACGACGGGGTGGTGTCCGACGTCAAGATCGGCGGCCAGGGCTGTTCCATCAGCCAGTCGTCAGCCTCGATGATGAGCGCCGCGGTGAAGGGCAAGACGGTGTCCGAGGCGCGCGACCTGATCAAGGCGTTCAAGGCCATGATGTCGATCCACGAGCAGGAGCTCGACGCCGACGCCGAGCCCGAGGAGACCTTCGGCGACGGCGAGCCCGGCACCGAGCTCGGCGACCTCGAGGCACTGCGCGGGGTGGTGAAGTTCCCGGTGCGCATCAAGTGCGCCACGCTGTCCTGGAACACCCTGGCCAACGCCCTCGACGAGGCAGAGGAGTAGGGCGTCAGGGGCCCCAGTCGGGGAAGCTGTCGCTGTCCCCATCGGTGAGCCGCGCGACGTCGCCGGTGTCGACCTCGACCAGGTAGACGTTCGTTCGGGTTCTGACCTCGCCAGTGTCGTCACGGTCGCTGTCGAAGGCGACGTGGCGCCCGTCGGGAGACCATGTCGGGAACTGGTCGTTGCCAGGACCACTGGTCAAGGCGGTGACCTCACCGGTGTCGATGTCGAGCACGAACAGGTCGTAGGCGCCTTCGCCGCCATCGCGATCGGACTGGAAGACGAGTTGCTGGCCATCCGGCGACCAGTCAGCGCTCTTGTCGTTCTCCGGCCCGTCGAGCAGAGCACGGCGGTTGTCGCCGTCGGCGTCCATGATCCACAGGTCCCAGTCGTCTGAACCAGAGCGTGTGCTGTAGACCGCCGAGGTGCCATCCGGCGACCACACCGGCCCCCCGTTGCTCCGGTTCTCCTCGGTGATCTGACGAGCCGAAGACCCGTCGGGGTCGGCGAAGTAGATGTGCATCTCTCCACTGGCGTCGCTCGCGAAGCTGAGTGTCGAGCCGTCGGGGGTCAGGCTCGGGCCGGAGTTGTAGGTACGGCTGCCAAGGAGGTGAGTCACCTCGTCGGTGTCCAGATCGAACCGGTACAGGCCGTAGCTCCTCAACCCGGTCGGCGAGTCGGGTCCGGCGACTCGATCGGATTGGAACAGCACCGCGGTGGCGTCGGGGACGAACGTCGGGTCCCGGTCCCATCTCTCGTCGGTCGTGAGCTGACGCGGGTCGTCGCTGCCCGCCTCGAGGAGCCACAGATCGAGGTTGCCGGAGCGGTCGGAGCTGAACACCAGCCGTCCGCTCGGAACCTCCACCACCGGCGTGGCCTCGTGTTCGTCACCGCCATCGCTCCGGGGCTTCGAGGAAAGGCCGGGCTTGTCGCCATCCGAACCATCGCCGTCCGCATCATTCGCGGCTGCACCGTCTGCCTCCGCTCCAGCGTCTGTCATGGTGGCGAAGAAGTCGTCGGACCGAGACTTGCTCGCCACCGATGAGTCATCGCCCCCGCAGGCACCACAGGCGACAGCGATCGACACGGCGATCATCGTCACACCGGTTCTGAGCCGCACGACGGCCCTCCTTCGCCCAAGACCTTGCGTGCGACTCTACGCGATGTGGTGTCTCCAGGTCGGCCCGAGCGAACCTTGGGTTCCGATCAGCCCACGACGCGGTCGGCCGCGGCCGCCCAGTCGAGGTCGCGCTGGGTGATCCCACCGGCGTCGTGGCTCGACAGGTTCACCGTGACCGTGTTGTAGGTGTTGGCCCAGTCGGGGTGGTGGTCGGCCTTCTCGGAGACGAGGGCCATGTGGGCCATGAACCCGAAGGCCTCCTTGAAGTCGGAGAACCGGAACTGCTTGTGGATCGCAGCTCCGTCGCGCTCCCAGCCATCGAGGTCGGCCAGAGCGGCGTCGACCGCAGCATCGTCGAGTGGTTCGGGCATGGTCGAACCTCACAGAGGTAGGGGTCAGGCCAACGGATCGGCAAAGGGATCCGCGAACGGATCACTACCCGCCTTGGCCGCCGATGACTCATCCTCGCCCTCGGGCAGGTAGGCGGCGTAGCCGGTCTCCTCGAGCTCGCCCGCCAGCTCGGGGCCACCCTCGGCGACGATGCGACCCTTGACCAGGATGTGCACCCGGTCGGGTTTGAGCTCGTGCAGCAGACGGCTGTAGTGGGTGATGGCCAGCACACCGAGGTTGCGCTCCTTGGTGGCGGCCTCGATGCGACGACTGACGATCTGCAGCGCGTCGACGTCGAGCCCCGAGTCGAGCTCGTCGAGGATGGCGAACGTGGGGTCGAGCACACCCATCTGCAGGGTCTCGTTGCGCTTCTTCTCTCCGCCGGAGAGGTCGACGTTGAGCGGCCGGGACAGGAACCGCTCGTCGAACCCGATGCGTTCGGCCTCGGCGACCATGGCGGCCCGCACCTCGGTGGAGGGGCGCCCCGCCGCGACCAACGACTCGTACATGACATCTTCGAGGGCGACGCCCGGCACCTCGGTGGGGTATTGCATGGCGAGGAACAGCCCGGCCCTGGCCCGCTTCCATGCCGGCATCGCCAGCAGGTCGGCGCCGTCGATGGTGACCGAGCCGGCGGTGACCTCGTAGCCGGGCCGACCGGCGATGACATGGGACAGGGTGGACTTACCCGACCCGTTGGGACCCATGACCGCATGGACCTCGCCGGAGCGGACGACCAGGTCGATGCCGTTGAGGATGTCGAGGCCGGCCACCGAGGCGCAGAGGCCCTCGATGCGCAGCTCGTGGATCTCGTCGGTCATGGTCGGGCCTCCAGGTAGACATCGCCGTCGGACACCGACACCTCGTACACCGGCGTGGGCTTGGTGGCGGGCAGGGAGGTGGGCTCGCCGGTGGTGAGCGAGAAGGCACTGCCGTGCTTCCAGCACTCGAGGGTCATCTCGTCGGCATCGACATCGCCCTCGGACAGCGAGACGTTCTGATGGGTGCAACGGTCGCCGATGGCATAGACATCGTCGTCGATGCGGACCAATGCGACGGCGGTCCCGTCGAACTCGACGCGGTGGGTGCCCCCGGGCTCGATGTCGTCGAGGGCGCAGACACGGGTGGCGGTCACTGCTGCACCTCCTCGACCCAGGTGTGCTCGCTCAGGGCGGCGACGATCCGCTCGCGGATGAACGGTTCGGCAGCCCGGACCGGGAGGCCATCGATCACCTCGTCGAAGAACCCGCCGACGATGAGGCGTTCGGCGACCTGAGGCGGGACTCCACGACTCTGCAGGTAGAACTCCTGCTCTTCGTCGATGGGTCCCACCGTGGAGGCGTGGCTGCACCGCACGTCGTTGTTCTCGATCTGGAGGTTGGGGACCGACTCGGCCCAGGCGTCGGGTGACAGCTTGACGTTGCGGTTGGTCTGAAAGGCGTTCGTGCCGGTGGCGTGGGGTCGAACCTGGATGAGACCGGTGTAGACCGCCTTGGAGCGATCGTCGAGCGCGCCCTTGAACAACAGGTTGCTGGTGGTGTCGGGGGCGGTGTGGTCCTGGAAGGTGCGGAAGTCGAGGGTCTGGTCGCCGGTGCCGAAGTAGACGGCGAAGAGGTCGCCGGTGGAGCCCCGGCCGGCGAGCCGACAGTCGGTGCGGAGCCGGGCGTAGTCGCCACCGAACGCCGCGGTGAAGGAGCGGAGGGTGGCCTGGGCTCCCACGACCGACGATTGGCTGCCGATCTGCCAGGTGCGGTCGCCCAGCACCTGCACGTTGCAGTAGCCGACCCGGGCGGCATCGCCGACGGTGAGCTCGGTGAGCGGCACCGACAGCGCCTCGACACCATCGGGTGATCCGACCCAGTCGAGCACCTGCACCTCGCTGTCGGCGCCAGTCGAGACGATGGTGCGGGGCACCACCAGCAGGCCGGGCTCGTCGATCCACTGCACCACCACGATGGGGGCGTCGAGCGCAACCCCCGCGGGGACCGACACGACCACCGGCTGGACGCTGAAGGCGTCGTTGAGCGCGGCAAAGGCGTCGGCCTCGGCGGGGGCGGCACCGAAGGCAGCCGGATCGAGGTCGACCTGGTCGAGGCCGCCGACGGCGACTCCCTTGGCCACCCACCGCTCGTCGAGCTCGGCTGCGACCACATGGCCGTTGTGCACCACCACCGACCCGGCACGGTCCGTGACCCGGTCCAGCACCTCGACCACCGGCGACGGCAGCCCGCCCGTCGGGGCGTCGGTGCCGAGGTGGAACCGGTCGAGGTCGACCTCGTCGACACGGCTGTAGCGCCACACCTCCTCGTCGGGGGTGGGCAGCTCGGCGGCGACGAAACGCTCGGCGGCGGCGATGCGGCGCTCGCGGAGCCAATCGGGACCGTCGAGGGATGCGGCCTGGTCAGGGGTCAAGGTGCTCACTGAGGGGTCACGCTCCAGCGGGGAAGGGTGGCGAGACGGGTGGGGCTAGTCGCCGCGGGGACGACGGAAGATGCGCCGCCACAGCGGCTGGCTACGGGTCCGTTCGGCCTCGACCTCGTCGAGGATGTCGGGCGCAGCCGCGTTGACGATGTCCTGGGCGGCACCCAACAGATCGGCGATGCTCTCGTCCTCGCCCAGGCTGTCGGGCGCATCGGGGGTCGGTGGGACGACGAGGCTGCCGTGGCGCCAGTCGACGTCGGCCAACCTCGGCGTGTACTTCGGACAGTGCTCGGGGCACCGCCAGGGAGCCTCGGGCGCCAGGTTGAGATCGCACTTCCTGACCGTGTCACCGGTGGGATAGGTGCGGGACTCGAAGTACTTGCAGTCCTGTCGCATGGGCATGGCGGTACCTGGAACAGAGGTGGGTGATCGGCACTACCCGACCGATCCCTCCATCTGGAGCTCGATGAGGCGGCTCCACTCGACCGCGTACTCCATGGGAAGGGTGCGGGTGACCGGTTCGACGAAGCCGTTGACGATCATACCCATCGCCTGCTCCTCGGAGAGACCGCGGCTCATGAGGTAGAAGAGCTGCTCGTCGGCGACACGCGACACGGTGGCCTCGTGACCGATGACCGCGTCCTTGGACCCGACCTCCATGTAGGGGTAGGTGTCGGAGATGGAGTGCTCGTCGAGCAGCAGCGCGTCGCACTGCACGTAGCTCTTGGAGCCGTAGGCGTCGTCGTCGACGTGGACCAAGCCGCGGTAGCTGGTGCGGCCACCGTCCTTGGAGATCGACTTGGAGATGATCTTCGATGTGGTCTCCGGAGCGGCGTGGACCATCTTCGCCCCGGCGTCCTGGTGCATGCCCTGGCCGGCGTAGGCCACCGACAGGACCTCGCCCGAGGCCTTCGGACCCACCATGTAGACCGCCGGGTACTTCATGGTGAGGCGGCTGCCGATGTTGCCGTCGATCCATTCCATGTGGCCCTCGGCCTCGACCTTGGCCCGCTTGGTGACCAGGTTGAACACGTTGTTCGACCAGTTCTGGATCGTGGTGTAGGTGACTCGCGCTGACGGCTTCACGATGATCTCGACCACCGCCGAGTGCAGCGAGTCGGTGGTGTAGGTGGGCGCCGAGCAACCCTCGATGTAGTGCACCTTGGAGCCCTCGTCGGCGATGATGAGGGTGCGCTCGAACTGACCCATGTTCTCGGCGTTGATCCGGAAGTAGGCCTGCAGCGGCATCTCGACCTCGACCCCGGGCGGCACGTAGATGAACGACCCGCCGGACCACACCGCGGTGTTGAGCGCAGCGAACTTGTTGTCGTTCTTGGGGATGACGGTGCCGAAGTAGGCCCGCACGATCTCGGGGTACTCGCGCAGCGCGGTGTCCATGTCGCAGAAGATGACGCCCTGCTGCTCGAGATCCTCACGGTTGCGGTGGTAGACGACCTCGGACTCGTACTGGGCGGTGACGCCCGCGAGGTACTTGCGCTCGGCCTCGGGGATGCCCAGCTTCTCGTAGGTCTCCTTCACCGAGTCGGGCAGCTCGTCCCAGGCGTCGACCTGATGGTCGGTGGGCTTGATGTAGTAGAAGATGTCGTCGAAGTAGATCTCGGACATGTCGCCGCCCCAGTTGGGCATCGGCCGCTTCAGGAAGTGGGCATAGGACTTCAGCCGGTTCTGACGCATCCAGTCCGGCTCCCCCTTCATCCACGACATCTCCTGGATGATGTCCTCGTTGAGGCCCCGCTTGGGCTTGAAGACGTAGTCTTCGGCGTCGCTCCAACCGAGCTTGTAGCGCCCGAGGTCGACTGCGAGATCTGTGGTGGCCATCGGGAGTCTCTCCGTGGTGACGGCGGCGGGAATTTCTCCTACGCCGATAGTAACAACTCCGACCGCAGACTCCACGCCCCGATCGCACCTCCGAGGACGAAATCTCGAGGTTGCCATCGAATCGGGCCCCGAACTGCCGACCGAGGGGAGGAGGACCGAGCCTGGCCACGACCGGGGCAGTGTGATGCAGTCGGGACACCACCCAACACCCGAGGGCGGCGAGCACACGCCCCAACCGGCGCGCCCGAGCCCCTCCCTGCTGCACCGTGCCGACCTCGCGATGTACGAGGCCAAGCGCAGTGGTCGCTGACGTGCCGGTGGACGGCCACCCCCTGATCGACCTCGCCCCGGTGGGACTGTCCTACTCCGACGGGGCGGGCCGGGTCCTCTACGCGAACCGGCGGTGGCGAGAGATCTCCGGATGCTGGGATCGGTTCCCCATCGCTCTCGAGCGGGTCCAGGCGCTCATCCACCCCGACGACCGACCGGTCGCAGCGGCTGCGCTCACCACCCTCGCAGAAGGCGACGAGGCGACGGTGCGGATCCGGCTCGCCGACACACGGGACCGGGCGCTCGCCCTCACCGTTCGCAGCCTGGACCAGCCGATGGAAGACGGGATCCGGTTCGTCAGCACCCTGAGCGACGTCAGCGAGCTCACCACCGTGATCGAGGAGCTGCAACGCAGCGAATCCCGCTTCCGGTCGGTCACCTCGGCCCTGCCCATCGGGGTCTTCCGCACCGATCGTGACGGCACCCTGTTCTGGGCCAACCGCCGGATGGAGGAGATCGCGGGGTACGAGATCGGCGAGAGCACCGGGCAGTCGGTCTTCCGATTCGTCCACCCCGAAGATCAGGAGGTGGTGTACACGCGGGCCCAGGAGGCACTGCTCCGGCGCGAGCCGTTCGAATCCACCCACCGGATGCTGACCCGCGACGGAACCCTGCGGTGGGTGATGGCACGATCCCAACCGATCGCCGCCCCGGACGGGCGGATCCTCGAACACGTCGGATCGATCGAGGACATCACCGAGCTCCACCTCCGCTCCGAAGGTCTCGCTCACCGCGCCGCCCACGACCCGCTGACTGGACTACCCAACCGCCACAGTCTCGAACGGATCACCCGCGACCTGTGCGAGCGCAGTCCGGGACGCAGCGACATCGGGGCGGTGTTCATCGACCTCGACGACTTCAAGGCCGTGAACGACACCTACGGCCACCAGGCAGGCGACCACGTGCTCGTGGCGGTGGCACAGCGTGTGGCTTCGGTCATCCGGGCCGAGGACGTCGTGGGACGCTACGGCGGCGACGAGTTCGTGGTGATCTGTCCCCGGCTCACCGATCCCGCGGTGCTGACCGCTGTCGCTCAGCGGGTCACTCACGCCATCGCCGACACCGCGATCGTCGATGACGCCCACGAGTACCGTGTCGGCGCCAGCGTCGGCACCAGCCTGGGGCCCGGCGAGGACACGGCCGAGCAGTTTCTGCATCGTGCCGACCTCGCCATGTACAAGGCCAAGCGCAGCGGTCGCTGACATGCCGGTAGAAGACGACCCCCTGGTCTACCTCGCGCCGGTGGGGCATCCACCCAGACTCAGCCGACGGTGAGGGTGCCCTCCATGCCGGCGTCGAAGTGTCCATCGATGGCGCAGATCACCTGGTACGTGCCGGCATCCTCGACGGTGAACGACTCGGTCACCGACTCACCGGCCGGGATCGCCTCGACCTCGAACAGGACCTTGTCCTCGGCGAAGTCGTCCTCGGACTCGATGTCCTCACCCTCCTTGAGCACTGCCCACTCGTGCTCGACGGAGCCGGAGTTGGTGAACTCGATGGTGAACTCCTCACCTGCGGACACCGACCAGGCGTCCGGATCGAACTTGAACTCCGTCGCCTCGGTCTCGATCTCCGTCGAGGTCGCGGCGTCGTCGTCGCCGCCACATGCACCGAGCAACAGGGCAGTGGCGCCGACCGCGACCACAACACCCTTCCTCCAATGGATCATGGATGCTTTCCCTTCGTTGTCGATTCCCCACGGTATCTCTCCAAGGGGCGGCTGAATTGGATCGAAGGCCACTTCGCCTCACTCCGCGCTGCTGGACAGGCCCCCGACCCAGGTGGCATAGAGACCCGCGTAGTGGCCACCGGCGGCCACCAGCTCGTCGTGGGTGCCGAGCTCGCGCAGGGTCCCCTCGGTGACCACGCCCACCCGATCGGCTCGCTCGGAGGTGGACAGGCGGTGGGCGATGACGATGACCGTGCGACCTCGCATCAGCACCTCCATGGCCTGCTCGACGAGCGCTTCGGTGCCGGGGTCGAGGCTGGAGGTGGCCTCGTCGAGCACCAGCACCGCCGGGTCGACCAGGGCTGCCCGCGCCAGGGACACGAGCTGCTTCTCACCCGCGGACAGACGTGAGCCGCGTTCGTTGACCTCGGTGTCGAGACCCTCGGGGAAGGCCTCGAACCGCTCGCGGACACCGAGCGCCTCCAGGGCGGCCAGCACCTCGGCGCCGCTCGCCTCGGGCCGCGCGAGCCGCACGTTGTCGAGCACCGTGCCGTGGAACAGGAACCCCTCCTGGGGTACCACCACGATCTGCTCGCGCAGCGACCGCAGCGTCGCGTCGCGCAGGTCGACCCCGCCCATGCGGATCGAGCCGCCGACCGGATCGTACATGCGGGCGATGAGCTTGGCGAGGGTCGACTTGCCGGCACCGGTCGGGCCCACCAGGGCCAGGCGCTCGCCGGCGGAGATGGTGAGGTCGACGTCGGCGAGGACCTCTTCGCCGTCGGGGCTGTAGCGGAACGACACGCCATCGACCTCGATGTCGCCGCGCTCGGGCAGGTCGATCGCACCGGGCCGTTCCTCGACGTCGACGTCGGTGTCGAGGAGCTGGAACAGCTTCTGCAGCGCGGCCCCCGACGATTGGAGCTGGTTGAACAGCTGGCTGAGCTGCTGGATCGGCTCGAACAGGTTCGACAATGTGAGGACGAAGAACGCCACCACGCCGATGGTGACGATGTCCTCGGTGACCATCCAGCCACCGACACCCAACGCGATGGCGGTGGTGAAGTAGCCGGCGAACTCGATGATCGGCACGTACCAGGCCTGAACCTTGACCGACTCCATGTGAGCGTCGTAGAGCTCGCGGTTGTCGGAGGCGAAGCGCCCGGCCTCGACCTCTTGACGGCCGTAGGCCTGGATGACCCGGACCCCGGCGATGCCCTCCTGGAGGCGCGAGAGGGTGTTGCCGATCCGGTCACGGACGGTCAGGTACGCCCGGTTGGAGTCGCGCTGGAACTTCACGCTGGCGATCACCACGAACGGGACGGCGACAACACAGACCAGCATCAGCTGCCACGAGGTGACGGTCAGCCACACCAGGGCGATGCCGAGCAACATGATCGCCGACACGAAGTGGAGCAGGCCCACCTGCACCAGCTCCTGCATGGCGTCGACGTCAGAGGTCATGCGGGAGATGATCACGCCCGCCTTCTCGCGGTCGTAGAACGGCATCGAGAGGCGCTGCAGGTGAGCGAACACCCGCACGCGGATGTCGCGCAGGAAGCTCTCGCCCACCGTGGCCAGGCTCACGATCGCATTGCGTTGGGCCAGGTAGTGGACGATGGCCACCAGGACATAGAGCACGATCGCCGTGTTGAGCACCCCGGTGTCGCGCGGGGTGATCCCGGAGTCGATCGCCCAGCCGACCAGGCGAGGCCCGAGCAGGATGCAGGTGGTGTAGGTGCCGATCAGCGCGATCGCGATCCACAGCCGCCGCCGATAGGGGCCCATCATCGCCAGGGCCCGGCGGATCACGTGCTTGGCCTGCTCGGCGTCGAGCTTGTCGGCCTCGTCGATGCCTGCGGGAACGCCCCTCACTGCTGGGGCTCCCCGGTCAGCTCGCCAGGTGCCTCGATGGCGGCGAGGACCTCGCGGTAGCGCGCGCTGGAGCGGAGGAGCTCGTCGTGGGACCCCTCGGCGATGATGCGGCCACCGTCGAGGAGCACGACCCGATCGGCCAGGGCGATGGTGGCAGGACGGTGGGCGATCACGACCGTGGTGCGCCCGGCCATCACCTCGCCGAGGGCGTCGCGGATCTCGTGCTCCTTGGTGGGATCGACCGAGGAGGTGGCGTCGTCGAGGATCAGCACCCGGGGGTCGGCGAGGATCGCCCGGGCGATGGCGATGCGTTGGCGCTGGCCCCCGGACAGCGAGAAGCCCCGCTCGCCGATCTCGGTGAGGTACCCGAAGGGAAGCTCGGTGATGAAGTCGTGGGCACCCGACAGGCGCGCCGCCCGCTCGATCTGCTCCTCGGGAGCATCGGGGTCGGCGAAGGCGATGTTGGCGGCGATGGTGTCGGAGAACAGGAAGGTCTCCTCGAAGACGATGCCAACGGCGCGTCGCAGCTCGGCCAGCGGCACGTCGCGGACGTCGACGCCGTCGATGAGGACACAACCCTCCTCGACGTCGTAGAAGCGGGGGATGAGCCGGGCGATGGTGCTCTTGCCGGCACCCGTTGGCCCGACCAGCGCCACCGACTCCCCCGCCTCGATCTGCAGGTCGAGCCCGTCGAGCACCCGTTCACCGCTCGCGTACGAGAACCCGACCCGGTCGAAGGTCACGGCACCGAGATGGGGCCCGGCCGAGGGCAACGAGGTCGGATGGGCGGGATCGACGATGCGCGGGGCGGTGGAGAGCACCTCGGCCACGCGGGCACCCGCGGCTGCGGCCCGCTGGGCCTGGGCGATGATCATCCCCAACATCCGCAACGGCTGGATCAGCAGCACGACATAGAGGTTGAACTGCAGCAGGGTTCCGATGGTGAGATCGCCGTTGAGCACCTGGTGGCCGCCATAGGCGAGCACGGCGATGAGGCCGACGTTGGGCATCAGCTCGATCGCGGGGAGGTACCTGGCCCGCACCCTCGACGCGTCCATCGCCGCGTCGAAGACATCGCCGGCCTCGGTCCCCAGCCGCTGGGACTGGGCCCGCTCGGCACCGAAGCCCTTCACGACCCGTATCCCCTGCACGGTCTCGTCGACGACCGAGGCCAGCTGCGCCGACTCCTCCTGGATGCGCATGACGTTGGGGAACAGGTTGGTGGAGAACTTGCGACCGAGGATGTTCACCAGCGGCAACGCCCCCAGGGCGAACAGGGTGAGGATCGGGTCGATGACGAAGAGGATCACGGTCACCGCGCTGACGGTGAGGGCATTGGAGATCGTGATGGGGATCATCACGACGACCTGCTGGACCTGTTGCAGGTCGGTGTTGCCCCGGCTCATCAGCTGACCGGCCTGGGTGTGGTCGTGGTAGGCGAAGTGCAGCCGCTGGATGTGGGCGTACACCTGGTCGCGCAGCGCCGCCTCGGTGCGGCGAGCCTCGCGGAACGCCTGGTACCGCCGCGCCCCGGCGAAGACGGCCGAGGTCCCCCCGGCCACCAGCACCATCAGCGCCCAGAAGCGGATCTGGTCCAAGTCGGGAGGTTCGGCTTCGATGCCCCGGTCGACGCCCTGCTGGACCACCCACGGGACCGTCACCTTGCCGATGGTCCAGAAGACCCCGATGACCACGCCGAGGGCGATGCCCCGCTTCTGGATCCTGACCCGCTCGGCGAGCAGCGACCACCCCGCTCGGGTGGTCAGTGGTTCCGCGGTCGTGATGAGTTCGTCCCCTCGTTGATCGTCCGCCCCGGCAGCAATTGCTTCCAGAGTCTAATGATCAGGCCCCGGGCACGAACAATCGAGTTCGTGCCGGCCGCCGATGCCCTCGGGCCGGGCCGGGTTGGCGCTCAGCCGAGCAGCGCTGGGGAGAGCCGCCGCCAGGCGTCCATCGGCAACGCGGTCGCATCGCTGTCGATCACCTGGATGCACACGTGGTCGGCCCCGGCCTCGTGGTGGGCCCGGACCCGCTCGCCGATGGCATCGACATCGCCCCATGCCACGATGGCGTCCACGAGACGATCGCTGCCACCACCGGCGAGGTCGTCTTCGGTGAACCCCATCCGCAACAGATTCCTCGCGTAGTTGGGAAGCTGGAGGTAGCCGGCCATGTGTGAGCGGGCGAGGGTGCGGGCCGTGTCGGCATCGGTCTCGAGCAACACGGCCTGTTCCGGAGCGAGCACGGGCCCCGGTCCCAGGTGTTCGCGGGCGAAGGCCGTGTGCTCGACGGGCACAAAGTACGGGTGCGCACCGAGTGCGCGTTCGCGCGCCAGATCGAGCATCCGAGGTCCGAGCGCGGCCAGCATCCGCGACGGCGGCACCGCCGGCTGGGCGGCGAAGAACACCGCCTCGTCCATGGCGTCGAGGTAGGCGCGCATCCGCTCGAGCGGTCGGTCCCACCGCTGGCCCAGCATCTGGTCGACCGACGGTGCATGGCTCACGCCCAACCCCATCAGGAAGCGCCCGCCGTAGGCCTCGTTCAGGGTCCTCCACCCCGCGGCCGCAGCCATGGGGTGACGCATCCAGATGCTGGCGATGCCGGTGGCGATGATCGCCCGTTCGGTCGCCGAGAGGAGCAGCGCGGCGTTGGCCAGCGCTTCGCGCCCGACCGCCTCGGGCACCCAGATCGTGCCGTAGCCCAGCGACTCGAGCTCGGCGACCGCCTCCGCGCTCTCCGACGCGGGCTGCAGGTCGAGCGCAAAGGTCCAGATCCCCACCCGTCCGAGTTCCATGGTGTGACGGTACCCCGCCACGGTCGATCCGCCGGTACGGTGGTCCCGTGGTGACACCGCCTGCCGACACCGGGGGCCTGGCCGGGGTCGGGCTGGAGCGGACCTGGCTCGACGGGTCGGCCTGGGTCGATCTGGCACGGGGTTGGCTGGCCGAGCCCGATGAGGTGTACGAAGCGGTCCGCGAGTCGGTGCCCTGGCGCCAGGGCCGGCTCTGGCGCTACGAACGGTGGGTCGATGAGCCGCGCCTGGGAGGTCGCTTCGCCGAGGGGACCCAGGTCCACCCGGCGATCGCCGCCACCCAGCGCACCCTGCAGCACCACTATCGGGTCCAGTTCGGCCGGCCGGGACTGGCCTACTACCGCCATGGTGACGACATGATGGCGTTCCACCGCGACCGCGACATGCGGTGGCTCGACGACACCGTGATCGCGCTGTTGGTGCTCGGCGCCCGACGGCCGTTCCACCTCCGACCACGACCCAACCGGTGGGACCACGAGGCAGCGGCGAAGGGCGCCATCGTCGACCTCTCCCCCGGCCGAGGCGACCTCATCGTCATGGGCGGGGCCTGCCAGGCCCGCTGGGAGCACTCGGTGCCCGCCGCCCTCGGTGTGGCCGACGGCCGGATCTCGGTGCAGTGGCGGTGGACCTCGCGCCGTGGTCGCCCCGAGATCGGCAGCTCGTACCGGGCCCCGCGCGTCTACAGCCGCTGACCTTCGCCAGCCGATCCGTTCCGTGAAGCGAATCCAACCCATGCGGTTGGAAACCCTTCACAGTTCGGCGACGGGTGGACGTGCTCAGTCGAGACGTCGCAGGTCGGCGGCGTAGCGCGTGGCGCGAGCGACGTAGGACTCGACGCCACGGCTGATCTGGCTCGGCTCGACCGAGTCGGGGCGGATCTTGGCCGGGACGCCGAGCGCCATGGCACCTGCCGGCACCTCCATGTCGTTGGGGACCACCGCGTTGGCGCCGACGAGCGCGCCCGAGCGGACGATCGCCCGGTGCAGCACGACCGATCCGGAACCCACCAGCGCACCGTCTTCGATCGTGCACCCCTCGAGGTGGACGATGTGGCCGATCACACAGTCCGAGCCGACCCTGGTCGGAGCCTCGGCGGTGGTGTGGAGCACCGAGTTGTCCTGGATCGAGGTGCGGTCGCCGATGACGATGCCCCCGTCGTCGCCACGCAGCACCGCCCCGGGCCACACCGACGACTCGGCCCCGATGGTGACATCGCCGATCACCACGGCCTCGGGATGGACATAGGCGGTCGGGTCGATCCGGGGTTCCTGGGCGCCGAGGGCGTAGAGGGCCATGGGTCAGTCCACCGGACGGAACGAGCCGTAGCCACCCCGAAAGAACACCAGGGGATCGGCCTCGCGCTCGATCGACAGGTCGACGACCCTGCCGATGACGATCCAGTGATCGCCCGAATCGACGGTCTGCTCGGTGACGCAATCGACCCAGCCGATCACGTTGTCGAGCAGCGGTGACCCAGTGCTCGCCGGCCGCCAGGCGACGTCGGTGAACTTGTCGTAGATGCGACTGGCGAAGTGGTTGCTCACCCCGGCCTGGTCGTCGGCCAGGAAGTTCACCGCGAAGCAGTTGGCGGGAGCGATCCGCGGCCACGAGCTCGAACCCTTGTCGGCACACAGCCCGACCAACGGCGGGTCGAGCGACACCGAGAAGAACGACCCCACCGTCATGCCCGTCGGCTCGCCGTCGGGGGCAGCGGTCACGACGGTCACCCCGGTGGGGAAGTTGCCGAAGGCGCGGCGCAGGTCGAGTGGGTCGAACGACACGGGATCGTCGGTGGTCACGGACAACGGCTCCGATCAGCTGAGTGAGATGGTGAGGCCCTCGTAGGCCGAGACGACCTCGAGGTCGGGCGCAGCCAGTCTGCGCGCGGCACCCAGGAGGCAGTCGAGCCAGCCGTCGTCGTGCATGGGATCGTGGTGGAACAGCGCCAGGCGGCGGGCACCGCACTGGTTCGCGACGTGCACCGCGTAGTCGACGGTGCAGTGGCCCCAGTCGCACTTGGCGGCGTACTCATCGGCGGTGTACTGGGCATCGTGGATCAACAGGTCGACGTCGCGGCACAGGTCGAGCACGCCCTGGTCGACCTCGAAGGACTGGCCGTCGGGCTGCTGGTGATCGCTGACGTAGGCGACCGACGCCCCCGCCCAGTCGAGCCGGTAGCCGTTGGTGACTCCCACATGGGGAACCGGCGCGGCGGTGATGGTGGCGTCACCGACCGAGACGGTGCCGGAGGCGAAGTCGTGGAACGAGATGTCGCCCTTGAGGTCGGCGATGGTGACCGGGAAGTACGGCGGACGCATGAACCCCGCGAACGACTCGCTGAGGCTGGTTCCCGGCTCGGCCCGAGGACCGTAGATGTCGAGCATGCCACCGGAGCGGAGGGTGGGGAGGAAGAACGGCAGGCCCTGGACGTGGTCCCAGTGCAGGTGGGTGACGAAGGCCGAACCTCGGAAATCGACGTCGGCGGCCACGGTCTCGCCGTAGGCACGCAAGCCGGTTCCGATGTCGAAGATGATCGGTTGCGACCCGTGCTCGGCGTCGCGCCCGCCACCGGGCCGGTCGACCACGATGCAGGCGGTGTTGCCGCCATAGCGCGCGTTCGCGGGACTCGGACACGGTGTGGATCCACGTACTCCGAAGAACGTCACATTGACCACAGACTCCCCCTTCGGGGGCGAGCGTAACGGAACGTCCCGCCCGGGCTCACAACGTGTGACTGAAGTCTCAGTCTCCGCGGGTCGGGCCGCTCCCCTAGAGTCGCGCACCATGACGATCAGCCACGGTCAGGTGTCGGCCAACGGGGTCAACTTCGCCTATCTCGACGCGGGCGAGGGACCCCTCGCTCTGTGCCTGCACGGTTTCCCCGACTGTGCGTGGACGTGGCGCCACCTCCTTCCCGAGCTGGCCGAAGCGGGCTACCGGGCGGTGGCTCCGTTCATGCGCGGGTACGCACCCACCTCGGTCCCCGACGACGGCGTCTACCAGACCGGCGCGCTGGCTGCCGACGCCTGTGCCCTGCACGAGGCGCTCGGGGGCGATGCCGATTCGGTGATCATCGGCCACGACTGGGGTGCGGTGGCCACCTACGGGGCTGCGAGCCTCGAACCCGATCGCTGGTCCAAGGTGGTCGGTGCGGCGGTTCCCCCGGGGGGAGCGCTGGCCAACGCCTTCCTCGACTACGACCAGCTGCGGTTGTCCTGGTACATGTTCTTCTTCCAGCACGGTTTGGCCGACGTGGTCGTTCCCATGAACGACCTGGCCTTCATCGACCGGCTCTGGGCCGACTGGTCACCGGGCTACGACGCGTCCGACGACCTCCCCCGGGTCAAAGACGCCATGCGCGATCCCGCGAACCTCGCTGCCGCGCTCGGCTACTACCGGGCGACCCTCGGCGATGGGCCACGGTCGCCCACCTACGACGCCGCCCAGCAAGCCACCGGCCAGATGCCGTCACAGCCCACCCTCTACCTTCACGGGCTCGACGACGGCTGCATCGCCCCCAGCGTGGCCGAGGGGATCCAGGGGTCCCTCGCCGGCTCGGACTCACAGGTGGTGGTGGTCGAGCGTGCGGGGCACTTCCTGCACCTCGAACGTCCTGAGCTGGCCAACGGGGTGATCCTGGAGTTCCTCGGCGAGACCTGACCGACAGCGCGGAGCGACCGACGGCGCCCGGGGTTCGGGGTCCACCGCCGGTCAGGGGAGGCGAAGCGCGCCGTCGGCGTCGCGCTCGATCAAACCATCGGCGACCAGGGATCGGGCGACTCGTTCCGCTCTGGCCGGGTCCGAGGGGAGCCCGGCGGCGCCGCCGACGTCACCGGCAGACACCGTGCCACCGGCGACCGCCGCCAGGAGGCGACCGCGGGCCTGGCGGTCCGAACCGGCGAAGGGGGCCTGGCGGCCGCTCACCAGCGCCGAGCCGCTGGCCGGGTCCGGGGGCGGGTTGCCGGCAGAGCGCCAGGCGCAGCACGGCTCGGCCGGGCACTCGTCGCACCGGGGCTCCCTCGGGCGACACACGGTCGATCCCAGCTGCATCAGCGTCTGGTTCCACCACCAGCCGTGCCCGTCCGGGACCGCGGCCGCCGATGCCGCTCGCGCCTCGGTCGCGGTCAGTCGACGTCCGTGCCAACGGGCGAGGACCCTGGCGATGTTGGTGTCGACCACCCCAACGTCGTGCTCGAACGCGAACGCCAGCACCGCGCTCGCCGTGTACGGGCCGACACCGGGCAACGCCAGCAACGCCTCGTGATCCTCGGGAACCGCTCCCCCGTGCCGGCCGACGATCACCCCGGCGGCCCGATGCAGGTGCCGGGCCCGGCGCGGGTAGCCGAGGCCGGACCACAGCTCGACCACCTCACCGAGGCGTGCGGTCGCACAGGATGCGGGATCGGGCCAACGGGCCAGGAACGATGCCCATTTCGGGACGACGCGGGCGACCTGGGTCTGCTGGGCCATCACCTCCGACACCAACACCGCCCACGGGTCACGGGTCCGCCGCCATGGCAGGTCGCTGAGGTGCCGGTGACCCCAGTCGATGACCCGTTGCTGGTCGGGGGTCACCTGGCCACCGCCGGAGACGTCACTCCCAGATGTCGTCACCGTAGGGCCGCTGGCGCGCGGGAGCGTGCTCACGCTTCCAGACCATCACCTTGCGGCGGAAGTAGCAGACCTCTTCGCCCCGCTGGTTGAGGCCCTTGGTCTCGACGCTGACGATCCCGCGGTCGGGCTTGGAGGACGACTCCTTCACCTCCAGCACCCTCGTCTCGGCATAGATGGTGTCGCCGTGGAACGTCGGCTTCTTGTGCGACAGGGTCTCGACCTCGAGGTTGGCGATCGCCGCGCCGCTCACATCAGGAACGCTCATGCCCAGCACCAGCGAGTAGACGAGGTTACCGACCACCACGTTCTTTCCGTGCACCGTCTCGTTCTCGGCGAACCAGGAGTTGGTGTGCAGCGGGTGATGGTTCATCGTGATCATGCAGAACAGGTGATCGTCGGCCTCGGTGATCGTCTTGCCCGGCCAGTGACGGTAGATGTCGCCCACCTGGAAGTCCTCGAGGTAGCGGCCGAACGGGCGGTCATGGGTCGTCACGGGTGTTCCTCCGAGGCAGGGATGGCCGGCGGGCGCCGCCGACCCCATGGTGTGCGGTCGCCCCGATCGTAGGGATGCGGCTCCCCCCATCACCAAGTCCCACCGCCCGGATATGAGCCCGCCGCTACCGATCGGTACTGTTGGGCCCCATGACCACGCCTGATCTGGATGCCGCTGCCGCTGCCATCGATGCCGCCGACCGAGTCGTCGCCGCCGCCACCACGAGGCTCGCCAACGGGTCGGTCGACGACGACCAGGTGCTGGCCTACGACCTCGCCCATGCCGCATCGGCGATGGCGACGGGTCGGGCCATGCTCGACTACGGCAACAACGGCGAGCTGGAGGCCAAACTGACCTGTGCCTTCGTCGCCGACGCCGTGGCCGACCTGGCCACCAAGGTCTTCGGGCGCGAAGCGTTGTGGGGTGTCGAACCCGATGCGCTCGACACCACCCGGGAGCTGGTCGGCACCTACCGCGACCCCGAGTTCCTGGCCGGCCTGGCCGGCCAGGCCGGTCCCCGCCACCTCGACGACGACTTCGAGATGGTCCAGGACACGTTCCGACGCTTCGCCGAGAACGAGATCCGCCCGGTCGCCGAGCACATCCACCGTCACAACGAGGACATCCCCGAACGGATCATCGCGGGGCTGGCCGAGATGGGCGGCTTCGCCATGTCGGTGCCCGAGGCCTACGGCGGCTTCGCCAGCGGCACCGAGAGCGACTACATGGGCATGGTCGTGGCCACCGAGGAGCTCTCACGCGGTTCGCTCGGTGCCGGCGGGTCCTTGATCACCCGCCCCGAGATCCTCACCCGAGCCCTCGAAGCCGGCGGGACCGAGGCCCAGAAGGAGTACTGGCTGCCCAAGCTGGCCTCGGCCGAGGCGATGGCCGCGGTGGCGGTCACCGAGCCGGACTACGGCTCCGACGTGGCCAACATCAAGGTCACCGCCGCCAAGACCGATGGCGGGTGGCTGGTCAACGGGGTGAAGACCTGGTGCACCTTCGGGGCCCGTGCCGACGTGCTCATGTTGCTGGCCCGCACCGACACCGACCGGTCGAAGACCCACAAGGGCCTCACGCTGTTCTGCGTGCCCAAGGAGCGCGGCGACGGTCACGGCTTCGAGCTCACCCAGGAGGCCGGGGCCGACGGGGGCGCACCCGGGGGCGCGAAGATGGAGGGCCGTCCGATCGACACGATCGGCTACCGGGGCATGCACTCCTATGAGATCGCGTTCGACAACTGGTTCGTGTCCGACGACAACCAGGTCGGGGGCGAGGACGGTCTTGGCCGCGGCTTCTACTACCAGATGTCGGGGTTCGAGAACGGTCGACTTCAGACCGCGGCCCGCGCCGTTGGCGTCATGCAGGCCGCCTACGAGGAGGCGGTCCGCTACGCCGAGGACCGCAAGGTGTTCGGCCAGCCCATCTCCGAGTACCAGCTCACCCAAACCAAGCTCGCCCGCATGGCCTTCACGATCCAGGCCGCACGTCAGTTCTCGTACCTCGTCGCCAACCTGATGGCCAAGGGCGAGGGTTCGCTCGAGGCATCGATGGTCAAGGCCTATGTGTGTCGGGCCGCCGAGTGGGTCACCCGCGAGGCCATGCAGATCCACGGCGGCTTCGGCTACGCCGAGGAGTACCCGGTCAGCCGGTACTTCGTCGATGCGAGGGTGCTGTCGATCTTCGAGGGTGCCGACGAGACGCTCTGCCTGAAGGTGATCGCCCGCAAGCTCGTCGCCCAGCACACCGGCTGAGCAAGAGGTCGGATCGGCGCTGGCCCGGTCTCCTCAGAGCTGGGTGAACAGCTCCGGCGCGATCGGGCAGTCGGTGCGCGCGAGCGCGTCGGCCACGGGCTCGGGGCCCTGCGGGCCGGCCACCTGATCGACCAGCTCGAGTGGCACCACCTCATCGTCGGCGTCCCACGGATCGTCCACCTCCACCCTCGACACGAGGGCGTCCCACATCCGTCGCGGCAGGAGCCGGCCGGCGCCACCCACGAGCCACACGGGTACCCCTGCGTGGCGGGCCGTGGCCGCCGCGGCCCGCGACCCCGCCACCCCGAGGAAGGCGTCGGGGCCGATCGCCGATGCCTCCAACAACACCAGGTCGGAGTCGGCCGCGGCAGCGCCGAGCCCGATCGAGGGGACGTCGACCGCGTCGATGTCGCTCAGGATCAACCGGTGCACCAGCCCGGACCCCTCGCCCAGCGCGTCGACCACCAGTGCCACGACATCGCCACGTCGGATCAGGGCCTCGGCAACGGTGTCGGGCCAGCCCAACAGGCAGACGGTGGCATCGTCGGGCAGGGCGTACGACAGCTCGCGGGCCGTGCGATCGGCGTCCATCTCCTCGACCGCCGCCCACGCTTCGCGGAGCGGATCGGGAGCGGTCAGCACCCGGGCCGCGAGCCACCACATCGGACCCGAGGAGGGCTGGCGGGCGACCACCCGGCGACAGGCCGTGATCAGCCCCGAGGGGTCCGAACCGAAGGATCCGAGCGCGGCTGCGGTCTCGCGGACCAGCAGCGCGTGGGGCGCGCCTGAGGCCCTGGCCACGTAGCGAAGCCGCTCGATCGGGTGCACGGAGACGACGCTACCGGGGTGCGACGGAGGCGAGTCGGGTCAGACGCCCGGCTTCCAGACCATGATGATCAGCATCAGCACCAGCAGCAGGTGGAGGATCCCGCCGAACATGGCGGCCTTCTTGTAGGCGGCCTCGTCGCCCGGCTCCCGCGCCACCGACCGCTCGGCGGGGATCAGGACGAGGAACAG